>NZ_JBJQOQ010000049.1:0-28185 GCF_046036945.1 Brevibacillus sp. B_LB10_24 | reverse complement strand
CGCTACCCTTCAATAGTAATAACGTATTTCATTGATATTTTTTTTACTTGATCGATAACAGCTTCGAATCGTTGGTATTACTAGGCTCGTCCCGTATTGTGATATTTTTACAAGTCGCTCTGAATCTCAAATTATCGGATTTTTAGCATCATAAATAGCATCAAAAAAGCAGGACTACGCATCCTGCTTTTTGCCAAAAAACCAATCCAAGAAACTCTTCTTCGGTATCTTAATCCTGCGACCCACGCGCACAACATGGAACTGTCCAGAGTTGGCAAGGTCATACGCCTGAACCTGACCGACTCCTAGGAAATGCTGGATGTGCTTTACCTCCAAGACTTCCGGCAAGTCATCGCTCCTGACTTCATTTTTCACGTTGATCACCTCTCCTTTTTATTCGTATTTAAGATTCAGCACGTCCTATTACTCCTAGTTTTCTGACTTCACCACCTGAATGTCGAGTGCTAACGCTATCTTGTAAAACGCCTTCCACTTGATCTTGTAGTAAGTAAACTCACTGATTGGCGGGTTGAAACGATGACAGTATATCGAATAATCGGTGATGTACTCGCTGTCCGCCCCCATGTACCGCTCCTGGATCAAAAACCTTTCCATGCGCGGCAGCCGATTCACTGCCCTTTCAACTCTCTCGCAATACGCCCTGCGCGCCGTCTGCTCATCAACGTTGTGAACAGCAATTCCAGCCGTCTGGTCACTGGTCTGATTCGATCGTCCGCCGTCCCTGTGCTCATAGCTGGCGGTGACAGATGCCTCGCGCTCTTCGAAGGTCAGGTACTTGTACAGCCGGTACTTTTCCAGCGCGGCTTCGACAGCCTTCTGTGTTTTCTTTCTGTCCAACTCCGGGAGAAAAGTCATTTGTTGCATATGGTCCCTCCTTTTTGGCGGGGAGTGCCCCGGCGAACCGGGGCGTTGATCTATCTCTAAAATGGCAGTTCGTCATCGTCAGTTGATTCTGGCGCAGTTACCTCATCCAGGCTCAACTGGCCGTCTGGAACATCCACAGTGCCGTCAGGATTGATGCTGTATTCCAAGCCTTCGTGCTCATCCTCACCGTAAAACTCATCGATACTCATCTGTGACGGCTGCACGGTCATCTTTACATTGCGGCCGGCGAATTTGTACAACTCTTGCGCCTTTTCTTCGGAGTCACCTTTGATGGCAAACTTCATGACCGTCTTTTTGCTGTCGCGCTGGATATTCATAAACTCAGCGGTCGTTTCACCAGCAGCGCATCCTTCAATTTCAAACACGATGATGCTGCCAGCCAACTGATAGAGCTGGTTTGCGGCATTTTCACCGTCGTTCCCCTTGATCTCGAATTTCAAGACCTCCTTCTTGTCGTCCTTCTGCTGCATTTTGAAAAATACGCTCAATTCAGTTTTCATATGTGATACGCTCCTTTTTCTTCACTAAATGGTTGATGTGGTACAGACCGTTAGTGAGCCTTATCCAGCCGTCATACAGTTAGTTTTGACTCGATGTACTGCTCAATCCGTAGAATGTCCTGACAAAGCTCTGATAGCGTCTGAGCAGTCGATTGCATGATCTTCATTTTCAACAGGTGCTTGAGTACGCTTCTTACACTGGAAAAGTATCCGTGAACCTTGTACAATTCCCTACCAAGGTTGTCCTGTTTGCCGGTGTACTCCTTGACGATAAACTGCAGGCCGTCAGATTCGAGAAACAGATTTTCTTCTATTTGAACTTTCATTACTTCACCTCATTTCTTTTCTCCAGACAAAAGGCTTGCCTGGTATGCGGCAACTAGCATCGTTGCTTCCAGAGTCGAAAATCCTTCTTGCAGCAAGTGCTTCCTGTAAACTGCTAACACTTTTGCCATGTCTCTCAAAGCGGCCTCGACTTGGTCAAACTGATGAGTCTCCACAAAATCACTCCTCAAAAGAAATATCGTGTTAAATCATCATCTGTCTAATCGCGCTCATCGCATCCTCTGCTGGCATGTCCTCCGAGAATATACCGTCCACATTATCCAAATTGATACGCATTGGTGTTTTCTGTCCCTTTGCAGCTTTCCACTCAACTCCAATCAATTGCCCAAATCCGTTTCTGGTAAGCGATAAGCTTTCAACCACAAATTCTTGAATTGCGCCGCTGCTGAAAACGATTGTGATCTTCTTCATCCGTTTCAACTCCTCATCACAATTTCTCTTTTGTTAAATTACTCTCCAATATCCCACCAGTCTTTATATTCGGGCAGTGTACTTTTCAATGTCTCAATGATGTACGGAACTGGATCGCTGGTCGAACGAATGTGAATGTCAACCTTCTCTAAGGCTTCACGAAAACGTCTGGCTTCTTTTTCCGCCGCAACCGCCAGCTTAATCCAGTGCGGCAGCGCTTCGCGGGCCTCGGAGATGAAATGCAAATTATTTTCGGTTGTACCAACAACCACTCCCTTCGCTAGTTGAACAAAATCGCCATTCTTTCTCTGTACTTGCCACGGCCCCGGTGTAGCCGCCTCGCACATTGCCAAGTCTTTTTCCGCGTCACGCATTACTTATCACTCCTTTTGCCATCAAGAAAACTAAGCTTACTGCATGTGGTGCAGTAGTAAATGCGTAGTTTGTAGAGTGATCGATCTGATACTCCCCGTCGTCAAAGCTATATGCACCTCCGTAATATCCGCCGTTAAGTCCGTGGGAAAACTCCAGGCGAATCCCTTGCTTTTTCGCTTCTTCCACAAGCACGCCCATGCCTTCCCATGAAGTCGAGTACCGCGGCATCGTTTCCAAGTATCCATCCTTATCAAAGTGCAGGGGACCGTAAAGAGCGATGTTGTATCTCAAATCCCCTTCAGGTGGGAATAGTCCCTCAAGACCTTGTCCGGTATCTCCCCATTGCCACCCCAACGCTTCCGCCACTTTCGCATCCAGCTCACGTCCTGCCTTCATCACTTGCCCACCTCCAGCAACTCCGGGTTCTCGTAGATGTTGCCTTTCACGTAGCACTCGCCGGGGATGTACTCAAAACGTCCATGAAGCCCGACAACTTCAAACCTTGCGTCATCTTTGTCCCATACTACCGTGCCGATATATTCCTCACCGTAGAGGTTGCCGGATGCATACATGTGATCCCCCTCGTAAATCTCCTTGCCGTTCTTGTCGTGGAGGCCGGTGTATTGCATCAGCTGGAAATCCTCTTTGTGGTAATAGAACACATCCTCCACACTGGCAAACCGTTCCCCTGGATAGGAACCAAAACTTGGAGAATCCCCGTTAAAGAAAAGCATCTTCCCACTCTTATGCAACGCCCGAAACTTGATCTCACGCCCTGCTTGCATCCCGTTCCCCTCCTGGAAATTCGTTCCACTCTCTGCCGTCCAGTAGCCTGCCGGCACGTTTCTTGCCAATGCGGTTCATAAAGGTGTAGTAATTATCGGGCGGCATGCAAGTATGAACAAAGCCAGCTTCGCCGTCATACGTAACCCAAAATTCGGGATCGTCATCATCGTCGTGAGGAGCAAATTCTCCCCACTGCTTGAAGAAAAACGGCACTCTGTATTCCTCGCACTGATCCCTCAAGCTTTCTGCCCACTCTGGATGCATGGGTCTTGCATTTGTTCCAGATTCACCACCTACGATTACCCAATCCAGTCCTTTTATGGCTTCTAATCCGTAACCCTCATTGTCTGGATGCTCGAATTGTGTCCAGAATTCCAAGTTAACCGGACCAAGTAACGGTTCGCAACTCAGGAACCGGACGGCTGCTGGCGTCTGCAGAAGTAACGGAATCCGCTCGTCTGCAGCTCGTTGGTTTTCGACGCTGACGCCGAGCCAGACGTTTGGAAGTGGGTTTGGCGTTCGGTTGATGTAAACATGTTCTTTGCTCAGATTTAGGTCGTTAGCGGCGCTTGCCCAATATGATCTACGGTTGTTTGTTGTCAAGTACGTTTTCATGCGCTCAGGCCTCTTGGTCAGTATCTGGTAGGTATGCCAAGGCGTTAGCGCCATCACTGCGAATACCTTGTCGATAAAGTCAAATGGCACGTCATCATGAAACGGGTCGGACATGCTATTCACGAATATCTGCCGCGGCTTCCTCCATTTCAACGGCTGTTCCAAACGATCCGGAAAAAGCTGAATCTCGCTGAAAGGTTTCGCGTACTGTTTCGGCAGCTTTTTGCCTTCCGTGAACGCCTTATGCCGCATGTCATGGAGTGCAAAAGCGTAGCAATTGCGGCAACCCTCTGACACCTTGCTGCAGCCTTTCTGGTTCCTTCCTGTCCTCTTCTGTCAGCGCATAATACTTTTCCCGGCCGATGTATGGAGGGTCAACGTAGAACAGCGTTGTGGGTGAATCATACACCCTGACGATTTCCCGGAAGTCGCGGTTATCGATCATGACCGTCTTCATCCGTTCTGCGAATGCCTCGATTGCCTGGCAGGCCGATTGGTATGTCCGAGCCGTGTTGTGCTCTCTGCTATGTCTCCAACCGGTATCAGTAGAGAAGGCGGAATCGGAGTTACCTTTCGCGATACCCGGACGGTTAACGTAGAAGAATCTCACCGCTCGTTCAAAGTCATCTGCCGGCGGTTCCTCACGCTTCCACTTCTCGTAAAGCATGCGGCTGTATGGCAATGACTCGCATGCTTCCCTCAGCCGTTTTGGTTCGTTCCTGGCCACCAGTAAGAAATTGACCACTTCACCATCGATGTCATTGTAAGCTTCATTGGTTATGGGAGGCTTTTGGGCAATCACATGCGCTGCGCCGCCGAACAGTTCAACGTAGCAGGTGTGCGGTGGCATTCGGCTGATAATGTGCTGAGCGACTTTACCTTTCCCTCCAAACCAGATAAGTGGTGATCTAGCCAACGTGCACCCTCCCCTCATGAATCTGTTTGATCGCCGCCATGAACGGGTACGCATGCGCTGGCACCACCGCGTTACCGCAAGCCTTCAACCTGGGCACTCGATTTTTTACTCCTGCAGCCACCCGTGGCGGTTCCCACTCGTACTGCTCTTCCCCGGGTCCTGCTGGCCACCTCGGATCATCAATCCAGTGTGCCTCGGTTTCGTCTCGCTCCACATCAGTCCAACCGATCGGGAAGCCCATCAAGCATTCGACCCAATCAGGATTGAGCTGATCCTGTTGTCCTTGTCTCATAACCGAACCCGGTACCGTATCGCGATCAATCTGCGAAGGTGGCAGTGTCGCATTCTCTGCATCCTGTGCTGCTGGTGTAGGCCACATTTTGACCACGATATTCAAATCCGGTGAATCTCTCTGTTCTCGACCCGATGCCGTCCGGTAATCCCGCGCTTTCGGCGTCGGCCACATCTTCACGGCAGCATGTAAATCTGGCGTTCTCCGTTCACGTTCCGATGGGCAGTCTCCCCGAAGAGTAGCCTTTGGTGTAGGCCATATCCTCACTTTTTCATGTAATCCCTGTTGCTTGCTGTTTGGGCCTCTTCTTTTGTGATCAGATTGTAACGGAGTTGGCCACAACGAAGACTCGATCTCGTCTGTGCGGGGCGCCGACGGCTGCAGCTGGAAGTAGTATCGCCCTTGCGGTGTAGCCTTCACTTTCCAGGTCAGCAAGTACGCTGTCGAGGCCCAGTGTGACGTGTCCAGCAACATTCTCTCCAAAGAACCAAGTGGGCCTGAGCTCGCACACAATTCTAAACACTTCCGGCCAGAGGTGGCGGTCATCGTCCTCGCCAAGTCGCTTCCCGGCGTGGGAGAAAGGCTGGCAAGGGTATCCGGCGCAAATAAGGTCAATTGTTCGGCTTCCATCCTCCGTTATCACCCCTGCGTCTATAAGCATTTGCTTGTTCAATTTCCGTAGGTCGTCGAAGATCGGTACTCCCGGGAATCGTTTGTTCAAAACCTTCACTGGATACGACTCTATCTCGCAGAAGGCCACCGTCTCTATCCCAGCCCACTTGGCTGCCAACCCGATCCCGTCGATTCCCGAGCAGAGAGATAGCATCCTCATGCGTTTCACCGCCCCTTAAAGATCATGCCTTCAATTTCGCAAACCTCCCACCGCTCATTAAGGGTGTGGTCCTTTTTCATAGTGGCCAGCACCTTTTCTGCATTCACTCTTGTTTTGTATATTTTGTCGTGAAAATTGTAGACGGTTGTTCCTTCCACGATGGCAATGATAAACATGTTATTTTCACCGCCTTGTTTTACATAATTGAGAGTTTGTACCCAGCTTTTTTTGTCCCAATCCTTTGTGGCATACTACCTACAAAGGAGCGTGAACGTTTTGGAAAACAAATCGTTTTACTACGTGACAAACTGGGACGATGCGTCCCGTTACACTCAGGCCCTTGAAGCTGCCGGCATCCCTCACTCTGTCGAAGACCATACCCAAGGGCTGCCGCTAAAAGAGGGCCAGCTTGCGATCGTGTTTCCCGATCTTCCCGTCAAGCAATTCGATTTCGTCCATAAATTGTTCGGCGGTGTTGGAGATCGCTACCCTCAGTAGATGCTCTTCCTTTCCTTCCAGCAATCAAGTCCTGATAATCCTCCAGGATGCATTTCCTTTGCCACTTCTGCCAATCTTCGCGCGTCCATTCTTTTGTGCTCATCTTCCGTCCTCCCGTTCTCTTTCGAATCGTTCTCTTGCAATCTCGTCCAGTTTCTCAAGCGCAGCTTGTCTCCGATTCTTTCCTATCCCCGGAATCCGTTTCATCGCTTCATCAGCTATGCTTTTTAGTTCGTTGCAGACCTCTGCCCAGATCATCATCCGTTGTTGGCTACGGCCCACAATCAGTCCATGTTTGTAGCCTTCTTTCCGCCCTTCTTCTCTTGCTCGGTCAAGCTTTTTCTGTAGGCTCATGTCTTCACCCGCTCTTGGTGCTGGATCAGCCAGTCAAGATACACCCGCGCCTTTTTCAGATCCTCTACACCGCCCTTATTGTTGCAGCGACTAAGATATTTCAAAACATTGCCGCGGCAGTATCCAGCAAACTCCTGGTGTGATAGTTTGGCCCGGAGATAATCGATTGTCTCGATACCACCGGCAGTATAGTGGTCTGGCGAATTTACAGGATCACCCATTATTCCATCCTCCTCCGCTTCTTTTTCCACTTCTTCCAGTTCTTCATCTGAGACTTATTTTTGCGAAAGTAAATCTTGCGCTGACGTTTTTCTTCTGACTTCGCCTTGAGTGACCGAGATAAGGACCTCAGGATCTCCCTGAGCGCCTTGCCTATCATTTCCGCAGTCACACGAAAGCCAGTGACCACCTTATACACATCTTCATCGCTCAGGTGGTCGATGTTGTGCCCTTGACTAGCCAAATATTGCCGAAACTCAGCTATAGCCTTTACCATCTCTTCGCTCATTTGGCCACCTTCTTCCGTTTCTTTTTCTCGGACGGGTTGAGGATGGATTGGATGACTTCTGCCTCATATTTGATGGTTGTCGTCGGCTCTCCGACTTCCTGCGAAAACTTTAATTCTCGCGCAATCTGCGCCAACACGAACGCATCCCTTACGTTATCGCTACTATGTTCAAAACCCCACTTTTTGAAGATCGGCAGCACCATCTCATCCTTCTTCGCGTTTCCTTTGCCAGTTGCGAACTTCTTCACGCTGGCTGGGCTGACTTCGGTGTAGGCAATGCCTCGTCGGAATAGCGCAACTCGCAGACCCCAACCTATACCGTATTGAACGCTAACGCCCTGCCCTTGTGCGCCAAATGCGAATCCCTCAATACAGACGATGTCATCAGGCTTAACAAAAGCCATCACCTCTCCAAGCAACGACGCCATGCGCTTTGGGTCTTGGCTGCCAACACCAGTCAACTCATTGGCACGCAGAACATCTCCCCACTCGCTTATTGCCACGAAACCAGTTCTGGTTGATGGATCGATTCCTACAAATCTCATTACCAATCACCTGCCCTCATATTTACTTTTGACCAGGGAACAAGCTCGCTGATCTCCATATAGTGAGGGCGCCGCTCCACTTCTGAGCGGTTGCTATCGCGCCTGGTGTAAAACCTGATCGTTTCCTCCCGGATCGTCTCATGATGCGACTCGCAAAGAGGCACTAACGCCCATGACTTGGTAGCTGGTTGACGGCAGTCGGGATACTGGCATTTCATTGAGACACCACCTTTCCTGCTGCTTCCTCTCTGATTTGATTCATAATTTCCTTGAATCTATCCGACAGAAATGGCACATACATATCTGCAGGAACCCCGCAAGCAGACATCTCTTTCATCATGGTTCGGACGATGCTGTCAGCTTGGCGCAGGTGGTCGTACAAATTCCAGTCCAAACTTTCGTATATCTCCACCATTTCTTTCCGTTGATGGATTTGTTGTTCGCGCCGTTTTAGTTCCTGGCGGGCAGCCTTTTTGACCGACTGCGGACAATCCTCGTAGACGATAATTTGATAGAGTTGCTCATTGGTTGCAGCTGTAAGGTTCACGTTCTCACCTCTCAGTCATCGAGCCAATCCGACAGATCGACTTTCTTCTGTGGCTCCGGTTCTGGTTCTGGCTTTGGTGGATCAGGTTCAGGCGTTGACGGCTCCGGCTTCCGCTGTTGGTACTCCATCACACCCGCAGCGACAAAGTCGTATTTCTGCATCAACTCTGCCTTGGTTCGTTCGTCGATCAGAGGATGGTCCAGTTCCTTCGCTTTTTCTAAGAGCCAATCAAGTGATCTGAAATATTGCTCGTCGTTTTCTATTCGCCTCATGGCAGCAACCACGCTATCACTCGTATTGATGCCGCGACCACCATACCGACAAAGCAAAAGATGAGGGTCCATATGATGGTGTGGGCAAGTAACCTTCCAATGTTCAAGTCAAGCTACCTCATTCCCAGTTCCTCGAACCTCTGTATCCATCCCTTGAAAAGCAACCGAAACTCATTCACCCCGATGTCTCGTCCCTTTGCGATAAAGGACTGTATAACCTTGCCGCCCGGGTCTGTGTCTTTGGGATCGTGCCAAAGGAATTCCACCACATCTGCGTCCTGCTCGATACTCCCAGACTCCTTGAGGTGGGAGAGTTGAGGCTTTGTCGCATTCTCAGAATCACGGTTCATCTGTGACAGCAGGATAAACACGCAGTTCATCTCTCTTGCGATCTGTTTGGCTGCTGCTGTGACCCGTCCGATCGCCTCCGCTCTCGACTCTCCACGCCTTTGCGGTATCCGCATAATCTGTAAATAGTCCACGGCGATAGCTGCAATCTTTCCATGCTTTCGTTTAAACTGGCGGGCAGTCGCCCTGATCTCGTCGATAGTAACCCCGGAGCTATCCTGGACAAACAATGGGTATTTTTCGAGAGTTTCATATCGTGCTCTCAACTTCGCCATTTCATCAGCATCGAGGTTCTTGCTCTTTATCCGGTTGTAATTGACGCCTGTCGTAGCAGAGAGCCAGCGGTCATATATCTGTTCCGTTCCCATTTCTTGCGACCATAACAGCACTGCTCCAGCATCCAAATGGGCTTTCTTGTCTCGATACTGGCGGGCAATCCCGTATAGCATCTGCAGGAGCTTCGCAGTCTTCCCGGCACTCGGGCGACCGGCTAGTACATACAACCAGCCACGCCAAAGGCCTTTTGCCCATTCGTCGAATTGGTTGAAGCCAGTTAAGACAAACTCTGCTTTTTTCGTCAGGTGCTCAAAGTATCGCTCCTTGTTTTCTCGGAAGCTACTCATCTTCCCAACTTCCCGCGGCCGTAACTCAGATACAAGTTGTTCGACGGCAGCGAAGTACTCCTCGTCCGATTCAAAATCTTCTCTCGACAATTCCATGATCTTCGCACCGGCTGCTGCACCTCTCCTGCGGATTGCCCTTGATCGGACGATTTGGGCATAGTGATCAATATTTGCAGCGGTAGGACATGATTTTCCAAGTTCGATCAGATATGACACGCCGCCCATGTCGTTTACGCGATTGAACTTCTGATACTCGTCGGTTACCGTAACCACGTCCACCGGTTTGTTTTGGTCGTGCAGGTATTTCATGACCTCAAATATTTTTTGATGCCTTTCGACCAAGAAGTCCCGGGGCTCTAAAAACATGATCTTATCCAGGGAATTCTGATCAAGAAGCACGGCGCCGAGTACCGACTGTTCAGCAGAGATATCAACTTGTTCAATCGTCGCTCCAGTTGAATGCATTCGGATCGTTCCCCTCCTGTACCCAACGCTGGAAGGCAACCTCTTTATCCCGTGGATCTGGTTTCACTTTCGGCTGCGGTTTAGGCTTAGAAGATGCCTTCATTTTCAAAGCCAATTCCCCGAACTTATCCCGCAGCTTCTTAGCTGAAAGAACATTGACTTTCCAGAACTGGTCGGATGTTACCCAGTCGATCACATCTGCGATAAGACTCTTGTCCTGTACTTTGTCGATTTCGACAAGCTTCCGAAATTCATCCGCCCACTTCTGCATGTCTGCCTTGATGATGAGGTGTGTTAGTCCTTCCGCTTTTGCAACGGCTTCTACTCGCCCGTGAAAGTAAACTGCCATTTTAAAATAGGTGCTGTCCTCCGCATACTTTTTAGGTTGCCGAGTATTTTTATTTTTTTCTTTAATATTTTCTTTCTTCGTCCTCGACGTAGAGGACGGTTCTGTACTCACCGTAGAGGACGGTTCTGTACTCGGATTAGAGGACAGTCCGCTAATTAGAGGACGGTCAACCCATTCGGTGTAATTTTTGTTGAAAGAAATAACCCTCGACCCCCTTCCGCCAGTCCCAACGACACTGATAATGTTCCGGTCAATCAGCGCGGTAAGCTCCCGATCCACCTGTCCCCGGCTGGCATTGATAGCCCTTGCCAAAAAGGTTAGCGACAGATCATGCTCCCTGCGATGAAAGCCGTAGGTGAAGCGCCAGACGGCCATCACAATTCGGAATTGCGTGCCGTTGAGACTAGCCTTCATGATGTGCTCCAATATTTCGTTTGCAATTCTTGTGTAGCCATCCTCGATTTGAGGCATTCACCTCACCCGTTTCACATCTTTAATTCACTGAGGACAAAGTTGCTGATCCTCTCCGCTAGGTCTGCGCCGTCTGCTTGGTCATCATCTTTGCTTGGGCAGCTTGTCCACTTTTCATAGATGTCTTGGATGCCTCGCTTAATTCGCTCCGCTGCCGTCTGCTCGATGGTGTAGCCAAAGACAAGAGCTGAGATGAGTTTGTCGAAGCTATCAAAGTTCTCGCCGTACTTTCGGATGGACTTCATCTGCCTTTCGTACCTAGATACTACTTGATGAAAAATGCATCGAATCACATCGTAATTGCGCCAACCTTTGTCTCGAACTTGCTCAATCGCCTCTGCTACTTCCCGTGGAATTTCGACTTTTTCCTGTGCGACAATCTTGTTTATCTCTTCCTGCAGCATCCGCTTTTCGTCACGTTCCTTTTCCCAAGCTTTCTCCCACTTAAAAATAGCCTTGTCCTGAGACTCAACTCTTTTCACTAAGTATTCGTTATGCTTTGTCAGCGCCGCTACTTCCTCACGGAGCTGGAGCACTTCTTGATATAGTGGGAATGTCGTGCAGTGGAAACCAGCTACTTTAATTCCTTCATAGGGGCCAGATACTACTCGCCAGAATCCATTTGCATCCTCGACCGGAATGATAGTTCCGGCCGGAATAAATTTGCCTTGGATATGCAAATGCGCTGCCGTCATTACGTAATTCACTCAAACCACCTCAATTTCGTAATGTTTTCCCGCTTCAAACCCCCTCCGCCTCAACGCCGCTTTCACGGTCATTTCCGCCAGTGCAGGCAGGTTGTTTCGCTTTGATAGGTGTGTTAGGTATATCCGCTCCCCTCGCCCTTGTATAAGGCTCCCAAGAGTCACAGCGACCTGTTCATTTGACAGGTGCCCAATGTCTGAGAGGATGCGGGACTTCACGCTGTCAGGATAGGGGCCCGCTTCGACCATGGACGGATCGTGATTTGCCTCGATGACATAAATGTCGCTGCCGGCCATTGTCTCCAACATCTCGGGGTCAACCTTGCCTGTGTCCAAGCAGATGCTTGCTTTCCTTTCCCCGGCCGTCACCGTGTAGCCGACCGGCTCGTAGGCGTCATGGTATGTTTTAAATGCTGTGACCGTGAATCCATTCGGATCAAAGAAGCAGGGGCCTTTGCCAACCTCGACCACTCCGTCTTTTTCCTCTGGCTCCGCGATACACTTCCACTCGCCGTATGTGGCGTATACCGGAATAAGGTACTTGGCAGCGAGAGGCAGCCCCTTAATGTGGTCTGAGTGGGCATGTGTCACGAATATTGCCGCGATCTCATCTGGCCGAATACCAACCTCCAGCAGCCGCTTCTCAATCTTGGTCTTGGCTATGCCCGCGTCAATCAGTATCGTTGTTTGTCCGGACCGGACGGCGACGCAATTTCCGTCCGATCCGGAAGCTAGAATGTTTACTTCCATCCCTGCCCTCCTTGATCTCGTCGTCACACCGAACGCAGATTTCCAAGCCCCGAAAGTAATGCTCCCTTCCAGGATTCATCTCGCGTCCGCAGAGTTGACATTCTGGATCCCTGCGGTAGACCTCTACTTTGTACATGAGCGTCACCTACCAAATATCTGCGGAATTATCGGGATAGCCTGGAATTCTCTTTACAAAATGGCATCAGTCGTTAAACTTGCTATACAGCGCATACCATGCACCTTCGATCTCCTGGGCTTTCGGTAAATCCGAAGTGTCAATGATCGTTTCAATTACAGTTCCATCTTTGCGCTTTAGAAAGATAGCGGTAACTCCTTCGCGGATCTCGTAATCGTTTTTCATAGCAAATCATCATCCGTACTTTGTGCTGCCTTACGTGCTTCAATCTCTAAATCCATGATCTTGAGCAGACCCATCATCTCTGCTAGTGTGGGCTTGTCCCCTTTGGGCTTGGCATGCTCTGCAATGTACGCGCTCATCTGATCGGGGTCAGTGATACCAAGCTGCGCGAACTTCTTCTTCATCTCGGCGCGTGCTTTCTTCATCTTGGCCGCTTCGTCATCTTCGGCTGGCTGCTTCGGTACATCTATCACTTCTGCTTGTGGCGTGATGTCTTTGCGTTGCGGCTGGTATTCAGGGATGTTGTCAACCGATGATCCTGATTGGAAATGCTCGTCCTCTGCCACCTCAATGCCGAACTGCCGCTTGAAAGCCCGCTTAATCGCGTGTTTGACGATCATGTCGTCGAAGTAGTCCTTCCACATCTGACCGTTGCGGCCTTTGAGCAGGTGTTCAACCTGATCATTAGTGATGACCACCGCAATGTTCGGCGCACCCTCGCGATAAGCAACGCAGTAGGCTCCAATCGTCTTTCCGCGCTGCATTGACGTGATACGGTGTTTCGGCTCCCCAGTGACGACATCGATTTCAAACTCGTCGTTTTCCTTGACCTCAGAGGCGATAAACCCCTTGTACTGCGGATGCCGTTTTGCCAGGGCGACGATACCCTCGACGGCAATCTGGATGCTCATTACAGGGCCGTCTTTGCCGTTGTATACGATACAGTACACTTGATTGAGGAAAGGATTTAGGCCACTGCGGGCGCACGTCTGGACGAACAAAGCGAACTGCTCATTGGTAGTGCCGCGGGCGATAGTGGCTTTCAGTGTGTCGAGTTCGGATTGTGTGAAGCTGCCGACAACTGCCTGTGTGTCGATAGTTGAAACTGCTGTTGATTTGGTCATTCTCAAAACCCTCCCTTCGCAGCTTCAAGGCCGCGTTTAACTTGTTTTTTTGCTGATTCCCAAGCCTTCTCGTACAACGCTTCTGGATCGTCGCCCGGCTCAACAGTGATGACCACCCCTGCGTCAACTTTCAACGATTCATAATTGCCAAGATTTTTTGTACACGTGAATCCAACGCTAATTTCCTTGGTTTGCATTTGCGTTCTCCTCCTTCATGCACTCAGCAAGGCATTCTAAGTGGCAAAACAGGTCACTTCCTCGCTTCCAGACAACATCGCCTTTGTAAATAGGCCATTCACACGATGGATTGGCGCATACATCAATGGGTTGTGGTTTCCAGCTCATCAGTTCCGCCCTCCCGCTCGATTTTCAGTTCCTGACCAGCCACAACCCGGCACACAATCAATTGCCCCACTGGCTGCTTAAACCGGGTGATGCTCTCTGCGTTGTCTACAAAGCAAGGTGCTACGATTCCACTCTGCTGGCTCAACACGTCCAGAAGTTCCAACCCGGCGCGGATGCTCTCGGACAGCGACAGCTTCCGATATGGCTTGCCGTCCATCTCTATTTCAAAGTCGGGCTTCAACTCACCGTCTGTTTTGTTTTGCTTGAACAGGCGAATGGAGAGTGTCGTGAAAAGGTCTTGCACTTTGGCCGCTTGCAGTTCCGCTTCCTTGGCCAGAAACGCCTTGATTGCATCCAGGATGAAAACAGATTCGTTACGACTGGCCAGCGTAGCTGCCTCGTCGGCTTTGGCTTTCTCAATCTCTTCTTGCAGTCCTTGAACGTTTTTCAGGCGGTAGATTGCATCCTCCAGAGCGTCACGTTTACGCTCCAATTCCCGAATGTTCTCCAACTGTTCGGAAACGTCGATATATTCAAGCGTTGCAAGTTGTGCTTCCAGCTCTTTGCGCTCCAGCACGGTCTTGTCGTAATCAGCTTTGAACTGATCAATGCGCTTCTGCTTGTCAGCCTCTGCGTTGGCCTTCGCATCTCCCTGGAGCACTTGTCCACATGTTCGGCAGATGTCCTTGATAGGCTCGTCTTTCAACGCGGCAAACTGTGCTTTCATACGATCTCGTTGTTCCAACAACGATTTGATCCGGGCTTGCAAGGTATTGATTTTGCGGTTGTTCTCATCGGCTGACCCTGTCATCTTTTCAATTTCTTTGATCTTCTCGTACAACTTGGTACTCTCGGCCTTTGTAGCCTCGATATCAATGTCTTCCTGCGGTAACCTCTCCAATTGTTCCAGCAGTGTCTTGGTGCGGCTCTGCGCTGCTATGTACTGCTTGTCCTGCTTGTTTTTGTTGTCGCGGTGGATCTTGTCCAGGTCTGCGAGAGAATGCTTCTTGAGGAGTTCCGACAGCTTGTCTGCTTGTGCTACAGGCATCTGTGCAAAAACCTCTTTATTGGCCGGAGGCGAAACGTACCGTAAGAGCATTTCCCGCTGCTTTTCCCAGTGCATACTCGGGAAGTATCCAGGATTGAACAGCGACAGGAACAGGTCTTTGTCAAACAGGGATTGTACCAGTTGATCAAACTCCGTGGCCTTGCTCGGTACCTCGTTGATCCAGTAGACCGCTTTGCCCGACCGGATGCCGCGGCCGAGGAGAACTGATTTTTCGTCCACCTGCAGCAGCAGTTCGGCCCTTACCTCGTCAAAGTCGTAGCCGATCGGTGTCGGGTCAATCTTGCTTCCGAAAGCATCCGTGCCGTATAATGTCCAAGAGACAGCTTCGGGAATACTTGACTTACCTTTTGCATTGTCGCCCGTGATCTTCGTCAGCTCGCCAAAGTTAACGGTAAGATCGCGGTGCGACTTGTAATTTTTTAGGGTAAGTTTTTGGAATAAAATCTTCATTTTTCCTCCAATCTCAGCGGTTGCTGCCTTTCCATTAACAACCTCTTGAACTTTTCAAGAAGCCTAATCTCTTTTTCTAGGTCAGCTACCATCTGTCGCTTTAGCTCCAAAAATTTTTGAATGTTGGCAAGTGACAACGTGCTGTATGGATGCTTACTCATTTTCACCAACCTTTTACTGGAAAATGCTCATTCAGGAAATCCCGTAGCGCTTCAATTCGATCTAGGCCGACGATTGTGAATGCTTTTGGTGGTAAATATGCTCCCTCGTCTATCCCGCCATCTTCAAAGAATTTCAGAACGCGCTGGCCGTCTGTAAGCACCGTCTGCATCGTATCAAGAGCCAGTGACTTTACATCTTTTCTCAACTTGTTCACCTCCTTTCAGGTATTCAAGAGTCCAGCAGCTTCCATGTCGCGCTCCAACTCGGACATTTCCTTGTGAAGCCAACGCCGACCGTCATCACTGACCTGACCGTAGAGATAGATTTCCAGCAGACGCAGGTAGTGATCGTGTGCCGCTTGATGTTCGGCTGTTAGTTGCGGCATTTTCCCGTCACCTCCCTTCCGGAAAGAAATACTCGTCGATCAGCCTCCGCTTCTTCGATTTCGAAGGCTATGCTGATTCCAAGAACGTTACAGACACGCTCTAACGGCTCTTCGTGCCACCTTCTGCGCCCGGCTAATAGATCGTAAATGTACTGATAACTGTACCCGGTCAGTCTCGATAAATCGGATTTAGTCACATCTTTGGCTTTCATTGCTGCCTGAACTGC
Source organism: Brevibacillus sp. B_LB10_24 (assembly GCF_046036945.1). Classification (NCBI taxonomy): domain Bacteria; kingdom Bacillati; phylum Bacillota; class Bacilli; order Caryophanales; family Paenibacillaceae; genus Brevibacillus; species Brevibacillus sp. B_LB10_24. The sequence goes on along the minus strand of NZ_JBJQOQ010000049.1, from coordinate 11,872 downwards.
TTCAATGACTTTTCTTTTCAGGCTTTTTGGCTTGTTTTTACTTTGACAATTGTTTGCCTCTTCAATTCCTTCTGACGGAATAATGCTGCTATTGAAGAAGGCGACATATTCAGCGTCACCCTTCATGATGCTCACCATGATTTGGCAATCGGTGACATACTTGGCGAATGAATGACTCTCTAGGTCAAACGAAAATTCAGCTTCGCCAAGGATGATAATTAGCGTTTCCGGCCCATAGGTGCTTTCGAGGTAATCAATATCAATCTCTCCTTGCGCGATCCCAATGAGCTGGTCTGCTGACTCTCCGACATTTAACTCCAAACTGCATTTCGCCCTGTATTTCTTTATTAAATGGAACAAGCGGTAAGCTTCTTCAAAAGAACACTCGATCATTTGGATGACTGACATGGTTTGTTTCTCCTTTCAAATCCCTTCGGAATTCAGCAGAAGTCTGAACGTTTCTTTACCTTGCGGTGTGATTAAGGTTTGCGTCCCTACCCAGCTTCCGTTTCTGGACTTTTTGTCTTTGACTTCAAATAGTTTCGGTACATGTTGTGCATATGGTTGTAGCTTGCCTTTTTGGTCTCGATAGACATATTTCTTATCAAGCAGCCACGCAATGAATTTGCTCTCTTTGATCTTTAATTCTTTTGCGGTTTCCCTAAAGCCGGTTAGCAGATTCCTATCTACCAAGGCGTCAAAGTAATCGACCTTGGGTTGCATAATGGCAATCTTTTCGTTTTGCTTGCGGACTGTTTCGAGCGTGGCTTTGAAAAGCAGTTTGGTCGGTTCATCCGCGTGTGGCAGATAGGTCTGGACGAACAAATCCTCGTTTGCAACATATCCACCAGTTTTGCGAATCAACGGCAGTACTTCACTCGTTACCCATCGTTTGAATTCTTTAGCCTTAGTTTGAATCTCTGGATTGTTGCCTTGCTTGGCAGCGCCGAAGATCAAGCTGTAAAGTCCAGATTCATTAATGAATTTCTTTTGTTGTGTCCTTCCTAGTCTGTCGATGACTCCATGGACGGCGGAGTCATCTTCATCAACATGATTTGCCACGGCATCTTGCGGTTTATTAAAACCCAATGCCAGAGCTGCATCCGCAGCGCCAAACCATTCAACGCCATTCACCACTAATACCGGGAGATCACCGAAGGCTGAATGATTGAAAATTTTTGGCTTTTCCATTCATAGGTCACCATCCTTTCAAATTCAGGTATATTCCTTTGGTCTTTCATGTAAACTATGTGCAACATCATCTGCAAAAAAAATTTCTCTGGGGTCTCTGTTAAAAGCATTTGCTATTCTTATGCCGATCTCAATCGATGTACTTGCTCCGTTCTCGATCGCAGAGATAGTCGCCCTGGACACTCCAACTCGTTCTGCTAATTGATCTTGCGTCCAGTCAAACTCTTGGCTGCGTCTTAAAAATTTTACGATGTTTTTCACTTTGTATAATCACCTCGCTTTTCGTTGCACATTGTTTACACTAAGTGTAGGCTTGTCCCTAGACTAAGTCAATTCTGTGCAACAAAATTTTTGTGTGTTATAATTTACTTTTTGTCAATTATGTCTTACAATACTTGTTGACTATAGTTTACGAAATGAAGGAGAGTTTAACGTGCAAAATAAACTTGGAGAATATCTGAGGGAATTAAGAGGTAATCGTTCACTTCGAGAAATAGCGGAATTGACAGGTTTAAGCCACACATATATAGCTGATGTTGAAAATGGATACAGAAGAGGAACAAACAAACCTATTAAACCATCACCTGAGACTCTAAGAAAATTAGCAAGAGCCTTGAAAGTTAATTATGGTGAGTTCTTGGACAAAGCAGGGTACTTAGAGGGCTTCACTGATGAAGAAAAACGCCAAATTATTGATAACTCTCAACTGATGTTTAATTTGGACAGCGCAATCGAATTCTTCATAGACATATTTAAAAAAGACTATCCATTTGCTGACAATCTAGATAGAGACTTATTTGTTGCAATTGAGAATGTATCTAAAAAGTCAGGTGCTAAAGTTAAAATAAAGATCAGTGTCACAGACAGCAGAGAAAATAATTACAAAAAAATATATGATACAGTTTGCTCGGTAGAAAAAGTTCAAATTAAAGTCGCTTTACTCGAAGCACTGAAAGAAATTGCCAAGAAATATCATCTTTGGAGTGATCCAAAGCAATCTTTGTTTATAAAAGAAAACCCCGACCCATTTACAAATGAGAAGGAGTTTCTTTCCGAAATTGATTTATCTGATGAGGAGTTGATGCAGCGGTATAAGGTTATGGTTGATGGCCGAGAATTGACGGAGAAGGAATGGAAGAAGTTGCTGGCTTTTCTGCGTATGGAACGGGATCTTGATTAATTCCTATTTTTTTGCGCAGATTTACTCCTAGCAACGTAGACAGCTTGTCTAAATCAACTACTTTTCGTTCGATGCCAACCACCCGCCTTGACTTATGTAAGATTTCTCCATGTTAATATCAAGCTAAATTATAACACAAATTCGCGAACGTTTGTTTCCATTCTTACAAAAAAGAACAATTGTTTTTAACATGATCAAATATTCTATTATTTTCATGCAAAAGAAACTATGATATGATGCATCCGATGTCACCACCCTTTTTGAAAATTTAAGAGGATGAGAACCTATGGCGCTTTTCACCCGTGGGAAGTGCCTATTGAAACCACTGCTGGATCGCGTCGGCATTAGTCAGGCTGAATTGGCCCGAAGGACAGGTATCTCTGAGCGAATGATCTCGTACTACGTTAAGGACCAGAAACCTATGTCCGTTGATGCTATGTACACCATTTCGCGTGTTCTTAACTGCCGAATGGAAGACCTCTATCAGTGGGTTAAGTCTCGATAGGCGCTGCAGAGAAATTTGCTCTGCACTCCCTTGTGGTAAATCTGAAGCTATAGGTTCAGATATGGATAGTAATTCCATTGTAATCCTTTCCAATAAAAAAATACATTGGTAAATTCAACCATATTAAACAAATTGGGCTCCAAGTCTCTTGACAGGAGCCTTTACATTTGCCAAAAGTCATCTTGCTTTACAGTTGGATCGACCTTCCGAAGCGCGTTCAAAACCTTCTTCATCGTCCTCCCGTTTGGAATCCGATCGTCTTTGTTTGTCAAGTCGCTGATCGTATTTTCGCTTACCTTTGATTCTTTCGCGAGCCAGGCCTGAGAAATTCCTCTTTTGTCGAGCCACTTCCCGAGTTTTGTCCTTTTCTTGCCTAACCCAAACATCAATAATCACCTCAAATACAGCCATGTCCAAATATCCAAAAAAATATACATGATCCTCCAAATGAATTTGGAATATTGTACAATCCCTGCTGCATCAATTTGAAACACGTGCAGCTACACGGGTATTGCCAGACTTTTTACCCTGGTTACGACACTGGTTTCTGACCGTGTAAGCCAACACGTGTATTCAAGCTCCGAGCGCCTGATCTTATGGGAAAATGCTCTTTTGTTCAAGCGAACGGAAGTGAGCGCCGAGGGGTTGGGGGCGCGGGGGAAGGGGTGAAAGTATGTTAGATGCGGTGTTGGCATCTCTTTTTGGCGGAAAATTTGTTGGCTTGGCAACCTACAAACTTGGACCTCCATTGATAACGATCGGCAAATACGCTGCAGCTGGATATGGCTTTTGGGCCTGTATGCAGGCTCCGCGAATGATAAGCAGCCGCTACGACATGCGGTATCGTATGATCCAGGCTTTTAAAGCAGGTGGTATCTACAACGTCCATAAACGGCGTGACTACGGTGACGGCCAGATCAAGGAGGTACGTGAGTACCCATGGATCGAGCGGATCAGTCGGACGACTTCGGCGCTGACAATCAGCTTTCGATTACCACCCGGGTACTCCCCAGAATCACTCAAGCAGCGCGAATATGTATTTCGTCAGGAGTTCGGCCAGTTTGCAAAGCTGGTGATTGGCGACGTGGTTCATCAGGTGGTAGTTGCCACTCCGCTGCCGTCGATGGTCCCGTACTCGTATCCTTTGGTGCAGAGGGTTTTTGATAAGGTTGGTGGGCTGCCGGTTTTCACTGGTATTACCGAGTCCGGCCAACCGATCACCTACGACATGAGACGGAATCCTCACCTTGGGATTGTAGGCGTGACCGGCTACGGCAAATCGTCCGCGCTTCGCGTTCTCCTCTGTTCCTGGTTACAGTATTTTTCACCGGAACAGCTGCGCCTGTATCTGGGCGATCTCAAGAAAACAGAGTTTCAGCAATATCACGGCGTCTCTCACGTGGAGCAGGTCGCTATCAGCCGCATGGAGGTTGTCTCGATGCTGCAGGACGTGTGCCACCTGATGGACAGCCGCTCTATGCTACTGGGGAGAGGCGGGGCAACGAACATTGACCAGTATCAAAAACGCACCGGGAAGACACTGCCCTACATCGTAGTCTGTATCGATGAGGTAGCTTTGCTGGCAAAAGAAAAAGCCGCGCATGAATACCTGGAGGAGATTGGCGCGATCGGCCGGGCGCTGGGTGTATTCCTGATTTTGAGCCAGCAGCGTGTGGATAGCGAAATCCTTGGCGGCCGGCTGAAAAACAACCTGACCGTCCGGGTGGCATACCGGATGAGCGATGCACTGAACAGTCGTATGTTTTTAGACAGCGATTCTGCGGCACAGCTCTCCGTTCCTGGGAGAGCAATCGTAAAAGAACCTGATCGGGTGAGTGAGGTTCAGACGCCGTGGCTGTCCGAAGAAGAGGCCGAAAAGATCATTGATCGGTATCGTATAGCTGACAAGGATGTCGTTACAACCGACAACCATGTACAAGAGGAAGAAATCATATTCGGGGAGTTGATTTCATGAGGATGAGGTACAGAGCCATTCTGAGCGATTTGGAGCGCTTCCGCTGTTTAGCGAGGGATGATATCGCGGCAATCCACTTTCGCGGCAACAAAGTGCCCATAAAAGCTACAAACGAGGTGATGAGGCGTTTGCGTGATCGAGGCGAGGTGGAGTTGGTGACGACTACAACACCGTATGTTTACGCAGTGAAGCCATCTCCCCTACGCAAAGACTCACAGAAGGTGCCGCACTATCTAGCCATTGCCGGTGTGTATCGTGAGATGTTGCGGATCGGCCCGCCGCGTATCTTCCAGGTGGAGCCGAAATACGGAAAAGGTTTGCCGGAGCCGGACATATTCACCATTTGGGCAGGTCGAGCGTTCTGGATCGAGGTGCAGCGGAATGTTTTCTCTGCGCAGGTCTGGCAGGGGAAGTTTCAGAGGTATATTAACTTTTTTCGTAATGGCCGATGGCGGGAAGAAAGTTGGCAGCCAAAGGATAAGAAGGTGTTTCCTTATGTTTTGATACTGTCAAGCAACCGAGTTTTTGTGCCGAATGATCTGTTATTCCCAGTATTACAGGGCAAATCTATTTCAGAACTTTTTACAGAAAGCAAAATCCATAAAACTAGTTGAAGTTTTCTGTCTGTTCATTTATGGTAATAAAGAACTATATTTTACAGGGGGAATTATCCATGGAAAAAGGAGCCAAGAAACCGCTTTGGAAGAAGTGGTGGTTCTGGCTGATTGTTGTCATAGTGATTGCAGCTATCGGCAGCAATGGTGCCAAAGATGACGCAAAGCTAGCATCTACGACGCAGAATCAACAACTATCACAGCCAGAAGCACAGCCGCAACAACAGAAGCAAGCACAGCAAACAGAACAACAACAGCAAGATACCCAACAAGAACAAAAAGCTGAAGAATTTAAGGTTGGTGATGTCGTTCAAATGGGTGACTATAAGCTCGCTGTTGATGAGGTCAAGAAATCAGCTGGTAGCGATTTCGATAAACCAAAAGATGGAATGGAGTATGTTATTGTAAAAGTTACAATTGAAAACGGTGGATCGAAAAATATCAGTTATAACCCTTTCGACTTCAAAATGTCTAATAGTCAAGGACAAATCACCAGCCAAGCATTCACAACCGTTGATAATAATACGTCCCTACAATCTGGTGAATTGGCCCCTGGTGGAAAGGTGTCTGGTACTATCGCGTTTGAACAACCAAAAGATGACCAGCAACTACAATTACAGTACAAACCTAGTTTATGGTCAGACAAAACAATCAAGATTAACCTGCAATAGTTTTTGAAAAAGACCCTCCTGGACATCTCCGCGGAGGGTTTCCGATTGTGTAAGAACCTTCTCAGTCAATTCGCTCCAGCGCTTTTGAACCTCAGTTTGAAGCTTGCTTTGATGAATGCGGAACATCTTTGTCTCTCCCCTGTGTTTCCATACAACAAAGTGCTCTCCCCTATCCTTTTGCTCTGCCAAAATACGTATATCGTTTTGCCGCAACCGTTTGCCGACAGCCTGCTCCATCGCCTTGATCTCTCTGGCAAAGTGCTGGAAGATGTAAAAATGAGCGGGGCCTAACTTCAGACCGCCCATCATCTGATGCACCAGGTTCCAGTCACTCCTCATATACTCCTCCGCCGTTCGCCAGCAAAGCCATTCCAGGATCAATTCTTCAACCATTTTATCACCTAAACAGGAACATTTGTTTGTATTATATTCAAAAATCATATGAGTGTGCAACAAAAAGTCCCTCTGACAGGGTTGTCGGAGGGACTTAACTACCTTGGGAATAAAGTTTCTAAAATTAGTGAACTTACCGATGGATTAAACTCTTCATAAAGGGTGTTATTGAACACGTTATTTTTATACATTTCTTCGGTTATACTCGTTCTCTTTTCTCCTACCCATATCCATCTGACCGAAATACCTAAACCTAACCCCTGTCGTTCTACAATTGTATCATCCGTTACAACCCCAATGGCTTTAATAATAAGTTCCTTCTCCGTTGTTCCTGCCATGGACTTAATGTAAATAATGTCCCCTATTTTAATCTTCTGTAACATCTTATGTAAGGCAGGGGCTTGCTCTACAGACCAGCCTATACAAGCACATTGATTTTGTAAAAATTCATCCTTCTTTTCACGGACCCCGCCATACTTTGCTCCAATTCCGTAAATCCCCATAAACTCTCCTCCTTGTACCGTTAAACACTGCATACATTAATAAATGGCATTGGCAGTAAAATTATTCGTTATTGAGAAATTTGATAGTATCTTGATCTCTTAAATGTAGAAAACCCTGGCTCAGATCTTAACACAATTTGCTAGAAATAAAAATAGCCCTCCCCCGGCAAATCCGGAAGGAGGGCGTTGTCATCATTGCCTTGGTATCCCCACAACATCGCGTAACGCGTTTGCGGCAAAGTGTGCAGCTGCTTGTACCTTTTCGTCGCTGCTGGCCAGCCAGAGCGTACCGAGGTGGCTAATGACTTTTTCTGCGGCCTGCTTGTCCACAGGATTACCAACAGGCTGGGGAGCATTGTCAAACTGTTGCAAATTGTACTGCTCAATCAACGAGATGAGCTTTTGCGGATATTGTGGATCCGTCGCATATCCGCCCTGCCAGATAGCATTGCACGCTGTTTTGTAGTCTACTCCGAGTACTCCATGGTATCGGGTAGGCTTGTCTCGGGTGCCGTTCAGGATCAGTGCCGAGTGATCAGCTATAGACTCTCCCCAATTGTTATATTTACGGAAATTGGCGTTGACGGTAATCCACTGGCCGCCTGAGTATTCTTTCGTCGGCATGGAGACGTTGCCAGCCGGGCCGGTACCTTTAATTCCAAACAGGTTATTTGCTTTGACGGTTAGTCCGCTTTTTCCCCAGCTACTTTCAAGGATTGCTTGGGCGATCGTCAAGGACGCAGGTATGCGGGTCTTTTTCATGTCTTCCACGGCAGCCGAGGCAATTTTGGTTATGAATTCTTGTTGGGTCATTTCTGCTCACCATCCAAATATTTCTCTTTTTCTTGCCGCCGCTTGATAGCTCTTGCCAGTTTGTGTTCGATCTCATCCGAAACGGCATTCATCGCCCATTCCGGCACCCACTTTTCCCAGCCTGCGCGAATAACGTTGGCCGTCATGCTTTTCCATATGTGTAGTCCGAAAGCCGCGATCAAGAAGCCAAAGGCGATTCCTGGTGTTCCGATGACGTTGTCTATCAAATGCCCTATGGCTGGCATAAAAAGCAAGAACGCAGCCCTATACGCCCCATTAATACCGTATTCTGACGCATACGAGCCGTCGATTTTGGACGCCCTGTATCCGGCCACCCAATCCATCGCAATCAAAGAGACATATAGGGCTATTGCCAAGTATCTGACAGAGCCTTCCCCATACAAAAATTCAAAAGCTGAAATCAAAAAAGCGCCTATAGTGCCTGTAACAGCAGGTTCTTTCATGCTCATCTTCCTCCTTGCCCACCAGGGCAATAAAAATAGCCCCGCTAAGTACGAGGCGGACTCACGGTCTTGATGAAAGGGAGCCGCGTCTGCAGCTCCCCATGAAAAAACGCCCTTCCTCGGTTGAGAAAAGGCGTTTACGCTGCTTCCTGAGCGGCCAGGTATTCGGCAACTGGGATGCGGTATGCTTCCGGCACTACCTTTTCACCTGCGGCGCCGGTCGGCTCGATCACCCACCCGCCGGATTTAACCAGTACCGCGTAAACCGGAATCATGTACGGCTTTACCATTATGCACCACCTCCTTTCAATGCCTGTACGTCAGCTTCCAGTGCTGTCAGCCGTTCGGTCAACTCTGCTATTTCCATGTCCTTATAAGCAAGCGCCTCGAAAAGCATCTGCAATTCGGGACTCAAACTTTCGAGGTGCCCCGGTGTCTCCACCTCTTCTCCAAAGGTTCCGTCAGGATTCCGTTTTTTGTACTTCACTCAATCACCCCCACCAGTTTCACCGCAGATTCACTCGCCTCGGGATTCGCCCGGGTGAACGTCTGCTTGAATACAATGTCCGCTTTTGGATCAACTACGCTTCCAATCAACTCGTCCTCGGCGATTCCATACGCGAGATCGACAGAGGACTTGGCCATCGTCATGTACTGTTCGGATTGTCCAGCGTCTACAAACGAGGCAGCCCCGTCCACGGACAAGTCGCCTATCTCCCGCTGCATCCAGGCCAGAATTTCCTTCGCAGCTCCAAGTGGCGGAGTCACTTTGTACCGAGCAACTCCTTTGTCCAGCGGTGTTTTGGTGATAGCGTTGTTTACGTTGAAGGTCTTAACGGTAGAGGATCCAAACTGGTCCGTCGCTGTGATCGTTATTGTGTTGCCCCCCTCCTGCAAGGCGCTCACCGGAAACGAGAACGACCAGTTGCCACCTGAAACTCCACTCAGTAACGTCTGTGGCGCTCCGTTATTCGCCTTTCCCGTCACGGTTACAGTGTTGCCGTCTGGATCCGAAACTGTCCCAGAGATCGTAATCAAATCAGGTGGGATCAAACCTGACTGGACAGGCGTGAAGGCGTCTACAGTAATAGCCGGCGGCTTGTTGTGACTCACCCGAAACTTCCTTGTGATCTCGTCCGACTTTCCGCCTTGGTCGTCTTCGGCCCATACGGTGAGGGTGTGGTCGACACCCTCTGCCAGATCGACGCCGGCAACGTCCGTGCTGCCGTCCCAAATCCGTTTGTTTGAGTACGTCAGATTCCGAGCAAAAGAAAGAGGGCTGCTGCCATCCGATACGCCGGAGGCGATAGCCCTCGCTGTGCCGTTATTGATTTTGTATTTAACTGTGACCACATTGCCAGCGTCCGATTCCGCAGCCGTCCCCGCGACCGGCAGCGTGTTGCCTTCCGCCAATGTTTGATTGTTTGCAGGGCTGGTCAGAGTTACAGATGGGGCAGAATTCAGAACCTCAAGGACGGGGCGCCACCCGAAGCCGAGGGGGCGAGCCGACGAAGGGCAGCTGACCACCGGCGCGGGCCGAGAGGGAGCCGCGAACAGCGCGGCGGGCGCTGTTGCCTGTATAGACTTCCTGCGCCCANGGGCTGGTCAGAGTTACAGATGGGGCAGAATTCAGAACCTCAAGGACGGGGCGCCACCCGAAGCCGAGGGGGCGAGCCGACGAAGGGCAGCTGACCACCGGCGCGGGCCGAGAGGGAGCCGCGAACAGCGCGGCGGGCGCTGTTGCCTGTATAGACTTCCTGCGCCCACGAATACATGTAAAACCAGTTCCAGTATTGATTGTGGGCGCTGTTGAAGTCTGTTGAGTTTTGCGTACTATCGAGATCGGATGCAACCGGGGACGGCAGACCGCTAAAGCCACCCTCATTGACAATAATACGATCCCATTCGTTTGTTGTTGGACTCCCGCCAGAATATACATCTGTACCGCTGCGATAGTTAGAACCCCCGGTGAGCAATCGCAATTTATACTGCTGCCCATCAATTGTGATTGTTTTCCCAGTGACTAAACCTTGTGCGTTGAGATCATCCCACGATACATAGGCGAGTAAAACGCGATCGGATATCAGGAGTTTCTTTGATCCATCGTTTACTTCTCTCCATTGGATTTTGTATGCATCGTTAGCGTCCGTATCTCTGATCTCAATCGTTTGACCAGCAGAAAAACTCGGGATGTCGCCAACGCTTGGTGCTCCCGGTGGTGTTAAGTCACTGCGCCAAGGTTTTGTCGGTCTTGCTTGCTTTGTTCCGGCCAAATAAAACGTACCAAGTTTAATCAAGTCACCGTTCGCCAAATTTCATCTCTCCTTCCACTTTGATATAGGGATACCTTTCAAATATCTTCTTCGCGAGGTTGTAGCTATTGCTATGCCTTGCATGTCCAAGCCAAGAATTAACGGCTTGTTGTACGTCTTGTTTACTAATAAGCCTTGCTTTCAATTTGCGATCCATCGCCTTGATGCGGCGTTTCATCGCTCGTTTGGACTGATCGCGCACTTTTCGATGCGTTGTCCAAATCTTAAAGCCATAAGCGTTCACGCCATTTTTGAGTGGGAATATCTGTGATTTTTTCTCGTTTTCCCGAAGGTTCAAGCGCTCCCGGAGAAAGTGGATGATCTGGCTTTTCAGCGCTTGCGCCTTTTCTTTTGTCGGGACGATCGCGATCATGTCATCCATATAGCGGACATACCACTTCACACCAAGGAAACGCTTGACGTACTGGTCGACCTCATTGAGGTAGATGTTTGCGAAGTCTTGGCTGGTGACATTGCCGAGAGGTATACCAGTTTTCCCCTCTGGCGAGCTGTCTATGATCATGTCCAACAACCAGAGAGTTTTTCGACACTTGATTTTCTTGCGCAAAATGCGCTTCAGGATGTCGCGGTCGATAGAGTAAAAGAACTTAGATACGTCTATCTTGATGATCCAGCCGTCTCCATGCTTGCACTTGCACTTTCGCATATATCGCTGGACAGCATCTACAGCGCGGTGCGTCCCTCTTCCTTCGAGGCAGGCATAGCTATCCTTGATGAAAACTAGTTTATATACCTCTTTGATAACGGTGTGTACCGCAAACTGTACGATCTTATCGCGGATACGCGGCGCGGATACAATCCGTTCCTTTGGTTCGTACACCTTAAAGCGTATATACTCACCAACACGGTATTTGCCTGTTTTCAGATCGCGCCATAAATCTACAAGATTCATATCCTTGTACATGCCAAACAGGATGGAGTCTTTTCGGAATTTCCTGGCTCCTTTTTGTGTTCGCTTGTACGCTTTTTCGATGTTTGTGAAATCTATAATCTGATCATAAAGGTTTGTCATTTCGGCATCCTTTCCGGCTTGGCAAAACGACTGTTCAAGTGTTTACGCCCTTCGGGCGAAGGATTTGGACTCCCTTGAACTGATGAAGGCCGAGTTGGTAGATCCGTGAACATACCAATCCAAAGTAACAAGGCGGGGCGCCACCCGAAGCCGAGGGGGCGAGCCGACGAAGTGCAGCTGACCACCGGCGCGGGCCGAGAGGGAGCCGCGAACAGCGC
>NZ_JBJQOQ010000048.1:0-34002 GCF_046036945.1 Brevibacillus sp. B_LB10_24 | reverse complement strand
CATTTCCCTTTGCTTGATTGCGTATCCGGTTTTGAAGGAATAATCGATAGTAAAAGACAGAAGTCAGCGTAAGCTGGCTTTTTTTGTTTTTTTCTCTCAAAAGAGGAATAAACTGCTGGACAAGTAATCCGGCCGATAACACATACTAAAGCAAGCGAACAGCGGTAATTTGTCTATGATTATACAGGGAAGGGGGAGTGCGTTGTGGCATGGTGGCGAATCGATCGGACATCGAGTTTTGCACGTATCCTCTCCATTCTGCTTTTGGCCGGATTAACAGGCTGCACTGCCGCAGTACCTGCAACCCATGGGCATAGCTCAGTCCAACCGCTTGATACACTCCCTGTTGACGCATGGCGTGAAGAGAATTTACTTGCTTCGCCTGAACAGATACAGAAGATGAAGATTCCTGTTAAAGTAAAAGGCATTTATGTGACCGGGAGAAGTGCCGGGAACGGCAATTTTCAACGGTTACTCAATCTGGTAGCCCATTCGGAATTAAATGCAATGGTCATAGACGTAAAAGAGGATGCCGGGAGGATAACATACAATTCGGAGGTTCCCCTCGCAAAGGAGATCGGTGCAGACAAAACCAGATTTATTCCCGACATCGATCAATTGATCAGCACATTGCAAGAGCATCACATCTACCCGATTGCAAGAATTGTCTGTTTTAAGGATCCGCTTTTGGCAAGGAAAAGAACAGACTGGGCTATCCAGCGAAAAGAGGGCGGGTTATACCAGGACCGAAAAGGGGTTAACTGGATCGATCCTTACCGGACAGAAGTGTGGGAGTACAATATTGCTTTGGCAAAGGAAGCAGCGCGAAAGGGATTTAAAGAAATTCAATTTGATTACGTCAGGTTCCCGGCAGGAGGAAAGCAGATCGATCAGGAAGTCAAGTACTACAAACAGGAAAGTGCAACGAAACAACAGGTAATCGCAAATTTTTTGCGATACGCAAGGAAAGAGCTGGCTCCGTACCAGGTTTCCATATCTGCAGATGTTTTTGGACTGGTGCCGTCCGTATCAAATGATATGGGCATTGGGCAGAAGTGGGAGCTGATCTCCCCAGAGGTCGATGCGATCTGTCCGATGATGTACCCGTCCCATTATGCCAATGGAACCTACGGTTTGTCCCTCCCGGATGCAAAACCGTACGAGACCATTTATCGCGGTCTCGCCGATGGCCAGCAAAAAAATCAGGCAATATCCGCAAACGGCTTGAAGCCGGCCGTTATTCGTCCCTGGTATCAGGATTTTACAGCTACATGGGTAAAGGGACATATCCCCTATGGAGCAAGAGAAGTACAGGCCCAGATCAAAGCCGGAAAGGACAGAGGGGTTGACCAGTACCTGATCTGGGATGCCAAAAATACATACAGTAAAGCGGCCTGGGATCAGAACGGGCATGGGAAGTAAGGCTTCAACCGCTCCAAGCACAATCCAGCATACGGTGAATGTAGCCGGGGAATACCCTTTGGTGGATATCTAAAAAGCGGTCTACCAGATAGACCTCGGAGAGCGTATGGGAAAGGATCAGTTCCCCCCAAGACTCGGTCTCATATCGGCTCAACATACTTAACATGTACAGCAGCATGTAATGGACAGCCCATTTTGGCAGCGGAAAGGGTTCCTCACCGCTCCAAAAACAGAGCTCAGATTCCGCTTCGGCAAACAGCGGATGCTGATCCAGCAGACAGCCCTTGGCAGCGCTGACCCCTACCAACTTGGCATCTGCAGCAGAGGAACCTTCTGCCGGGAAAAAGCGGATCCCGGCAGGAGCGAGCCGATTCAAGAAATCCAAGAACGTTTCCAGGGAAAATCCCAACGTTCCCTGGGGAACAGAAGGAAACGCGAGTAATGATTGATTCTGACGTATGACCGACTGCCAAGAAGTATACCCCAGCACCAGCTTGCACTCTTCCCTCAGTTCGGGAACATAGGAAAAAAGCTGGGAGACGGAGTAGCGGTTCTGCAGCGGAAAATCCCCAATGATTTTAGCCAAATGGGAAAACAACCCTTCCTTTTGCGGCCGTATTTCGTCTGCAAGCAGTTGGTAGGGGCTTTTTTTCATTTTCCTGGTCGTTACGCCGTGCTGCAGCATCCGGCTCGTCCGCGGGTAATAGGGGTCGCGCGTTATCAGATAACCTTTCAGCAAATGAGTACAGCCGTAAAACAGCAGCGTTGGGCGGACGAGCAGGTCGCACTGGTCGGCTGCGTCGTAAAAAGCCCGTGCCTGCCTCCATGTATAGGAGAATCGGCTGCTTTGCTGAAAGGAAAGACGCTCCGGATGTTCTATTTTCATAGCATCATAGGATTTTATCAGGAATTTCCTGGCTGCAGGCTCCGTCTCCAGATATCGCAGCCAATCCCAGGGAGATGGCATAAATTGGCACCCACTTACACAGAATATTCGTTAAAATGGTAGTGCTTTCATTAATTAAGCGGAATATAATCGTATATTCTCCTAGGAAGCCGAACATTATAAGCATTCCTTGACAGTAAATTAAGTGGTTTGCTAAACTGGCGATAAAACATTTTTGGGCGAAAGGGGATAAACATTGTGTGGGAAAATAAGTTCGTCAAAGAGGGGCTTACATTTGACGATGTTTTGCTTATTCCGGGAAAATCTGAGATCCTTCCTCGCGAAGTAGAAGTAAAAACCGTTTTAAGCGAGTCGGTGAAGCTCAACATTCCGTTGATCAGCGCAGGAATGGATACGGTCACGGAGTCAGCACTGGCCATCGCTATTGCCCGCCAAGGCGGAATTGGCGTTATCCATAAAAACATGACGATTGAACAGCAGGCAAGTGAAGTAGACCGTGTGAAACGGTCGGAAAGCGGCGTTATTACCAATCCTTTTTCCCTCACCCCTGATCATCCGGTGGCAGACGCCGATGCATTGATGGGGAAATTCCGCATCTCCGGTGTCCCGATTGTCGATGAAGAAAATCACCTCGTCGGGATTCTGACCAACCGGGATCTTCGTTTCGTTCACGATTATTCCACCCCTATCCATCAAGTAATGACGAAGGACAACCTCGTGACGGCCTCGGTCGGAACGACACTGCAGCAGGCCGAAGAAATTTTGCAGCGGCATAAGATCGAAAAGCTGCCGCTGGTCGATGAAAACAATGTATTAAAAGGTCTTATCACGATCAAGGACATCGAAAAAGCCATTCAATATCCGAATGCTGCAAAGGACAAGCAGGGTCGACTGCTGTGCGGAGCAGCCGTTGGCGTATCCGCCGATACGTTTGAGCGGGCTGCGGCGCTGGTCGAAAAGGGCGTCGATTTGCTCGTAGTAGATACGGCTCACGGGCATTCCAAGGGAGTTTTGGAGACCGTGAAAAAGCTGCGGGCCAATTACCCCGACTTGACGATTGTCGCCGGCAACGTCGCCACGGGTGAAGCAACCCGGGATCTCATCGAAGCTGGCGCATCCGTCATCAAGGTAGGGATCGGACCAGGATCGATTTGTACGACACGCGTTGTTGCCGGGATCGGCGTGCCGCAAATCACGGCAGTATACGATTGTGCAACGGTTGCCCGCGAATACAATGTCCCGATTATCGCCGACGGCGGCATCAAGTACTCCGGAGATTTGCCGAAGGCCATTGGCGCCGGAGCCTCAGCGATCATGATCGGCAGCCTGTTTGCGGGAACAGAGGAAAGTCCCGGTGAATTTGAAATTTTCCAAGGCCGCCGATTCAAGGTATACCGCGGCATGGGGTCGATCGGGGCGATGAAAGCAGGAAGCAAAGACCGTTACTTCCAGGAAAATGAACAAAAGCTCGTGCCGGAAGGAATAGAGGGCCGTGTCCCCTACAAGGGTCCATTGGCAGATGTGGTTTTCCAATTGGTCGGCGGACTGCGGGCAGCAATGGGTTATTGCGGCACGAAAAACATTGAAGAGCTGCAAAACAATTCCCGATTCATCCGGATCACCGGTGCAGGGCTGCGCGAAAGCCATCCACACGATGTTCAAATTACCAAGGAAGCACCCAACTACTCTATTTCCTAATTACAGGGCAGAGAAACTCCCTTTTCATAGCAGCGAAAAGGGAGTTTTTTTAAGTTGGTTCGCCTTTTCAAGTTTTCTTTTTGGAAAAGCCCTGAAAGATGAAGTTGTTTATGGTAGACTAAAAGCTGTGTGCCAACTCAACACGTAAAGCAACCACGTAAATATGGGGAGAGTGATAGTATGATGCCGAGATGGATAAAGCGGCTGACGATTCTATTTTTTGCAATTTCGCTGTTCAGTACATCCTTGCTCGGGGCATCATCGCAAGCGAATGCAGCAGCCCAGGCACAAGCAAACCTTGATTTGGCGGTAAATTCAGCGATCCTCGTAGAAGCTTCTACTGGGAAAATTCTTTACAAAAAGAATGAGGATGTACCGTTGCCGCCGGCCAGCATGACCAAGATGATGACCGAGTACTTGGTCCTAGACGCAATCAAAAACAAGAAAATAAAGTGGACAGATGTTGTTCCTGTCAGTGACTACGCGTTTTTTATAGCCAAAATGAGCGATTCGTCAGGGGTATACCTCAACATGGGCGAGGAGCATACCGTACAAGAGCTGTACAAGGCCATGTCGATTGCCTCCGCCAATGACGCCACCGTCTTGCTGGCGGAAAAAGTGGGCGGCGATGAGCCTAATTTCGTCTCCATGATGAATAAAAAGGCCCAGGAATTAGGAATGAAAAGTACCTTTTTCGTAACCTCGTCCGGTTTGCCGGCCGATGAACTGGGAAAGTATACGCCGGCCAATTTTGACGGCAAGGACAATACCATGTCAGCTCGTGACGCAGCGATATTGGCACGGGCGCTGATCAAGGATTTTCCTGAAGCGCTGGAGATCTCCAAAATCCCGCGCTTTGTATTCCGCGAAGGAAAGCCGAATGCAACGCCAAGAGCCAATTACAACTGGATGCTCCCCAGTTTGCCGAATGAGTACCCGGGAGTCGACGGGTTGAAAACAGGGCATACTGATCAGGCTGGCTACTGTTTTACCGGAACGGCAACCCGTGACGGCATGCGATTAATCAGCGTCGTAATGGGAGCCGAAAGCATGACATCGCGGTTTAATGAGACGAAAAAGCTGTTTGATTACGGCTTCAGCAACTATAAGCTGACGAAGCAAGTGGATCAGGGGGCTGCCATCACAGGTTTCGAAACAGCTCCTGTAAAAAAAGGAGTCGACGTTACGGTTCCAGCAGTGACAGGCAGTGTCGTCTCTGTGATTACGAAGCCGGGGGACAACGTGAAGTTCACGCCGACTGTCACGTTTAACGACTTGACTGCCCCTGTTCAGAAGGGACAGGTTATCGGAAAAGTGATGTTCAAGGCAGAAGGAGATGCAGAGGGCGACTATCTGCAGCCTGATGATCTAAAGAATGCCGGCGTAGATCTGGTGGCTGGAGAGGATGTCGAACAAGGAAGCTGGATCCGCCTGTTTTTCAGAAGCATCATTCAGTTTATCGGTAACCTATTTAATGGGATTATTGGAAAATAAATAAGAAAAAAGCAGGTTGTCTATCATATGAAGCATCGTTTAAAATAGGGACAAGTTTCTAATATATTCCATCCATGGGCAGGAGGCTTGTCATATGGTTGAAGTAGGGACAGATCGGGTTAAACGGGGAATGGCAGAAATGCAGAAGGGCGGCGTCATTATGGATGTCGTCAACGCAGAGCAGGCAAAAATCGCGGAAGCGGCTGGTGCTGTTGCAGTTATGGCTTTGGAAAGGGTTCCCTCGGATATTCGCGCAGCCGGCGGAGTCGCCCGCATGGCTGATCTCGGCATCGTCGAAGAGGTTTTAAAGGCGGTTTCCATTCCGGTCATGGCCAAGGCGCGGATTGGTCATTTTGTAGAGGCACGGGTTCTGGAATCGATGGGCGTCGATTACCTCGACGAGAGCGAAGTGCTGACGCCGGCGGACGATCTGTACCACATCAACAAAAAAGAATTTACCGTTCCTTTCGTCTGCGGCGCTCGCGATCTGGGCGAGGCACTGCGGCGCATCGGCGAAGGGGCTTCGATGATCCGCACCAAAGGCGAGCCGGGAACGGGCAATATCGTAGAAGCCGTTCGTCACATGCGGACAATGCAATCGCAGATTCGCAAGGTTCAAAGTATGTCGTATGACGAGTTGATGGCGGAAGCCAAAACGCTTGGCGCTCCCTATGACTTGTTGGAGTACGTGCACAAAAACGGCAAGCTGCCAGTGGTAAACTTTGCTGCCGGCGGAGTTGCCACACCGTCTGACGCCGCTTTGATGATGCATCTTGGCGCTGACGGGGTATTTGTCGGCTCCGGTATTTTCAAATCGGAGAACCCTGAGAAATTTGCCCGGGCGATTGTGGAAGCAACTACTCACTACACGGATTACGAATTGATAGCCCGCGTTTCCAAAGGGCTGGGCACGCCGATGACAGGCATCGAGATTTCCAAGATTGGCGACGCAGACCGCATGCAGGATCGCGGCTGGTAAGGTGAAATGGCGATGAAAATTGGCGTTCTTGCCCTGCAGGGAGCAGTAGCCGAACACATCCGCATGCTGAACCAGGCGGGTGCAGAAGCGGTTGCGGTAAAAAAGGCAGAAGAACTGCGTGATCTGGACGGCTTGGTCATCCCCGGCGGAGAAAGCACCGCGATCGGGAAAATGATGCGAAAATACGGATTTATGGAGGCACTGCAGCCGTTCGCCGCAGAGAAAAAGCCCATCTTTGGAACCTGTGCCGGAGCGATTTTATTGGCGAAGGAAATTGTCGGCCAGGAAGAGGCCTACCTCAGGTTCATGGATACGACGGTAGAACGAAACGCGTACGGCCGACAGAAGGACAGCTTTGAAGTCTCCCTGCCGATTGCCGGCGTGGCACCCGATTTTCCCGCCGTGTTTATTCGGGCGCCTTATATCGTGGAAGTACGAGGTGCGGGACAAGTCCTGGCCAAATACGATAACAAGATCGTAGCTGCCCGGGAAGGACAGTTTTTGGCAGCGGCGTTTCATCCGGAGCTGACCGAGGACAGCCGTTTTCACAAGTACTTCCTGGACATGGTCAAAGAATACCGCGAGGACAAGGCACCTGTATAAGGTGCCTTTTTTGCGCTTTACACCCGTATAGATTTTGGTGTAAATTTAAATAATAATAGGGAAGAAAGCTTCGACGGGAACAAGTACTCTGTATTGATTGGTGCAGAGAGGCGGTGGCAGGTGCAAACCGTCCCAACAAACAGACGAATCCATCCCAGAGCGGCAAGGGAGATAACCTTGCCCGGCAGCGTGCCGTTATCACGTAAAAGAGGGTAAGTTGTCTGACGGATTTGAAGCGGACAATTTGCCAATAAGGGTGGCAACGCGGGTCCACACTCGTCCCTTAGCGGGAGCGGGTGTTTTTTTATGTTTGTATATAGCGATGGAGGGATATGTCATGTTAGATCCGAAGATTTTGCGACAGGATTTAGAAGGGGTCAGACGAAAGTTGGCCAATCGAAACGAAGATATTTCCGCTCTTGACCAATTTGCTGAAACAGATGAAAAACGCCGACAAGTCATCCAAGAAGCGGAAACCTTAAAAAATAAACGAAACACCGTATCGGAACAAGTCGCAGTACTGAAACGGAATAAGGAAAATGCCGACCATCTGATCGCGGAAATGAAGCAGGTAAACGACAGGATCAAGGAACTGGATGAAGAGCTTCGGCAGCTGGATGAGAAAGTGACGGAGATTCTTCTCAGTCTGCCAAACCTGCCGCATGAATCCACCCCGGTAGGCCAAACGGAGGAGGAAAATGTCGTCGTCAGAAAATGGGGCGAGCCAAAGCAGTATGATTTCCCGGTAAAGCCGCATTGGGAGCTGGCCAACGATTTGGGTATTCTCGATTTTGAATCGGCGGCGAAAGTGACCGGAAGCCGCTTTGTCTTTTACAAAAAGGCGGGTGCACGTTTGGAACGGGCCTTGATGAACTTCATGCTGGATTTGCATGTGAGCCAGCACGGCTATGAAGAAATTATCCCGCCATACATCGTGAACCGGACGAGCATGACCGGGACAGGCCAACTGCCTAAATTTGAAGAGGATGCCTTTCGCTTGGACGGCCCGGACTATTTCCTCATTCCGACCGCGGAAGTGCCGGTTACTAACATGCATCGTGACGAGATCCTGGACGGTGCCAGCCTGCCCCGGTACTATGCCGCGTTCAGCGCGTGTTTCCGCTCAGAGGCGGGTTCTGCAGGCCGTGACACTCGCGGGTTAATCCGTCAGCATCAATTCAACAAGGTAGAGCTGGTCAAGTTTGTGAAGCCGGAAGATTCCTATGAGGAATTGGAAAAGCTGGTGGCCAACGCGGAAAAAGTCCTGCAGCTGCTGGACCTGCCCTACCAGGTCCTGAGCATGTGCACAGGCGATCTCGGCTTTACCGCCGCGAAAAAATACGATCTTGAGGTATGGATTCCCAGCTCCAATTGCTACCGGGAAATTTCGTCCTGTTCCAATTTTGAAGATTTCCAGGCGCGGCGGGCCAATATCCGCTTCCGCCGGGACGCCAAGTCCAAGCCCGAGTTTGTTCACACGTTAAATGGCTCAGGCCTGGCCCTCGGCCGGACTGTCGCGGCCATCATCGAAAATTACCAGCAAGCAGACGGAAGCATTCTGATTCCCGAGGCGATTCGCCCGTATATGGGCGGGCTGGAAAGGATCGCCCCGTAAAAAAAGAAATATGCAGGCGGGAAGGCGCAGGCTCGAGTCTGCGCTTTTTCCCATTTGCAAAAAAGGCTAATCCCAAATATAATAAAGTGTAGGTGTTTTTTGTCCCCGTAGCTCAGTTGGATAGAGCGACAGTTTCCTAAACTGTGCGTCGGAGGTTCGAGTCCTCTCGGGGGCACCATTCTATCGATGTTGACAAATCAATACGCTTGGGGTGCTGGAATTGGCCGGCTGAGATTGTATCCCAATAAGATACTGACCCTTTAAACCTGATCTGGGTAATGCCAGCGTAGGGAAACCTATTTTGACACTTCTTTGTGCGTCCAACACGCGCTCCCGATCAGGGGGCGTTTTTTTATGTTCGCATCGCAGCATCAGGGGAGGAAGAGAAGATGAACTTGGGTAAGTGGAAATACGCCGTTTTGACGGGGTTAGCGATTTTTAGCCTGGCTGGCTGCGGCGGTCAAGGTCAGGAAGCGGGAGAACAAGGACATGCATCGGAAGGGCAAAGCGGAGCCGCACCCGTGCAGATAAAAATTGCCTTGGATTGGTCGCCAAATACGAACCACACAGGGCTTTACGCCGCCAAAGATCAGGGGTACTACCAACAAGAAGGGTTGAACGCGGAGATTGTCCAGCCGGGAGCAGGCGGCGCGGAGGCGATGGTCGCATCCGGTGACGCCGACTTTGCCGTCAGTTACCAGGAGGTCGTCTCCCAGGCCCGTACCCAGGGGGTGCCAATCGTCTCGATCGCAGCAGTCATTCAGCACAACACGTCCGGTTTTGCCTCTCCCGCGTTTAAAAATATCAAAACGCCGAAGGATTTTGAGGGCAAGACGTATGGCGGTTACGGTTCCCCGACGGAACTTGCCTTGCTTCAATCCGTCATGCAGTTTGACCATGCAGATGCCGGGAAAGTCAAGATCGTCAACACGGGGGAAGGAGATTTCTTTACTTCGATGAAACGGGATATTGATTTTGCCCTGATCTACTACGGATGGACCGGGATCGAAGCAGAGCTTCGCAAGGAACCGCTGAACATCGTCTACTTGAATCAGTACTCTGACAGCCTTGACTTTTATACTCCGGTATTGATCACCAGCGAAAAGATGATCAAGGAAAAACCGGAAATCGTCAAAGCATTTATGGCCGCCACCTCCAAAGGATATCAATACGCGATTGAAAAGCCGGAAGAGGCTGCACAGATTTTACTAAAAGCTGCCCCCGATCTGGATAAGGATCTGGTCGTTGCTAGTCAAAAATGGTTGAGTTCCCGCTACCAGGATGATGCACCGCGTTGGGGAGAACAGAAAAAGTCAGTATGGGAAAATTATGCAAAATGGATGTATGAGCATCATTTGTTGGAGAAGCCGTTAGAAGTAGATACGGCCTTCACTAATGAGTTTCTCCCGGACGGAAAATAAACAAAACAGGGAGACAAAAGCAATGCTGAACAGAACGTGGCTTCAAAAGTTATGGCCGCCGGCCGCGGCGATCCTATTCCTGTTGACGGTCTGGCAGCTGGCTGTCACCATATGGCCGGTTCCCGCCTGGATGCTGCCGAGTCCGCTGCAAATCCTCTCCGAGGGTGTGAGCAGCATGCCGAGGATATGGATGCATACGGCCTTTACCATTCGGATGACACTTATCGGGTATGTCGTGGGGGCAATCGTTGGATTTGTACTATCGTTCGTTTTACACATGCTGCCGCGGCTCAAAACGGCTTTTTATCCCTTGTTGATTTTGAGCCAAAACATCCCGATTATCGCTTTGGCGCCGCTGTTGATGATCTGGTTTGGTTTCGGGCTGCTCCCGAAGATCATCGTCATCACACTGGTCTGCTTTTTTCCCATTGCTGTCGCGACCCTGGATGGCTTTGCCCAAACGGATCCGGTGATGCTGAATTACATGAAGATGATCGGTGCCAGCCGGCGGCAGATTTTTTTCAAACTGGAGCTGCCCCATGCCATTCCGTACCTGTTCTCCGGGTTAAAGATCTCTGCGACATACAGCGTGATGGGTGCCGTCATTTCGGAGTGGCTCGGTTCGGATAAGGGGATCGGGGTCTACATGCTGCTTGCCAAATCCGGATTTCGCACGGACCGGGTCTTTGTAGCGATTTTTATGATCGTATTTTTAAGCCTGCTGTTATTTGGGTTCATCATCCTTTTGGAGAGATTGTGTACCAGGTGGAAGCCGAAGGTGTAGGCTGCGACGGGGGGGTAAAGCGTAACAATGGACTGCCAATTGAAACTCCGAAACCTTGCCAAAACGTTTCGAAGCAACGGAACGGAAAGAAAGGTGCTCGACAATATTACCTTGACGGTAAAAAAAGGCCAGTTTGTCTCGATCGTCGGCCCCTCCGGGAGCGGAAAGAGTACGCTGTTTCACATCATTGGCGGATTGATTCGGCCTACGTCAGGGCAGGTGTTCATGGACGGAAAAGACGTGACCGGGACAAAGGGACTGATCAGCTACATGCCGCAGCAGCCGGCGCTGTTTCCATGGCGAACGATCGTCGACAACGCCATATTGGCCAGAGAGGTAGCGGGACTGCCCCGGCGGGAGTCGATCGAAATGGCGAGAGAGTGGCTGGGCAAAGTCGGACTGCAGGGGTATGAACAAGCTTACCCCCATGTTTTGTCAGGCGGCATGCAGCAGCGAGTCGCTTTCTTGCGGGCGCTCCTGAGTCCACAGGAGTACATGTGCCTGGACGAGCCATTTGGCTCGCTGGACGCGCTGACGCGGTATGACATGCAAAAGTGGCTGACGAGCATTTGGGAGACTCAGAAGCGCTCGGTGCTGTTTGTGACCCACAGTATCGAAGAGGCGTTGTTCCTGTCGGATACGATCTACGTATTCTCCAATAAGCCGACAACTGTGCTGAAAGAAATAACCGTTCCTTTTCCCCGTCCGCGCGAGGAAGAGGTGATGGGAATTCCGGTTTTTCACGAGTTGAAGCGGGAGATTTACCAGCTGCTAAAACGAGAGCAGGGGCGTTTGGCAGAGTCGAGCGGGACGAAGGAGGAGATTTCTCATGCTGCGCCATATTGATGCCCATATTCATTTGGACAAGTATGAATCGGGTATCCAGCATGCCATGCTCAGTGAACTGGAGGATTGCGGCATACTGGGTGTCGTTGCCGTTTCGATGAATCTGGCGTCCTGCCGGGATAACCACAGGCTGCAGCTTCGATTCCCCCGGCAGGTCTTTCCCGCTTACGGGTTTCACCCCGAACAGGAGCTGATCGCCGAGGAGGAACTGGATCAGTTGTTTGCGTGGATTCGGGCGCACCAGGATGGGATGGCGGCAGTAGGGGAAGTGGGATTGCCGTATTACGAGCGAAAACAGGCGGAAGCTGAGGGCAGGGGCTTTGAGCTTGACCCCTATATCAGACTGTTGGACCGGTTTATCGCGCTTGCCGCCGAACTGAAAAAACCGGTTGTGCTTCATGCTGTGTATGAAGACGCCAAAACCGCCTGTGACCTGCTGGAGAAGCACAACGTCCGAAATGCCCATTTTCACTGGTTTAAAGGGGACGAAGAGACGGTCAGACGGATGGCGCAAAACGGGTATTACGTATCGTTTACACCTGATATCGCGTACGAAGCAGAAATTCGGGAACTGGCGGCTAGGTATCCGCTGGAGCAAATGATGGCCGAAACAGATGGCCCCTGGCCATTTGAAGGGCCGTTTCAAGGCCGGCAGACACATCCCCGGATGATTTCTTCTGTCGTTGGGGAAATAGCCGGCATCAAAGGCATATCGGAAAAAGCCGCGGCGGAAACGATTTTGCAAAATACTAAGCGGTTTTATCACATATGACGCAAATCACAACAGACCACACCGGGAACGAGGGACGGTGTGGTCTGTTCTAGCTATGTCAGGTTGTAGACGGAACACGGATTTGGAACACGGCTCCGCCTTTTTGCCGGTTGCAGGCTTCGATTTCACCTCCGCACCGTTCAATTATTGCGCGGGAAATAGCCAAGCCCAGTCCGGTTTCGCCGTCCTTGCCCTTGACGAATCGGTGAAATAATCGGGGCAGCACACTCTCTGCTATCCCTTCGCCATCATCGGCGACCTCTATCACGATTTCCTTCTTCGCAGACATTACGTTGATGGTGATGATCCTCTTCCCATGGCGAATGGCGTTGCTCACGACATTGAGCAGGGCCTGCAGCAGCTTATCCTGGTCGATTCGAACAAGCATTGGCGTTTGTTCGCCGGGGACAAAGGCCGCTCTGATTTCCAACCCCTTTTTTTCTGCGAGCGGCTTTAATCGCTCGATTGTTTGGAGGATAACGTGTTGTATGGGAATTTCCGAAAAGTGGAATATATCTTCTTCGCTCTCAAGCTTGGCCAATAGGGTCATTTCCGTGACGATCCTTTTTAATCGTTTGCTTTCATGGATGATCACTTCCAGACCCTGTTGTGCTTGATTGTCCGTAAATACGCCGTCGCGAATCCCTTCCGCGTATCCCTGGATCGACATGAGCGGTGTTTTCAATTCATGGGATGCGTTTTGAAAAAATTCTTTTTGCGTGCGAATGTACTTGTCGAGTTCGCTGGCCAATTGGGAAACCCCTTTTGCCACTTCCCCGATTTCACCGCCTGTTTTTACCAGCTCTACTTCGTGAAAGCGGCGCTCCTGTACCTTCTTAAGCTCTTCCTTCAGCTTTATCAGTGGTGTAACCAGTTTTTTAGTAATGATCACACTTAGCAGCCATGCAGCCACTCCCCCCAGGACCAGTATCAGGAGAATGCGTTTTAACAACGCCAGCTGCATCTCTTTTACGGCTCGATACGAAGTGGCCAGAATCATTTGGCTCGTCATGTTGTTCGTGCTCTGTGTTATCGTTTCAACGATATACTTATCCTCGTTGTTGGTGCCATTCCACAATTCTTTCTCGGTCTCTTTATTGTTCTTTACATTTTGTACCCACTGTGCAGTCGTACTAGGAGAAAGTGTAGAGTAAAGTACAAGCTCCTTCGCTTCTGTCTTGATGCTGGGTTGGGTTGGCTGGATCAGAACAATATCCATCGGAGCCACTAGGCTGACTGGTCGGGCATTTGTAACAGGGAGCGCCTGTATAGGTGAAGTGCTTACCCTCTCTTTATTTAGCTGCTGCAAAAAAGCACTGCCCTGCTCCTTCATCGTCATGCGCTGATTTTCCACCAAACTGTCCATCATCAAAGAGTTTGTCAGGACTGCAGTAACGCCAATGACGAACAAGAGAAGGACGGCAAAGGCGAGATTGAGTTGATGAAGCAGTTTCATCGCTTACTCACCCTCTCCGCTCTCTGTTCTGAGGCGGTAGCCGTAACCCCAGACCGTTTCAATCGGCAGTCCGTGCATTTTTCTGCGCAGACGTTTGACCAGATCGTCAACAGCCCGTTCACTCCCAAAGTAGTCCATCCCCCAGACCAATGTGAGCAATTCGTCACGGGCAAAGGCGCGATTGGGCCGTTCCGCCAAGATCTGAAGCATCAAAAACTCCTTAACCGTAATCTCCACTTCGCTGCCCTCCCAAAATACCCGACGCTGATCAAATGAGAGGCGGAGCTTGCCGATTTCGAGATCTTCGTTCGGATTGCCGTCAAGCGGCACCGCTTCCTGCAACAGCTGTATGTTGTCCCAACGCTGAAGCAGACGCTTGACGCGAGCTACCAATTCACGCGGGCTGAACGGCTTTGTGAGGTAGTCATCTCCACCCAGCTCTAAGCCGAGGATCTTGTCCACCTCTTCGTCACGCGCAGATATCATGATGATCGGCACCTCCGCTTTGCTGCGGATACGCCGGCAAAACTCATATCCATTCATGCCGGGAAGCATGATATCGAGTATCCACATATCCGGCGGTTTTATTTCCCATAGCGTTAAGGCGTCTTCTGCCGTTTCCAGGCCGATCGTTTGATACCCTTCCTTCTGTAGGTAGGCTTCAACGATTTGCCGGATATTTGTATCGTCGTCCACCACAGCGATTTGATGTGACTGCATTGGTTTCCATCCTCCCAACAGACGTTTTTGCTGTGATGTATTGTAACAAAGAAATGGTTCCAAGAGAGGAGGGAACGATCGGTTCCACACTTTTTCCTAATTTAGACCGAGGTTTTGCCCAAGCTGGCCGATAGACTGAAATGCGTAAGGCCAATAGACAATATCTAAAAAGGAGTGTTTCAATTGAAAAAAGTATGGATGTCTTCTATGTTGGCAACTTGTCTGGCGATCGGCGGTGTTTCCGTAGTAGGAGCAGAGGAGGTAACCCCGGATAACAGCCACAACGGCGATACGCTTAAAATGGAAACGGTTGTTCCAGCGAAACAGAAAGAGGCGGGAGTGTTATCTGCTGAAATCAAACCTATTGAGCCGATTCAAGTAGTTCGCGCTGTAAAGGTAAAAGAGGGAACCGTTCCATTAACGAAAGTAGACGAACCAAAGGCCGAAACGAAGTTGGTTAAAATCAAAACGATCGCTCCTCTGACTGATTTGCAAGAAATGTAAGGCCGGGTCCGGCTCATTTAATAAGCCGCCTGTTATAAAGAGTGTCTAACAATGTTTAGGCACTCTTTCCCTGTTTCTTGAGATTTGTCTTGCAGAAAGGTAGAATACAAGCTATGGATACAGGACGGAAGGAAGAAAGTGCAATGAATGAGCAGGATTCTCGGCACGAAGTGTATATGCAGGAAGCGATCAAGGAGGCCAAAAAGGCAATGGCCATTGGCGAGGTGCCGATTGGCGCCGTTGTGGTAAGAGACGGCGAGATCGTCGGCAGAGGCTACAATCTGCGCGAAACAAAAAAAGATCCCACCCTGCATGCGGAGATGATTGCCATTCGCGAGGCCAGCGAGCGTTTAGGCGGCTGGCGGCTGATTGGCTGTACGCTCTATGTAACGTTGGAACCGTGTCCGATGTGTGCCGGTGCCGTCGTCCAAAGCAGGGTGGAGGAGGTTGTATTTGGAGCGGCTGACCCGAAAGCCGGGTGTGCCGGGACGCTGATGAATTTGTTGAATGATCAGAGGTTCAATCATCAGGTACCGGTAGTTGCGGGAGTCCTTGGTGAGGAATGTGCGGATTTATTAAAACGTTTTTTTCGCGAACTGCGCAAAAAATAACCACGATTCCGTCTGGATGATACCGGAACGTGGCGAAGGCTGAATGGATACATCAATCGATGTAGTCGATGTACAAGCGGCTGACGAAGGTTGAATCGCCCTTTTTGATCTCTTCTTGCGTTGCGGGTTCATCCAACCATGCTGGGAGCATACTCAGGCTCTTGCTGTTTGCCTTGCTGCCCGGTGTGAGGTTGCTTTGACCGATTCGGCTGTTCGCTCAATGTTTTCCACCCCGCTTTTCGCTTAGCGTTTGTGGAAAAGGACAGGGTTATTCGCGCGAATCACCGCGAAGGGCAGCGAGTTCCTGTTCTGTCAGCTCGCGAAACTCTCCCGGGTCAAGGGATTCATCCAGGTGCAGGGTACCCATTCGCAGGCGTTTTAGATAGATCACCTGGAGACCAAAGGCAGCAAACATTCGTTTTACTTGGTGAAATTTCCCCTCTGTAATCGTTACCCGCACTTCCGAAATATCGCCTTGGGCAACGATCTCCAATGCAGCGGGCATCGTCTGGTAGCCGTCATCCAACGTTACCCCCTGACGGAAATGATCAACGTGCTCAGATGTAACACGCCCTTCAATACGGGCAAAGTACTCCTTGTCCACTTTTTTCTTCGGAGACAGCAGGCTGTGTGAGAGCTGACCGTCGTTGGTCAAAAGCAGCAGCCCCTCGGTATCGATATCCAAGCGGCCGACAGGATGGACTTTTGTCGCCCATTCCAGCGGAAGCAGGTCGACGACAGTCCGATGCCGGGTGTCTTCCGTTGCGGAAATAACTCCTGGCGGTTTGTTCATCATGACGTAGATCCAACGTTTGTAAGAGAGCGGGTGACCGTCGATCTCAATCGTCTGCATCTCCGGGACGACGTGCATGCCAGGGTCGGTCGCAACCTCGCCGTCAACGGTGATAATCCCTTGCTTTACCAGCTGCTTGACTTCTTTTCGCGTGCCGAGTGCCATATTGGCTAGGACTTTATCTAAACGTTCTCGTTTCATTGGGAACTCCTCACTTTTACGGGACTCATGACAGGTAACAGCTTTAATCTTGCCCCATTTAGAGAGGAAAATCAAGGTTTGGAAGAAGATTCTACTTGCCTGGCAGCAAAAAAAATGCTATATTATACTTTGTCTGATCGGTCTGGAGAGATACCCAAGTGGTCATAAGGGGACGCACTCGAAATGCGTTAGGCGTCGTGAGGCGTGCGTGGGTTCGAATCCCACTCTCTCCGCCATATACCGTATGTGATGTGACGAGTAAAGCATAATTTGGCTCAAATGGCTAAATTATGCTTTTTTCTTTTTCTGCCGGGACTCATGCCGGTTCCGGTTAGGATTTTTTATAAGCCATGATCCGGCGGTACATGCTTCTGTCCTTGATCTTGAGGAAATGAGACATCAGCGGCTTTCGATTGGCCTCAATGATCCATACGTGCCCGCTATTGTCCAAACCTATATCCATCCCGTAGATACGGTGGTCCGGATATATTCTCCGCAAAGATTTGGCTGTCCGAATCGCATTTTTGGTGATATTGTCCAGCAGGGTTTCCGTCGATAGACCTTTCACGGAAGACGTTTTTAATGCGGTTTTTACCGGCAGCAGCTTCCCTTTGCTTCGTGTGTTGTTGGTGACGATATAACCTTTGCCTGCCACTTTGGCTACGATGCCGGTCACTTTCCACGTGCTCGAGTGTTTTTTTCGCTGGACGATCACCCGGATGTCAAAGGGCCGGTTATCGACTGTTGCAAGGGGAACGCGGCGTTGAATGATGTATTTGCGGGAGCCGATTTTATCCTTTACATATCGGTAGGTGCGATCTTTCCCGTACAGGATTTTTCGAATATTTTCGCGGTGAATTTCATAGCGGTCGTCGCCCAGTGGGGACACCTGAATCACTCCAGAACCCCGGCTCCCGCCGAGAGGTTTGAGGATTACTTTACCGTATTTCGAAGTAAAGTCCCAAAGGTTGCTTCGCGTCATCCAGCGTGTTTTCGGGACGTGAGGGACGAGACGCTTTGACTTGAGCATGCATTTATATTTTTTCATTTTGCTAAAACTCATGCTTAGCCCACCTTTTCTATGGGTATTTAGCTCTTTTTGTAGGACTTGATGCGGTAGTACATGGATTTATCACCCAGTTTGCGAAAATGGGACATCGCGGGGAACAGATTGGTCTCAATGATCCAGATATCGCCGTATCGATCCACTCCCATATCTATTCCGTAAATGCGGTGATGGGGAAACAGGAGGCTTAGCCGCCTGGCTGCACGCAGGGCGATATGTTCGATCCGGGACAGCAACTCATGTTGGGAATATTCGTGGAGTGAAGAGCGGTGAAGCGCAGATTCAACGTGGAGCATTTTCCCTTTACTCCGTGTGTTGTTGGTGACGATATAGCCTTTGCCAGCGACCTTTGCGGCTTTTGCGGTAACGACCCACGTATTGGAGTGCTTTTTGCGCTGCACAATGATTCGCATGTCAAATGGGCGGTTATCCACTTTGGCTAAGGGAATCCGTCGTTGTACCATATAAGGAGAGGATCCGATTTTGCTTTTGATGTACTTGTAGGCCCATGTTTTCCCAATAAACCTTGTCTTTTTCTTCTCACGGTGTATTTCATAACGATGGTTATCTTTTGGAGATACCTGAATGACACCTCGGCCGCCACGCCCGTAAACAGGTTTGAGAATCACCTTGCCGTACTTTTCAATAAACTTCCGAAAGTTATGCTCCGTCAGCATTTGGGTTTTTGGCAAATAGGGCGCTAATCCTTCAGAATCTTTCAGGAACAAATACTTTTTCCATTTGTTTTTTTGACTCATTGACCATTCACCTTTTTCAAGTAAAATGGATCGTTCCAAGATCATAGGCCTTCGTTTATGTTAAGAGTCAGAATATACCATTAGAATATGGGAAAAGGGCGTAAGTGAACCGGCTAAAGACACCAAGGCAATCGTTCATTTTTTGGATATTAACGGCGGCCTGACAAACTGTCAAACATCAGGCTATGGAATCTCATGTCAGTTGGTTGTTCGTCCAAACTACAAGGGATGTCCTTGCATATGTAATACACTAAAAAGGGAGAAAAGAACGTCTAGGAGGTTACTAAGCATGGATTCCATATTAGTACGGCTCCGTTTTTTTTCGCATCGAAATGTTTCAGGAATCTTCCTTTCGCCCAGTATGTGCCAAAAACTGCAGCTTATGCCTCGTCAGCCGATCACGTTATCCCTCGGAAAGCGGGAAGTGCCGGCCGTTGTCATACAAGACAAGAAACAACCCGACAGCAATACCGTCAGGTTGACCAACTCTTTGCGCAGAGAACTGTATATTCCCCATGGCGGTCTCATTCATTTAAAGCGGGAAGGCAATGTATTGCGCATCGGCCCGGCAATTGGCATCGTGACGACTGGCGTGCGGCAGGATGCCACAAGGCCGGTTGGAATGCGAACCTCCGCCTTTTACAAATTGCTGCTGGCGCAGCGGGGAAAGGGCGTTTTCTACTACATCTTTTCCCCGAGCGACATCGACTGGGACCGCAACACGGTCGACGCCTGGTTTTTACGCCCGACGGCAGATGGCCGCTATCAGTGGCAGTACATGACGACAGCAGTGCCTGACGTCGTGTATGACCGCATTCCCTCGCGGAACGCAGAGCGGCAGGAACAGGTCAAGGATTTTAAATTGAGGCTGTATACCAAAGTCAATTTGCCGATGTTTAATTGTGGTTTCTTCAATAAATGGGGTGTCCATAAACTGCTTTACCCCCTGGAAGATGTGAAGGAATTCATCCCCGAAACCTATAGCCACGCCTCACTGGAAAACCTTCGCCAAATGCTGAAAAAATACCGGATGGTCTACCTGAAGCCGAAAAATGGAAGTCTCGGCTACGGAATCGTAAAAGTAGTGCGCCAACCGGGAAGAGGGTTTAAAGTCTCCTACCATACTGCCGGCGGCAATGTGGAACGATCCTTCAACAGTTATTCATCGTTGTACCAGCATGTGTTTCGCAATCGCCGTCCCAGCGCCTATCTGGTGCAGCAGGGAGTCGAGCTGCACACGTATCAAAACCGCCCCTTTGATTTCCGCGTTCATATGCACAAAAACCTTCAGAACGATTGGGTCGTTTCTTGCATGGCAGCTAAAGTGGCAGGTCCCGGCAGCGTGACCACGCACGTGCGGACAGGCGGGACGGTGATCCCGGGGAGCGATCTGCTCAAGTCGATCTTTGGCATAGAATGGCCTTTGATCGAACAGAAGATCAACAGCGCCGCCATCCGTATTGCCAAGGCAATCGAAGAAACGAAAGGTGACCCGTTGGGTGAGCTGGGGTTGGATATGGGGATTGACGTATACGGACATGTCTGGATGTTTGAGGCCAACTCAAAACCGGGTCGTTCCGTATTCAAGCATGCCGCTTTGAAGCAGGCCGACGAACTCTCCCGCAGCCTGCTTATCGATTTCAGCTGCTTCCTGGCGAACTTTTAACGCCCATGCGGCTGCTATTCAGGGCGCCTCATAACAGAAAAAGAAAGTCGGCATTCCTGAGCCCAAGCCCAAGGAAAACCGACTTTTTTCATCTTCGTTATTTGCGCCGCGCCAGGGTGAAAAAGCACAGGAGGGAGCAGATTTCCGCGGAGGCGATGACGATCCCCATGGGAACGGCAGTATCGCTGCCGCCCAGACCAACGAGCGGGGCCACCAATCCGCCAAAGATAAATGACAAGACTCCGAGCAGCGCCGAGGCGCTCCCTGCCGAACGACCCTGATTTTGCATGGCCAGGGAAAATCCTGTGGTCGTTACAATTCCGACACTAGACACGACAATGAACAGGGAGAATAAGATAGCGTAGAGCCCTGCGTCAACCAGGATTGCCGCAAGCAGCGCCAGACCGCCAAATGCAGCCAAGAAGAGTCCGCTCGTCAGCAGTTTGGTCTCGTTAATCCGGCCTGCCAATCTGCCGGTGATCTGGCTGGCAATGATAATCCCCAAACCGTTGATGGCAAAAAACAAGCTGAATATCTGCGGAGAGACACCGAAAATTTTCTGCAAGACAAATGGCGAGCCAGAGATATAGGCAAACATGGCTGCTACGACAAACCCCTGGGCTAATGCATATCCCATAAAGATCCGGTCGCCGATCAGGCCGCGAAAAGTGGCGAGCGTATTTTTGATGCCGCCCTTGGACCGGCGTTCAGCCGGAAGGGTTTCAGGCAATCGGAACAGGACCACGAGGAGCATGACAATCCCTACCAAACTGAGGACAACGAATACCCCTTGCCAGGACGTCACCCGCATCAGCTGCCCGCCGATGATCGGAGCAAGGATGGGGGCAACGCCATTAACCAGCATCAACAGCGAGAAAAACTTTGTCAGTTCGGTGCCGGAGTACATATCCCTGACAATGGCTCGGGAGATGACGATACCGGCAGATCCGGCTGCCCCTTGCAGGAAGCGAAGCAGCAGCAGTGCCCAGATCGAGGGAGCAAATGCACACAACAGCGAGGTGGCCGCATAGACGACCAGTCCGATGACGAGCGGCAGGCGCCGTCCGCGTACATCACTCAGCGGGCCGGCAAATAACTGTCCCAGTGAAAGGCCGAGCAGGCAAGCCGTCAAGCTGAGCTGGGCCAAAGAAGTGCTGGTGTGCAAATCACTGGCCAATGCAGGCAAGGAAGGCAAATACATGTCAAGGGAGAGCGGCCCAAAGGCAGAGAGCGCTCCCAATACAACAGCCATCAAGACCCGGCTTGTTCGCACAGGTCGATGTTGGGTTACCGTACTACTGTTCATAAGTAAGCTTTCCACTCTTTCGTAATGAATTGACATTCTAACATGTATGTTGCAAGTATTGCGTTCATGTAACATTCGCGTTCGATCGTACTTTACTCGCTAATGCGGGCTCATTAACCCATTGTAGCAGAATCGTTTAAAAGAAGATAAGAGGCAGATCATGAACTCATCCAAACAAGACGAAAGGTGAAACTTGATGAAGAGAGTCCAAAAGTTGCTGCCGTTATGCTGGATGATGCTTATCCCGCTTTTCAATCTGTTTTATCTATTCCTGAATAACGACAATCGGGGAGTACACAGTCTCGTTACCAATCTGGATCGCATGATACCTTTTGTAAAAGGATTTATCGTTCCATACCTGGGATGGTACGCCTTTATTTTCCTCACGTTATGCTATTTTTTTGTGAAGGAACCCAGGTTGTACTACAAGACACTTATTTCCCTGCTGGTTGGCTTATGTGTTTGTTATGTCGCATTCTATTTTTTCCAAACTTCGGTGCAGCGGCCGACCTTGTCTGAGCAAGATTGGCTAAATCGCATAGTCATGTTTGTCTACAGTATTGATCAACCTTACAACTGTTTCCCCAGCATTCACTGCTTTACGAGCTTTTTGATGATGAGCGCTATTAACAGCAGTTCGATAAAAAACATGTCCAATCTGATCGCGATACATGGTTCGGGCAGCCTGATCATCTTATCGACGCTGTTCGTCAAGCAGCATGTGGTGCTCGACGTAGTATCCGCTATACTGTTGGCACATATCGTATTTGCCGTACATTCGTATTTGGAGGTTCAATGGAAAAAGAAACGCGCCCTATCGTGGACGATGAAATAGAGATGCGTGAACTGATGTTCAATAAACAGTTTTTATTTTGATTTGGGTCGTTTTTGATGTAACGAAAGCGGGACTTTTTTCGTTATAACTGGTAGTAGCGAATGCAAAAGCCAAAGATCCCGATTGATTGGGTCTTTGGAAAGGGGGGACAAAAACAGGACAAGCATTCGGATGCGCAACGACACGTTTAACCGGGAGGGTTAATTTACTGTATAACCAGTAAAAAGAATATGAAAAGTCACTTACAAAGACCTATTTTAATTACTGTGACAGCCTTGCTGGCCATTTTCCTCGTGTATTTTGTCACAGTAGGTTTTAGTGGAGAGAACAATACAAATGCCGACGGCCAGCTTATCGTATTGATGTACCATCATATTGATCCCAAAACATCTGAAGCCACGATTACACCAGAGCAATTTAAGAGCCATCTGCAGGCCTTGCATGAAAGTGGGTACAATGTCGTAAGCATGGACAAAGTGCTCAGTTTTAGCCGGATTAATAAAAATCTGCCCAAAAAGTCCGTACTGATTACGTTTGACGATGGGTATGAAAGTTTTTACAAGTACGCTTACCCGTTGTTGAAAGAATACAATATGGTGGCAACGAACTTTATCGTCGTTGATTCGACCGACCACCCGTCCCCGCAGGCGATCCCGCATCTGACCTGGGACCAAATGCGAGAGATGAAGCGGAACGGAATGAGTTTTTACTCTCACTCATACGATCAGCACAAATTGGCAGAGGTGGATCAAGCCGGAACGAAAAAGCCTATGCTGGCATACCATCTGTACTTGAAGGACCGGTCTTCGGCAGAATCAAACGAAGAGTATAAAAACAGGATAAAGACAGACTTGTCGCTTGCCGAACAGCGCCTGCAGGCAGAGTTGGGCGAACAGCCTCATCTGTTGGCTTTTCCATATGGAGCCTTCAATCAGACGGTCATCGAAATCACCAAAGAAATTGGAATCGAAAAAACGTTTGCCGTAACAGAAGGCTTAAACAATCTCGATGATTACATCTATCATCGCGTCAATGCAGGTTCACCGTATATTTCTGCGAATACATTACTGGCAAAACTGAAAAAGCTGCAGGAAATCCACTAAAGAGATTTCGCTGACAGTTGACAGTCGATTCAATCCCCTCCAGCAAGACGGTCACTCGAGACCCTGGAGGGGATTTCTCTTTTGAATAGGTGTGTAGTCACGATAAATTATAAGACTATTATAACTATTATATTAATTTTAAAGATACTATAATGATTCATGCACATAGACTTTAGGCACAACTACTTCAATCATTGGGAGGTAATTCGGGTGAAAAAAACACGTGCAATGCTTTTCGCAGCCCTTCTCGCATCTTTCCTTTCTACATCAATTGTCTTTGCGGAACCGCAAACGACTCCGAATGGACCCTGGGTTCAAGATGAGCAGAATCTCTCCTTTTCCAGCCTGATGACAAATGAACAACTGTACAAAGAACTGCAGAAAATTGAACACGCCTCAAAGGGGAAAATGAAGCTTGAAGTCGCTGGTAAGTCTAATGACGGAAATCCCCTCTATGTAGCAAAATTTGGCGACAATGACCCGAATAAGAAGCGGGTGCTCATTACCAGCCAGATTCACGGAAATGAACCACTCACGACGGAAGCGGTCGTGGAACTCATGCAGAAGCTGTCCACAGGCGACAAAGAGGTGGGCAAGATACTCGACAAGGTCACCGTCTGGTTTATGCCGCGGATCAACCCGGATGGTGCGATGAATCAATATGAAGGCAAACGGTATCCAACCAGATATACACATCAAACCTGGGACCCCGTTTCGTTCGGGCTGCCTGAGGGAACCAAAGCACCTTGGTACTATAACAGCGAGGGCAGCGAAAGGGCTCAGAACAACAATGGACGTGTGATATACGGCATCCCCGGTTTTGACCAGAACAGGGATTACAACCCGAATTTGGATTTCAATATAGAGGATTTTGATTCGGAGACGATCGCTTCCTTCTTAAATTCCCGCGACAATAACAGCGACGTGGGAGGATTGTTTGTAACTCCAGAAGCGAGGGCGGTTACCAAGGTATTTAAGGAGCTTCGTCCGGATGTCTATCTCGATCTCCATCACCGCGGGTTCAACAGATTGTCCGAAGAAGACAACCGCTCCGTTTCCATCCAGGTGGCAGCCGTAGTAGCCGACCCGTACACGGATCCATTTACCGGCAAACAGTATGAAGTGGATGCGGACGTACTGAAGTTGGCCAAGCAGGTCAATGCGGTAGGCTACCAATCGCTTCAAAGAGGTTCCTCTTCCTTTGGCGCGATTCAAAAGTACCCGGATGTCAACCTGCCCGGAACGGCCCTGGGCACATTCGCGTTAAATGATACAGCGATCATGCTGATCGAAGTAAAAGGACAGACCCAAACCTTGGGGCAGAAGCAAAACGGCATGTTGAAGCAAACGGTAATCGTGCCAGTTTACGAGATCCTGAAATCGCTGGGCGATGGGTCCATTGAAAACGTGGATACCAAAGTGTACGACGACATTCCGAAATCAGCGAATAGCATCAGAAAGCCTGTTCACGGCTACGAGGAAGACGATCTCTTTTAAATGGCGCCTTGAGAGACAACCAAAATATCCTCTCCGTCACATTGCGGCGGAGAGGATATTTGTCGGCACAAAGAGGGCATTATCGGCCCAGCTTTTTCCATAATGCGAAGGGATCCCTGTCCCCTGCGTTCGTTTTGACATGTTGTAATTGGATGTCGCGCTGGTGCTTGGGAAGTGCCAATTGCTCGTAATAGTACTGAGTGCCTAGCCCGGCTGCCGCCTCTTCCTCAGCTGTGTAGGCGTAATAGACTTCTTTCAGATTGGACAAATAAATGGCGCCGAGACACATCGGACAAGGTTCGCCGCTTGCATACAGCTGACAATCGGACAGATCGGATGTGCCCAGCTTCTGTCCAGCCGCGCGAATCGCCTGAAGTTCCGCATGGGCGGTCGGGTCGTGTGTCTGGAGCACATCGTTCACTCCCTTGGCGATTACCTCGCCATCCTTGACGATGATCGCGCCAAACGGTTTGCCCCGTTTCTCCTTGGTGTTCTCGTAGGCTAGCTCAATTGCTTGATCGATCCATTCCTGGTGAGTCACATTCATCTCTCCTTCAAAAAATGACCCTCATCTGGCCCCGGCCTTGAGCAAAATCTGTTCCATCTCTTTAAATCCGCGTTTTTTCGCATGCTGCAGCGGAGTAACGCCATCCCTGTCGGCAAGATTCACGTCCGCTCCATGGTCCACAAGCAGTTGTACGATTTCCTGATGCCTTAAACCGCCGTCACTCAGGATGATCGCCTCCAACAGCCCCGTCCACCCCAGGTTGTTAACGTGGTTTACATCCACATCGGAATGGGTGAGAAGTTCTTTTACCACCTGGACATGCCCCCTTTCGCAAGCAGGGATGAGGGCCGTGCCTCCGAATCGGTTTGTCAGAGTCGTATCAGCGCCAGCTTCAATCGCTAGTTTGACGATGTCCAGAATGCCTTCTGCCCCTGCGTACAAAAGTACGTTGTCGCTGCGGTCATCGCGAATGTTGATGTCGGCGCCGGCGTCAATAAGCGTCTTGACGGCCTCTGTGTGACCTCCGTACGTCGCCGTCATCACAGGAGTCCGGCCGCGCGAATCACGCACGTTCACGTCCGCTCCTTGCTCAAGCAGCGCTTTGACACCAGCATGATCCCCTGTTTCTGCCGCTTTTAGAAGTTGTTCGCTCATCGTTTTCTCACTCCTCGCCTCTGTTTTGTCACCTGTATCTTGCACCTGTAAATCTGCCGCATTCTGTACGGGTGGATGGAAAGTCTGACAGGCTGTAAGCAGACAAAATACGGACAAAGTAAGCAGTTTGAACGGAACCATAAGGCAGACATCACCTCTTGCTTCTTCCTCATGCCCTTATGCTAACATGGAGATAATTATATTAAAAATATGTATTTAATAGGTTTTCCATACGTTTTTCATATACTGAAAAGGGGTGGCTCGTCCCGGTGGACATCAGACAATTACGTTATTTTATTGCGATTGCGGAAGAGAAGAAAATTACGGCCGCGGCGAAAAGACTTCACATGGCTCAACCGCCGTTAAGTCAGCAGCTGAGGCTGATGGAGCAGGAACTGGGCGTACCGCTGGTCGAGCGGAGGGGGAAAAAGCTAGAATTGACCAAAGCCGGGCAAACCCTCTACAAGCATGCGCTGGAGATCGCCCATTTGATGGATGAATCACAGATGGAGGTAAAAGAAATCGGTAATGGTATCAGAGGGAAACTGGCGATCGGCGTAAATACGCTCTCGTGGAATCAACTGCCAAAGCTGCTGCGTACCTTTCAGGAGATGTACCCGAAGATGACTTATAAAATCCAACAAAATGAGTCAGCACAGCTCTGTAAAATGGTGCGGGAGCGGGTCATTGAGATGGCAGTCGTTTGGTTTCCGCTGGAATTGAGCGATTTTGCCGTTCTTCACCTGAAGACCGAGCCATTTTGCTTTGTGGCCCCAAGTAAATTCCAATTGGATTCCGATAAAATAAGCTATGAAGAGATGAAACACTGCCCGCTGATCTTGCCCAGCACGGAAGGCCTGGGTGTATACAGCGTGATTCTGGAGGAGTTGTCTCAGGCAGGGCTGCAAGACAACATCATCTGCGAGTGCTCCGACTTGGCTGTATTATTTGAGCTGGTCTCCTCCGGCTTCGGGTCTGCGATTATCCCCGAAAGCGTGTTGAAGCTGCACAAGGGCTATGATATCAGGGTTTTTGAACTGGCTGATGCGAAGCGAGCCGCATCATCAGGGTTAATCTGGTTGAAGGATCACTATTTGTCAAAAGCCGCGCAAAACTTTATCGGCGTATTGCGGCAGCATGACAACGCCTGAAATTCCCCAGGTAAGAAAACAGGAACTTTTACATGATTGGAGAATAGTAGCCAATATTTTCAGAAGAGTATTTCAAGGAACAAGACAGGAACAGGAGGGAAAAGCATGGCAGAGGGAATGGATTTATGGATAGAACGGGACGTCCGCGTTCCAATGCGGGACGGGATCACGCTGTCTGCCGATATTTATCGCCCGCGGACACCGGGGCGCTATCCGGCGATTGTCGTTCGGACTCCGTACATCAAGACATCAAAAGAGATTTATCAGAACGGAACCTACTACGCTACACACGGCTACGCGGTCGTCTACATGGACGTGCGGGGGCGGGGAGATTCCGACGGAGAATTCGTACCGTATCGCAACGAAGCGGCAGACGGGTACGACAGCATTGAATGGGCTGCCGCCCAACCGTGGTGCACAGGCGATGTCGGAACGATGGGAGGATCGTACCTGGGCCGGATCCAGTGGCTTACGGCATTGACGCATCCGCCTCACCTGAAGGCGATGATCTGTTCGGTTTCCCCTTCAGACCCGTTCGTCGAGTGGCCTACCGGTGTGCCTACTCCTCATCATTTGTGCTGGCTGTACATGACGAGCGGCCGGGTGATGCAAAATGTGGATGTTGTCGATTGGGAGTCAATCTATTGGCATTTGCCGCTCGCCACGATGGATGAGCTGACCGGGCGCCGTTTGCCGGCATGGAAGGAAGAGATGGAACATCCCTATTTGGACGATTGGTGGAAGGAGATTTGCTATCAAAGCAGATTTGACCAAATCGATCTTCCGGTCCTGCACATCTCCGGATGGTATGACGATGAACAGGTCGGCACTCCGCTCAATTACATGGGCATGACCCGGCGGGCAGCCAGCGAACAAGCAAGGCAGAGCCAAAAGCTGCTGATGGGTCCCTGGCCGCATCAAATCAATGTGTCCACCAAGCTGGGCGAGCTGGATTTCGGGCCTGATTCCGTGATCGATTTAAAAGGGTACCAACTGCGCTGGTTTGATTACTGGCTGAAGGGCGTAAAAAACGGAATCATGCAGGAGCCGCCGGTTCGTTTGTTCGTCATGGGCGAAAACAAGTGGCGTGATGAGCAGGAATGGCCGCTCGCCAGAACGAACTGGACGAAATATTACCTGCACAGCCTGGGGCGGGCCAACAGCCGATTTGGAGATGGCTGGCTGTCACCGCAGCTTCCCCATGCCGCCGGAGTAGAGGAAGCGGGATGGGACCAGTTTTTATATGATCCCAGGGATCCGGTGCCGTTCATTACAGAGGCGACCTCCTCACAGATCGGCGGCCCGGATGATTACTCGGTGATTGAGCAGCGTGACGACGTGCTGGTGTACACCACTGAACCGTTGGCAGAGGATATCGAAGTGACCGGACCGATCAAGATGGAACTGTTCGCTTCTTCCAGTGCGACTGATACCGACTTTACGGTGAAGCTCTTGGACGTCTGGGAAAACGGCTTTGCCCAAAGACTGACGGATGGAATGGTCAGGGCAAGATTTCGGGAGGGGCTGGAGAACCCGTCACTGATCGAACCGGGAAACGTCTACCGGTATGAGGTTGACTGTTGGAACACTTCCCATGTGTTTTTAAAAGGGCACCGCATCCGTGTGGAAGTCTCCTCCAGCGCCTTCCCCAAGTACGACCGCAATGTAAATACCGGTGCTCCTTTGGGACAAACAGAGAAAATGCTGGTGGCAGAGCAGAC
This sequence comes from Brevibacillus sp. B_LB10_24, assembly GCF_046036945.1. NCBI lineage: Bacteria > Bacillati > Bacillota > Bacilli > Caryophanales > Paenibacillaceae > Brevibacillus > Brevibacillus sp. B_LB10_24. The sequence goes on along the minus strand of NZ_JBJQOQ010000048.1, from coordinate 4,911 downwards.
AGTCTACCACGATCCCGAATATCCCTCGGCCATCATTTTGCCGGTCATTGCGCGGTAGGGGAAGGGAAAAGGTCAAGTTTACCGGAACTGGTTGGGTTTGTCCCTTGCAGTTTTCCGTTTTCATGTGATATGCTTATTTAGCAACCCTTCACTGTGGTTGTCTTACAACGGTTATAAATTTTGCCGTGCTAGATGGGGAGGTTGCGGTGCCCTGTAACCTGCAATCCGCAATAGCAGGATTGAATTCCTATTTGAGGTATGCTTATGTAAGGCTGCCTTATGACAGGCGGCGTTGAAGATTGGGTCCTGCGCAACGTGAACCCATGAACCTGGTCAGGTCCGGAAGGAAGCAGCCATAAGTGGAATTTCGCGTGTGCCGCAGGGGTGCCTGGTTTGAGCCGACTTCATAAGTAACGCTTGGATAAGTACTATCGAAGATAGGTGCACGGCATCCTACATAGATGCCATGAAGTGATGTTCTGTTCCACGACAGTTCATCGCTTTTTTGTTATTTTTTGTCGATGAATAGCGAAAGGTTTTTTCATAAAAGCGAGTACTTACAGCAGGTCATCTTTATCCTCTGACGAATAGGGAAAATGTGTCTCTCTATTTAGACGCAGAGGGTGAGGGGGGCAGCTGGGTGAAGACGAAATTTTCTTTTAATCTTTTCGGCTCATTTAGAAGCATGGAACAGTTCATGCAACAACTTCCTTATGCCGTTCTCTTAACTGACCAATCCGGTCGCATCATCGAATGCAATGAAGCACTGCTTCGTGTAACGGGCTACACCCGCCAGGAGATTGTCGGTCACCATATACATGTGATTATTCCCTGTCAAGGAACGATGGAACAGCTGTACCGCGAGTGGACAAACAAGGAATGGGAATCGCCTCTGGAGGTCGAGTGGCAGGACAAGTCGGGCATGACAGGCAGGACCAATGTGATGGTGTTGGTGCAGGATGCGGAGGACCCGCTTTATCTCGTCCATTTGCTCAATTTAGCGAAAGATTCAAATGATTCACTGCCTCAGCGCCTGGTCACTCAATTGGCGTCCGACATCTACCTGGGTATTGTCGTGCTTGATCGAGCGGCAAAAATCATCGAAATCAGCCAGATGGCGTGCAGGCTGCTGGGTGTGGAGCGGTTCAATGTATTAAACCAGCACATCGACAAAGCGTTTGAAGGCATTCCTGAGGAACATCGACTGATTAAGCGGGAGCTGCTGAAAGGAATCAAGCTGCAGAATAAAGCGATGTCTTGGACCAACAACAGCCAGCGGTACGAACTGTTGGTGAATTCCAATACCCTGCACGACGAAGCGGGCCGCATTGTAGGCGCTTACGTCTTGTTTAAGGATGTCACCAATTTGCGTTCTTTTGAACAGAAAATCGAGCGAAGTGACCGCCTGGCCATGATCGGCCAGATCGCCGCCGGCACGGCACATGAAATCCGCAATCCGCTTACCTCGATCAAAGGATTTTTACAGTTGTTTCTGCAGTCCTTTGGGGAAAGCGGCATGGAGCGGGAGCGAACCTACACGGAGATCATGCTGACGGAGATCAACCGCATCAATTCGCTCGTCAGCGAGTTTCTTCTGCTGAGCAAACAACGCGACGTCCAGTACCAGATCGTGGATTTGAACACCGTATTTGAAGAAATACTGCCGATCGTAAACAGTGAAGCGCTGCTGCACGGGATCGATGTCCAGTACTTGCCTGCAGGCCAACTGCCGATGGTGGTTGGAGATACCGAGCTGTTGAAGCAGGTATTTTTAAATATCTGCAAGAACGGAATCGAGGCGATGGAAAAAGAAGGGGTTTTGAGCATTTCCCATCACATTGATGTAGAGGGGGATAAGATCAGCATTGACATCCACGACACAGGTCCAGGAATTCCGGTGTACGTGATTGACAAGATTTTTGATCCATTTTTTACGACGAAAGAAGAGGGAACGGGATTGGGCTTATCTGTCTGTCAAAAGATTATCCATGATTTGGGAGGGCAAATTCGAGTGTCTTCCAAAGGGTACGGTACAAGCTTTCACATTTTGCTTCCGTATATCTGATGCTGCCCCTGTTGCTAATCAAAGGGGGCTTTTTTGCGCCTGCGGATTGATTTTGGAAAAGCGTCCGGCAATGTAGTATAATAGACAGGATTCATGAGTGCGGAACATGGGGAGTGGCATGGATGGCTTACACAGCGCTTTATCGCGTATGGAGACCACAAACCTTTGGCGATATCGTCGGACAGGCTCACGTCACCAGGGCGCTGCGCAACGCGGTGCGCGAGGGACGGCTTTCCCATGCGTATTTGTTCAACGGACCGCGGGGAACGGGAAAGACCAGTGCCGCGAAAATCATGGCCAAGGCTGTCAACTGCCAGCAGCCCGTAGAGGGAGAACCATGCAACCGGTGCAAGTCATGTGAGGCGATTACCTCCGGATTGGTTACGGACGTACTAGAGATAGACGCCGCATCCAACCGCGGGGTGGAAGAGATCCGCGATATCCGCGAAAGAGTGAAGTTTGCTCCAAGCGATGTCTCGTATAAGGTGTATATTATTGACGAAGTGCATATGCTGACCACGGAGGCATTTAATGCCCTGTTAAAAACGCTGGAGGAACCGCCTTCGCACGTCCTGTTTATCTTGGCGACGACGGAACCGCATAAGCTGCCGGCAACGATTATCTCCCGCTGCCAGCGCTTTGATTTTCACCGCATTCCGCTGGGCGAGATCGTCGGACGGTTGCGGCAGATTTGCGAGACGCAGCAAGTAGAGGTCGAGGATCAGGCGCTACAGCTTGTAGCTAAAATGGCCGAGGGCGGAATGCGCGATGCGCTCAGTCTGCTTGATCAGGCGATCAGCTTTGGCGGCGGGGCGGTTAAAGCGGCAGATATTTTGCAAATTACCGGTGCGGTCTCGCAGACGTATTTTTCAACGCTTGCCAAATGTATTATCGAGGGCAATGTCACCGCGGTGATGGAACAGTTTGACCAGATCATGGTACAGGGGAAAGATCCCGAACAGTTCCTGCACGATTTCTTATACTATTATCGCGACATGCTGCTGCTCAAGACAGCGCCAAGACTTCAGGAGATCGTGGAGCGGACATTGATTGATGAGGATTTTGCCAAAGTGGCGGAGCTGTACGAATTGCCGGTTTTATATCCGGTTATCGAATCTTTGAACCAGTCCTTGTCACAATTGAAATGGTCTACGTATGCCCGGGTGCTGACGGAATTGACACTGGTGAAGCTGTGCCAGATCCCGGGCAGCGGCGTGACGGATACACAGGCTGAGGCTGCTCCGGCTCGGGCCACACCTGCAGAAGATCTCGTCAGGCTGGAGCAGCGAATCCGCAGTCTGGAGGAGAAGCTTGCCCGGGGAGTCCAGCAGAATGTCACCGGAGCCCGCCCCCAAGAGGAAGGGCGTCCTCCTGCCCGCAGGCAGGCTGCATCCGCCGCTGGGCGGCCGATGGTGCAAGTCGGCAAGCTGCGGGAAATCGCCCGTCAGGTCGACGCCCAGCTTACCCAGCGGGTCCGCGGCATGTGGGGACAGATTTTGGCTGAGTTGAAAAAAGTCAAAATCCAGCACCACGCCTGGTTGGTCAGCGGCCAACCGGCAGCGGCCAGCAGCGAGGTCGTGGTCGTCACCTTCAAGAGCTCCATTCACTGTGAAAAGACGATGGAGCCGGAGCTAAAGGGGATCGTGGAACACATCATTCGCGAAGTGTGCGGTACCCCGCTGCAGCTGCTTTCCGTCATGGAGGAGCAGTGGATGGAAGCGGAGGCGAACAGCACGGGAACACAGGATGCGGGCAAACAGGAAGATCCGTTTATCACCGAGGCGTTAAAGCTCGTCGGCGAAGAGCTGTTGGAAGTGAAAGATTGATCCTATGAGGAGGGTATACAGATGAAAAATATGCAGCAAATGATGAAACAGGTGCAAAAGATGCAGGCGGAAATGCAAAAGACGCAGGAGGCGCTGAAGGATAAGATCGTGGAAGGATCGGCAGGCGGCGGGGTCGTAACGGTTAAGGCCAACGGCCATAAGCAAATCGTCGACATCGCCATTAAGCCGGAAGCGATCGATCCGGACGATGTGGAAATGCTGCAGGACCTGGTATTGACGGCGGTAAATGACGCGCTGCGCAATGTAGATGAACTTGTCGGCAAAGAAATGGGCCGCTTTACCGGTGGGTTAAACATACCTGGTCTGTTCTAGGCGAGGGAGCACAGAGAGATGTATTATCCTGAGCCGATATCCAAGCTAATTGAAGGATTTATGAAATTGCCAGGCATCGGTCCAAAAACAGCGGGCCGCCTGGCGTTTTTTGTACTGAGCATGAAAGAAGATGACGTGCTTGATTTGGCCAAGGCCCTGGTCAACGCGAAACGCCAGCTTCATTACTGTTCTGTTTGTAACAACATTACGGATGTCGATCCGTGCCACATCTGCCGGGACAAGCGGCGCGACGGATCGGTGATTTGCGTGGTACAGGAGCCAAAAGACGTCGTTGCGATGGAAAAAACCCGCGAGTTCGAAGGGTATTACCATGTGCTTCACGGCGCGATATCGCCAATCGACGGTATCGGGCCGGAGGACATCCGGATTCCGGATTTGTTGAAGCGGTTGGGGGATGAACAGGTGAAAGAGGTGATTCTCGCCACCAATCCCAATATCGAGGGAGAAGCTACCGCCATGTACATTTCCCGGTTGATCAAGCCATCCGGGATTCGGGTGACCAGGATCGCCCACGGTTTGCCGGTCGGCGGAGACCTTGAATACGCCGATGAAGTTACCCTGACTAAAGCGCTTGAGGGACGGCGAGAATTATAGGAAAAGAAAAAGACAGGATGGCCCTGTCTCAGCCTGTAGACAAAGTTCCGCAAGGAACAGGAGCTACAGGCT
>NZ_JBJQOQ010000047.1:0-35103 GCF_046036945.1 Brevibacillus sp. B_LB10_24 | reverse complement strand
AGCAGGACTTTTTTTAAACTGTCTACATTTAAGGTCACAGTTCACTTGGCGGAGGGCCGGTTTTCTGTATATAGGGTGCGCAGTATCTTGAAAGAGGAGAACTGGCTTACTCTTAAAGCTTGCCATTACGTGACAAGAGCTGCAGGGTGTGTATTCGAAGCATCTCAAAGGTTGATCCTACGTACTAAACGAGCCAGCGTTCCACTCGATCACAAAAACGCAGCAGAAGGGATGCGCGTACATGAAGATTGGCTGCCACGTCAGCATCAGATCGGGCTATTTGGCCGCAGCAAAGACCGCCCTGGCGCTGGGGGCCCGTTCGTTTCAGTACTTTCCCAAAAATCCGCGCAGCTTGTCCGTCAAGCAGTTTGACCATCGGGATGCTGCAATGTGCCGGGCGTATTGCGAGGAACATCAGCTTCTCTCGATCGCCCACACCCCGTATCCGACGAATTTGTCGGCAGATGCGCCGGAGCTGTATGCGGCAACGGTCCAATCGCTGCTGAACGATCTGGAGATCGCAGATGCCTGCGGATCCGTGGGGATCGTCGTCCACTTCGGCCAGTACAAGGGGGCCAGCACAGATCCGCTCTACGGCTACCAACGGATGATCGGCATGCTAAACGAGGTCCTGGGCAGGTGGGAGGGCCAAGCCCTGGTCCTGCTGGAGAACAACGCGGGGCAGGGTGGGCGGATGGGGACGACCCTGGAAGAGTTGACCGAAGTGCGCAGCCTGCTGGCCCATCCGGAAAAAATCGGCTTTTGCCTCGATACCTGCCATGCCTTTGCCAGCGGCATGTGGACGGGCGGAAATTGGCCGCAAGTGGCTGAGAAAGCGAGGGGCATGGGCTACCTGTCGCATTTGCGGGCCGTGCATCTCAACGATTCCCGCTACCCGTCCGCATCGCGCCGCGACCGCCATGCCAACATCGGGCAAGGCGAGATCGGGGCTGAATCGTTGGTGGAACTTTTGCAAACCCCGGAAGTAGATGAACTTCCCGTCATCCTGGAAACGCCGACTCCCGCATCGGGATCTCACCGGGAAGAGATCGCCTTGGTAAACCGTTTGCTCGATCGCTAGTTCGATCGCTGGTATCTTTGCCCTGCTTCGTGCTAAAGTAAGGTGTGGAGGCGATAGCAAAGTGAAGCGATTGGTAAAAGTGACAATCCGGGATTTTTCCGCGATTGCCGAAAACCTGAATGAACCGGGCGAACTGGCCCTCTATGAGTCGGCGAACGGACGTACATACGAAGCCGAGATTGAGCCGGATGGCTATGCGGTTGTCGACGTGACCGATGAAGATTACATCGAACTGGCTCCCGGCGAATACCAGATCATGATCGAAGAGTGGACGGCGGCAGGAAAGCTGGGTGAGCTCACCCTCGAAACCAAATCCGACCCTGAGAACGACATGAACCTGCTTTACCGCGGGGTGGACGCCGACGGCCGCGAGGTGCAACAAGCCCAGTCGCTGCCCAAGCAGGTAGTATCGCAGCTGGCCAAAACCTGGTTTGGCAGCGGAAAGTAAAAACAGCAGCAGGTATCGCACCTGCTGCTGTTTTCCTTTCAACATGACGGCTTCTTGCGCTGTGCTTCCAGCTCGTCGAACAGTTTTCTGGTCAGGGCCTCCTTGTCTGAGGAGTGCTCCCATTCCGATTTAAAGCGGCGCAGCGATTCCAGCAGAGATTGCTCTTCCTCGGCAACGGCAAATGACTCGAAGTTCTCCTTCGGGTCGAACCACATCAGCCGATCGTCGAGCCCGCTGCGAAGATACGTTTCCTTCCAGTGGTCCGGAAACGAATAAGGCTGCTCGGCGAGGACGATCCCCAGCACGTCGTCTGATTGGAGCGGGAGAAAGTAATCGTACTGGTCTTTGTAACCGCCTTCGGACAAGCGGAGTATCTCCAGCGTATAATGCAGGTAATGCTGTCCAGTTTCTTTGTCTTTGACAATCTGGTACCGTTCAAAATCGTTTTCTTTCAGCTTGTTTACCGTGTCCAGCTTGGCCATAAATGCATCTCTCGGAAAAAATTGGGCATGCTCGTTCATCCGTGTAACCCCTTTGTCATTCATCGTACGGTTTAGCTTCATGGTAGCAAAAAGCGGTGCTGCTGACAAATCGAAAAGGCAGTGAACTCGTTCAGCTTCGCTGAACATCGGGGAATCAGATGGGGACTCTACCCCACCTGATTCAAGGCCCACCTATAGAGGTGGGGGTCTTAACCCAATAAATCGATATCGAATAAACTCGGGGAACTGCAGTCCCAAACAAAAAGAGCCGCGGCAATGACCGGGCTCTTCTGGCATTTGTTTGATACCGATTAGTTGTCTGTGCTTCCCACGATTACGAGTAGAATAAACAGCACCAGCACGACGGCGAAATTTTCGAAAAACCCTCCACAGAACGATGTGCTCATTTCTTGTTCCTCCTCCTTTCGATTATGCTCTAGTGTATACACTTTTGACTAGTTTGTTGTGGGCAGGTATCTTGGTGCCCGGCAAAATGGGCTGATCACCATTCAGCCTGAAGACCGCTCATTGACGAAGCAGCAAGCAAATGCTAATATATAATGAATAAAAAATTGCATGACAAGTACTCTTATCAAGAGAGGTGGAGGGACTGGCCCTGTGAAGCCTCGGCAACCGGTATCTGGTGCCAATTCCAGCAAAGCGCGCTCGCTTTGACAGATAAGAGAGGAGCATAGTCATTTTGTGCGCAATCCTCTTCTTATATGCCGGGAAGAGGTATTTTTATGTCAGAAAGAGGTTATTTACGATGAGCAAACCGAGTTTTCAAGAGCAACTGTGTCGTAAAATTCTCATATTGGACGGCGCGATGGGAACGATGCTGCAGCAGGCAGACCTGACAGCAAAAGACTTTGGCGGCGAGGAGTATGAAGGCTGCAACGAAATCCTCAACCTCACCCGGCCGGATGTGATTCGCTCTATACACGAAAAGTACCTGGAAGCGGGAGCCGACATCATTGAGACCAATACATTCGGGGCGACTACGGTGGTGCTAGCCGAGTACGACCTGCAGGAGAAGGACGAAGAAATCAACATAGAGGCTGCCCGGATCGCCCGTGCTGCGGCGGATGCGGCATCCACTCCCGAGTGGCCGCGCTATGTAGCCGGATCGATGGGTCCGACGACCAAGACGCTGTCACTGACGGGCGGGGTTACGTTTGAAGGGCTGGTAGAGACCTACTACCGCCAGGCCAAGGCCTTAATGATCGGCGGAGTGGATGTGCTGCTCTTGGAGACGTCGCAGGATACGCTGAATGTGAAAGCTGGAGGGATTGGTATCCGCCAGGCCTTTTCCGAGCTGGGACGGGAAGTGCCCGTGATGATCTCAGGCACGATCGAGCCGATGGGCACCACCCTGGCGGGCCAAAATATCGAAGCGTTCTACGTTTCCATCGAACATCTAAAGCCGGTGTCGGTCGGTTTAAACTGCGCGACCGGACCGGAGTTCATGCGCGACCATCTGCGGACCTTGGCCGACCTGTCCGGGTGCGGTGTAAGCTGCTACCCCAATGCCGGCTTGCCGGATGAAAACGGACACTACCATGAATCGCCGCAATCCCTGGCTGCGAAGATGGCCGCTTTTGCCGAAAGAGGATGGCTCAACATCGCCGGAGGCTGCTGTGGAACGACGCCGGAACACATCAAGGCGATGGCGGAGGCGCTCAGCGGCTACGAACCTCGTCCCTTGGAATCCAAGCCGCTTGCCGCGGTGTCGGGGATCGATGTCGTCTACGTGGAGGAGGACAACCGGCCGCTTTTGGTCGGCGAGCGGACAAACGTCATCGGTTCGAAAAAGTTCCGTGATCTGATCGCCGCCGGACAGTATGAGGAAGCGTCCGATGTCGCCCGCGCCCAGGTCAAGCGGGGGGCCCACGTCATCGACGTCTGCCTGGCCGACCCGGACCGGGACGAACTGAAGGATATGGAGAACTTTCTCGGCTATGTGGTGAAAAAGGTAAAAGCTCCGCTGATGATCGACTCGACCGATGCTGAAGTGCTGGAATTGGGGTTGAAATTCTCGCAGGGCAAGGCGATCATCAACTCGATCAACCTGGAGGACGGATTAAAGCGCTTTGAAGAAGTAGTGCCGCTCATCCATCGCTACGGCGCGGCGGTCGTCGTGGGGACGATCGAGGAGTCCGGGATGGCGGTCACTCGCGAACGCAAGCTGGAAGTGGCGAAGCGCTCCTACGATCTCTTGGTCAACCAGTTCGGGGTGAAGCCGCAGGACATCATTTTTGACCCGCTGGTCTTCCCGGTCGGGACAGGGGATGAACAGTACATCGGATCGGCGTTGGAAACCGTCGAGGGAATCCGCCTGATCAAGCAGGAGATGCCGGAGTGCAAGACGATTCTCGGCGTCAGCAACGTCTCGTTTGGTTTGCCGCCGGCAGGTCGGGAAGTGCTGAATGCGGTCTTCCTGTACCATACGACCCTGGCCGGCCTGGATTATGCGATCGTCAATACGGAGAAGCTGGAACGCTACGCTTCGATTCCGCAGGAGGAGCGGGAGCTGGCGGAAGCGCTGCTGTTCAGAACCAATGACGAGACGCTGGCGGCCTTTACGGATTTTTACCGCCAGAAGAAAGTAGTCGTAAAAAAAGAGGCTTCGACGCTGACCCTGGAGGAGCGATTGGCCAATTACGTCGTGGAAGGCTCGAAAGAGGGCCTGATCCCCGACCTGGAGGAAGCGCTGAAGAAATACGCTCCGCTCGATATCATCAACGGGCCGATGATGGCGGGAATGGAAGAGGTCGGAAGGCTGTTTAACGCTAATCAGCTGATCGTCGCGGAAGTCCTCCAAAGTGCCGAAGTCATGAAGGCGGCAGTGGCGTTTCTCGAACCGCTGATGGAGAAGACGGAATCGGCCACCAAAGGAAAGGTCCTGCTCGCTACCGTGAAGGGGGACGTCCATGACATCGGCAAAAATCTGGTTGAAATCATCCTCTCCAACAACGGGTACAACGTGGTGAACTTAGGCATCAAGGTACCGCCGGAACAGTTGATCGCCGCTTGCCGGAGCGAAAAACCGGATATTGTCGGATTGTCGGGCTTGCTTGTCAAGTCGGCGCAGCAGATGGTGGTGACGGCCCAGGACATGCGTTCGGCGGGCATCGATGTGCCGCTGCTGGTGGGGGGAGCTGCGCTGACGCGTAAATTCACCCAAAACCGGATTGCGGCCGAATACGACGGGCTGGTGCTGTATGCCAAGGATGCCATGGACGGTCTCGACCTGGCCAACAAACTGCAGGATCCGTCGGCTGTAGAGGCGATCCGTGAAGAACAGTCAAAAGCCAAGGAAGCAGCTGCGGCGGCTGCCGCAACAAGCGAGCAGGCACCAGCGGGATCAGGCAAATCAGGCGTGAAGCGATCCGCGGTCAGTCGAACCGCCCCGATTTTCGTACCGCAGGATTTGAAAAGGCACGTTTTGCGCGACTATCCGATCAGCCATCTGCAGCCGTATATCAACCTGCGGATGCTGCTCGGTAAGCATCTGGGCGTTCGCGGCAATGTCGACAAGCTGTTGGCTGAAGGAGACGAGAAAACCGTTCAATTATACGGCGTCGTGGAAGAACTGCTGCGCGAAGCGCGTGAGGAAGGCTTGATCCGGGCCCATGGCATGTATCAGTTTTTCCCGGCGCAAGCCGACGGCGACGATATTCTCGTCTACGATCCTGCCGATCAGACCCGGCTGGTGGAACGCTTCACCTTCCCGCGGCAGCCGGAAGAGCCGCATCTCTGCCTGTCCGATTTTCTCCGTCCCGTCGAAAGCGGCGAGATGGATTACGTTGGGTTCCTGGCTGTCACCTGCGGACACAACATTCGCGAACAGTCGACCAAGTGGAAGGAGAGCGGCGATTACCTGCGGTCACACGCGCTGCAGTCGGTCGCCCTGGAGACGGCAGAAGCCTTTGCCGAGCGGGTTCACCAGTTGATGCGGGACGTCTGGGGCTTCCCTGACCCGGCAGAAATGACGATGGCTGAGCGCCTTGGGGCGCGGTATCAAGGAATCCGCGTTTCGTTTGGCTACCCGGCCTGCCCGAGTTTGGAAGATCAGGAGAAGCTGTTCCGTTTGCTGCGTCCGGAAGATGTCGGCATTCATTTGACAGAGGGCTTTATGATGGAACCGGAAGCATCCGTATCGGCCATGGTGTTCGCTCACCCTGAAGCTCGTTACTTTAACGCCGGACCGTCCGTCTTTGAGGTGTGAGTATAAGGAAGTACGGAAACGAAGAAGTGAGAGAAGGGACGTATTATGGGGAGTAAACGAGATTTAAAGGGGTATCTGACCGAACATCTGCTGATCGGAGACGGCGCGATGGCTACCCAGCTTTACCAGCTGGGTGTGCCGATCCGCACCAGCTATGAAGAGCTTTGTTTGTCCAATCCCAAGCTGGTGAAAGATGTACACAGCGCCTACTACGAGGCGGGTGCACGGCTGCTGGAGACCAATACCTTCGGGGCCAATCGCGACAGCCTCTCCCGCTACGGCCTGGAAAACCGGGTGGCCCGGATCAATCGGGCGGCGGTGCAAATCGCCAGGGAGGCAGCTGGGGATGACGCCTTTGTCGTCGGAAGCATAGGCTCGATCATCGCCGGGCGGGTGCGGATGCCGCAGATGGAAGGCTTTCGCGACTTGTTTGAAGAACAGGCGATCGCTCTGCTCCACGAAGGGGTGGACGGGATATTGCTGGAGACCTTCCTCGACCTGGAGGAGCTGCTGCTGGCCCTGGAAGTCATCCGCCCGCTGACGAACGTGCCGATCCTAGCGCAGCTGGCGACGATGGAAGTGGGGCGTACGAGAGATGGCTATACGCTCGGCGAGGCCTTCCGCCAGCTTCAGCAGGCAGGAGCAGATACCGTCGGACTGAACTGCCGGTTAGGTCCGGCCGAGATCATCCGCTCGTTTGAAAGCTGTGTCGTACCGGATGGCGTACTGCTCTCCGCCTTTCCCAATGCGGGACGGCTCGGAATGGCGGACGGCTCCTACGCGTTCAAGTCGACGCCGGAGTACTTTGCGGAAAGCGCGGCTCGCCTGCGCGAGCTCGGCGTTCGCTTGATCGGGGGATGCTGCGGCACCACTCCGGCCCACGTCCGGGCGATCACCGAGGCACTGGCCGATCTGCCGCCGCTGCCGCGGGTCAATCCGCAGGCAGGGCAGAACGAACGGCAAGCAGCGGCGCTCTACAGCGTCAAGCAGAGACAGCTGCCGACGATCGTGGAGCAGGTAAAAGAGCGGCATACGATCATCGTGGAGTTTGACCCGCCCAAGGATCTGGACGCAGACCAATTTCTCCACGGCTGCTGCGAACTGCACAATGCGGGAGCCGATGCGATCACCTTGGCGGACAACTCATTGGCGAATGTGCGGATGAGCAATATGGCCCTGGGCGCGATGATGAGACACCGGTTCGGCATCGACCCGCTCTTGCACATCGCCTGCCGCGACCGCAATCTGATCGGCCAGCAGTCCCATCTGATGGGCCTGCATGCACTGGGCATCGATCAGGTGCTGGTCATCACGGGCGACCCGTCCAAGTTTGGCGACCTGCCGGGAGCCAGTTCCGTATTTGACGTGACTTCGTTTGATTTGATCCGCATGATCAAACAGCTGAACGAGGGTTTCTCTTTCTCCGGCAGGCCTTTGAAGCAAAAGGCGCAGTTCGTCGTCGGAGCCGCCTTTAATCCGCACGTCCGGAAGATCGAAGCAGCGGTGCAGCGTCTGGAGAAAAAGGTGGAAGCAGGGGCCGACTTCATTATGACCCAGCCCGTCTACGATGCGGAAACGATCGAGCTGATCTACAACGCGACGAAGCATATCGACATCCCGATCTTTATCGGCATCATGCCGCTCACAGGCTGGCGCAACGCGCAGTTCCTGCACAACGAAGTCCCGGGGATCAAGCTGTCCCAGGCGGCGCTTGAGCGGATGAAGGAGCTGCAGGGCGAGGAAGGACGCCGCGAGGGTACGGCAATGGCAAAAGAACTGCTTGATACGGCGATGAAATACTTCCAGGGCATCTACCTGATCACGCCGTTTTCCTACTACCAGATGACGGTCGAGCTGACAAAATACGTCCTGGATCGTTCCAACGGGCAGGGCGATACCGCAAGGCAAGTGGCAGGCACGTAAGCCTGCCTTTTCTTGACCTCCTTTTGGAAGGGAGTTGTTTTCAGGTGTACGTATTGACTGCCGAAGAAATGCGAAAGCTGGATGAACACACGATCAAAGCGATTGGGCTGCCTGCCATCGTACTGATGGAAAACGCCGGGGCCGCGGTAGCCCGTGAAGTGGAGCGGTTTTCCCGCGAATCGGGGCTGGCTCGTCCAGGCCGTTCGGCCCGCTGGGCGGTCCTCGCCGGGAAGGGAAACAACGGCGGAGACGGCCTGGTTGCGGCCAGACACCTGATCGAGAGCGGCATGGAAGCGACGGTGATCTACGCCGTATCGCCTGAACAGTTGAGCGGTGATGCCGGCTTTCAGCGCGATTTGGCGTCCCGGCTTGGCGTGCCAACACAGACGTATGGCCGTGCACCGATTGATTGGCACTCGTACGACGGAATCGTTGACGCCCTGATCGGAACAGGATCGAAAGGGGCGCCCCGCGGATCGTATGCCGAACTGATTCGGGCAGCGAATGAGAGCGGGCTGCCGATCATCTCCGTCGACATTCCCAGCGGGCTTGACCCGGATACAGGCCGGGTGCACGACCCTTGTATCCGCGCAGCCCGTACTGTGGCGCTCGCCTTCCTCAAACGAGGATTGGTGCAGCAGCCCGGAGCAGAGACTGCCGGACAGGTCGCGGTAGGGCAGATCGGGATTTGGCCTGATCTTGCCCGACAGTTTGGCATTCATACCTATTTGCTGGGAGAGCGGCTGTTTCGGGAGGAATTCGGCCTGGATCCGGCGCTGCCGAGGAAGCCGGACAGTCACAAGGGCACCTTTGGCCATCTGCTGGTCTGTGCCGGGAGCCGGCAGATGAGCGGAGCCGGCCTGCTCTGCAGCAAAGCGGCGCTGCGGGCAGGCTCCGGGCTGGTCACCTGGGCGGTGCCGGATGAATTGCTTCCCGCTCTGATCGGGCGGGTCCCCGAGGTGATGCTGTCAGGCATCCCGGGAACGGGACACGACCTGCAAAATGTCCAGTCCCTGCTGCAGTTGTTTACTGACCGGGATGCGGCAGTAATCGGTCCCGGACTGGGCCGCTTTTCCGGAGATGCTAAGTGGCTGCGCCTGCTCTGGGAGAAGAGCGATTGCCCGCTTGTGCTCGATGCGGACGCGTTAAACATGCTCGCCGACGCCGACTTTGCCGCTTGGCCAAGGAGGGGGGGCGAGGTGATCCTCACCCCTCATCCTGGGGAGATGTCCAGGCTGGCCGGGGCGACCACAGCGGAAGTGCAGCAAAACCGGATCGAGGTGGCCAAAAGCTATGCCCTTCGCCATCATGTGGTTGTCGTGTTGAAGGGAGCCGGGACGGTGGTGGCTGCACCTGATGGAGCGGTCTATATCAATCCGACGGGCAATCCCGGCATGGCTACTGCGGGAAGTGGGGACGTGTTGGCCGGTGTGATCGGAAGTTTGGCGGCACAGGGCTTTCAGGCGAGCCTGGCCGCTTGTCTGGGTGTCTGGCTTCACGGTGCGGCCGGTGACAGAGCGGCGGCAAAACGGCATGACCAGGGTTCGCTTATAGCGGGGGATATCATCGAAGAGTTGTAGGCCATCATTTAAGCTTCGGGCAGCTGGGGCCGTTGAGCTGTATTTTCTGCTATCTGTGCCAGAAGCGCTGATTGCTGGGCCATCACTTGCTGGATTTGGGAGAGGGCGGCTCCTTGCTGTTGCAGAGTCTGCAGCAGCTCATCCAAGATTAGTTCGGTACGCGCCTGATTCGCTTGCATCTCTTGCCTAATGCTGGTGGTTTGTGCCACCAGGTCTCGGTGCATGGCCTCCGTTTCCCTGACCTGCCGCCTCTGCTGGCGAACCATTTGACCTAAGAGAACACGAGTTGATTTAGCCAATCTCTATACCTCCTTCTATTCTTTTGGAAGCATTTTCGAAGAAAACAGGTGGCCCTCTAAGCGCAGAGAGTCACCTTTCGTTGTGTTAACCTCCTGCGTTCGAAGATCGGGACATTTCGGCTAAATGATTGGCAAGCAGGCAGGTTTGTGCTGGGCCTACTCGACTGCCGATCATAAAAATCGGTTGCACGGAAATGCGCTGCCGACTCCGCGAACAACCCGGATAGTTCTTAGCCGCACGCCGGCCCTGGCAACACGTCTAAACACAATCGCGACGATATCCGTACTTAGGGGAGCCCAATCAGTCACCTCGCTTTCTAAAAGTGTTCATATAAAAGATGCGAAGGGAAAAGAAACGGAAACGGATAGAAATCCAGGTGACACAAAAACGCTTCAGATAACCATCTGATAGGGTCGTATGTGGTTCGCGCCGCCGACGTGCAGCCTCACAAGAAGTTAGAATGGTAGAGGGAGACTATCACACGCAGGGAAACTACTTTGAATGGAGAGGGTGACGGAGAAGTAGAGGTGAGTATCACTTTTACAAAAACACCAAGGCAAGCCTCAAGTAACAAGGCTTGCCTTTTCAGCTGGCAGATTGCCTATAGTTGATATACTTGTTTTTCCTTTTCTTCCAGGTATTGAACGAGATAGTCGGCGTTCATCGCTTCGCCGGTGATGTCGTGCACTAACTCCGAAGGGCTCTTCATTTTGCCCCACTGATGGATATTCTCCTTCAGCCAGGTGCGGATCGGTGTGAACTCGCCGCCCGCGATCAGCTCGTCGAAGCCGCTGATTTGCTGTCTCATCGCGTGGGCAAATTGCGCAGCGTAGACGTTGCCCAGCGTATAGGTGGGGAAGTAGCCGAAGCTGCCGCCCGACCAGTGAACGTCCTGCAAGACCCCGTCTGCGTCGTTTGGCGGTACCACGCCGAGGTATTCCTTCATCTTTTCGTTCCAGATGCGAGGCAGGTCGCCGACCTCCATCGTCTGGTTGATCAAGCCTTTTTCGATCTCGTAGCGGATCATGATGTGCAAGTTGTATGTAACTTCATCTGCCTCAATGCGAATGAGCGATGGCTGAACGTAGTTGACGGCGCGGTAGAAGTCTTCCGCTCGGACCCCTGCCAGTTGATCCGGAAACTGTTTGACCAGATCGCCGAAGAAGTGCTGCCAAAACGGCAGGCTGCGGCATACGATATTCTCCCAGAAACGGGATTGGGACTCGTGAATCCCCATTGATGTGCCGTCGCAGAGAAGTGTGCCGAACAAGTCGGGATTGATGTTCTGCTCGTAGATGGCGTGACCCGCTTCGTGGGCGCAGCTGAAGAAGGCGACACGGAAGTCGTTCGGGTCGTACTTGGTCGTGATCCGCACGTCTCCGGGGGCAAAGCTGGTGCAAAACGGATGAGCGCTGATGTCGATTCTGCCGGCCGCGAAGTCGTAGCCGATCTTTTCCAGCACGTAGCGGCTGAAGGCTTCTTGACGGGCGATATCGTACGACTTGGTGAGAAATCCGGTGTCTGGTTTGTTCGGTGATTCGGCGATCGCCTGCACCAGAGGAACGGTTTTTTCGCGAAGCTTGCCGAACATCTCATCCAGTTGCGCGGTGGTCATCCCGGGTTCGTACATATCCAGCAAGGTATCGTACTTGACCCCGCTGTGTCCCCAGTAGTCGATAAATTCTAACTGTAATTTTACTATTTTCTCCAAGTAAGGACGAAAACTGGAAAAGTCGTTGTTTTTGCGGGCATCCTCCCACATTGTTTCCGCTTGAGTCGTCGTGATGACAAATTCCTGGTACTTTTCAGGCGGCAGTTTTTTGCTGCGCTCAAACTCCTTCTTGCCTTCCAGCACGGTCTTGCGCGTGATCGGATCAAGCGCGGCCAACCGGTCCGGCTCGCTAAGCGCAGTGAGGTACTCCTCGTACTCCCGGGAAGTGGCCAGCTTGAATTGCTCGCCGGAGAGGACGCCGATCACTTCCGAACGGGCATGTGCTCCCTTGCGCGGCGTTTTCGTCCGCAAATCCCAGCCCAGTACGGCCAAGGCCTGATTGTAACTGACGAGCTTTTTGACGTAGTCGCGAAAATCGCTTACGAGTTTGTCCTGACTCATGAGATGGGGAGGCCTCCTTATTAAAAAAATTTGATCAAGGTTATTATAACACAGAAAATGCCAGGCAAAGCGGTCGTGTATTCCTGCTTTCACATGCACCAGTTTGTCTGTATAATCGTATTCATGATATGAATGACTCAGGTTGCATTCGTAGTCTCACCTGTAAGGAGAAATGGATATGGACCAAGCAATAGCACAAGAGATTGCCAGACGCAGGACATTTGCGATTATTTCCCACCCGGATGCCGGGAAGACGACGATGACCGAAAAATTGCTCTACTACGGCGGAGCGATCCGTGAGGCGGGTGTGGTCAAAGGAAGAAAAAATTCCAAACACGCTACCTCTGACTGGATGGAAATCGAGAAAAAGCGGGGAATCTCCGTTACCTCCAGCGCCATGGAATTTGAGTACAAGGGACATCACATTAATATTCTGGACACGCCTGGTCACCAGGACTTTAGTGAGGATACCTACCGCACCTTGACGGCCGCTGACGCCGCAGTCATGATCATCGACGTAGCCAAGGGGGTTGAGGCGCAGACAATCAAGCTGTTTAAAGTCTGCCGCATGCGGGGGATTCCCATTTTTACGTTTATCAACAAGCTGGACCGGCACGGGAAGGATCCGTTTGAACTCTTGGAAGAGATCGAGCGGGTGCTGGGGATTCGTTCGTATCCGATGAACTGGCCGATTGGCATGGGCAGTTCGCTGTGCGGCATTTACGACCGGCAGAAATCAAGGGTGGAATTGTATACAGAGGGCAGCGATCACGAGGAGATTTCCTTTGTTCAGGTGAGCGGACCGGACGACCCGCTGATCAGTACTCGTGTAGGCGGTGATTTGGGACAGCAGCTAGCCGATGAGCTGTCCCTGCTGGACGTAGCAGGAGATCAGTTCGATTCCGAGCTGATCGCCAAAGGGGAGTTGACGCCCGTCTTTTTCGGCAGCGCGATCAACAACTTCGGGGTGCAGACCTTTTTGGAAAACTTCCTGCAGATGGCACCTCCGCCGTCTGCGAAGAAAAGCACGATCGGACCGATCGACCCGTATGAGGGGGCCTTCTCCGGATTTATCTTTAAAATCCAGGCAAACATGAATCCGGCCCACAGGGACAGGGTGGCGTTTTTGCGGATTTGCTCGGGGCGTTTTGACCGGGGCATGACCGTCCGGCACGTCCGTTTGGGACGGGACATCAAGCTGGCCCAACCGCTGCAATTTATGGCCCAGGACCGGGAAATCGTCGAGCAGTCATACGCGGGCGACGTGATCGGCCTGTTCGATCCCGGCATCTTCCAGATCGGTGACACCCTGTGCGTCGGCGGCGCTTTCGAGTATGAAGAGATGCCGCACTTCTCGCCGGAGTTCTTCTCCAAGATAACGGTGAAGGACGCGATGAAGCACAAGCAGTTCCAAAAGGGCATCATGCAGCTGACGGAGGAAGGGACGGTACAACTGTTCCGCACCTACCCGATGGAAGAGCTGATCATCGGCGTTGTCGGCGTGCTGCAGTTTGAAGTCCTGGAGTATCGTCTGAAGGCGGAATACGGCGTAGACATCTTGCTGCAGCGGATGCCGTACCAGATCGCCCGCTGGATCGAGGGCGATAAAGCGACGCTTGACACCTTGCAAAAGCGCAGCCAGACGGTGCGCGACCGCTACGGGCGACCGGTGATGCTGTTCGAAAGCGAATATCAGCTGCGCATGGCACAGGATAAGTATCCCGATATCAAGTTCCATGAAAGCTCGTTGGGCTTAAAAACAGAGAAAGTGTAAAATGTTGGAAAATAGATAACAGCCCTATCCCTTGCTTTGCTTGGGATAGGGCTGTTTTTTCCAGACGCCTGCTTCGTGGTTCATCTGTAATGGGATTTTACTAATCGATCGATCTGCCCAAATATTTGCCGGCCAATGGTATGTCTGGAAAACCGGGGAAATAGCTCACTTCTGGCCCTCCGTCCCTTTTCCCTGGCCTCGGATTGATGGGAATAAACATGTCTCATCAGGGACTTCAAGTGATCTGCGCTCGGCTCGGCCCAGCGGTGGCCGTGAAAGTGGGGAGGCATACCGGATGCGGCAGCATCGATCGGAACAAGGCCCTCAAGCTCGATCAAATAGCTGTTGTCGTCGTTCATAAACTCCAATTGACCGCTCCAGCGCGTTCCGATCGCCGGCAGCTCCATGGCCATCGCTTCCATATAGGGTCGACCCCAGCCTTCGCCGCGAGAAGGCAGGACAAAGCAATCCGCTGCGGCGTATAGGCCAGCTAATTCCTCGTCTGACATCTTTTTTATTATCATGTGAATATGCGGCGGTTTGCGAACTCCCAGCTTCTGCAGCATATCCGTAATGATGCTTTGGGGATTTGTGGATGGTTCGTTAACCCGGCTTACTTTTAGAATCAGCGATACATCATCGTCTTCGGTGAATTCCTCAAGATATGCCCGAAGCAGGATGTCCCAGCCTTTCCGCATGCTCCAATCGAATACGGACAAAAAATAAAATGATCGCACCATTGGCAAAGGATGGGGTTGCGCCTGAACGGGATTGAAGATGTGTTCATCCAGTGTGCCGGGTACGATCTGAATCCGGTCAAGGGAAACGCCGGCTTGTGCGAATGTCTGCCGATTGAATTCGGAGGGCACCCAGATTTCCGTCATCTCATTCATTATTGGTATGCATTCTGCGGGCAATGAATCTGTTTCAAACATTGTTCTTAGGATCGAAATCGGTGCATGAGGAAAGAGACAATTGACAGCCGGCAAGGCTTGGTAATGAATCAGGGGAGTTTCAAATCGCCGTTTCAAAAGGGAGGATAAGTAGGGTTTCATCTTTGACGGGGGCAGCTCTTTCGTTTCGGTTGAATCAACTGGATGCACTGCGACTCGAACGGGATATGGTCGAATGCCATCGAGAAAAAATTTTTGCTCCTCAGAAAATCCGGTCAAATTGAAGTACGGACACTGCCACAGAACGTCATAAGTCGATTTTTGCAGGACGAGATAAACGGACTTCCCGTCTTCAAGTTCATTTGATTCCCTGATCAGCCATCCCGCCGTTTGCGAGCTTGTTTCCAAGCACTCCTTTAAGGAAAGCAGGTCAAAATCCCTGGTCGGGTTTTCCGCCACGATGATTATTTTTCCTGAGTGATGGACGATTGACTGACATTGTGTCAAGAACCCGGTTAACTTGGAGGAAGATACAGTGCCATGTCTTATCGTAAGCAGAACACCGTCGTAGGTTTGTGCCGTTTCCAGGTCAATCTGTCCATCCCGCATCTCCGAATATTCAATCTCCAATACATCGTTTCCTCCTGCGAAATAAGCAGTCCACCGACATCTGCTTTCCTTGATATTCGCGGCCGAAACATAGGAAGAGGACAAAGCCGTTTGATGCCAAATCACCTGATGATCAGCGGCAGGGGAGGCAGGCGAGAGAGCAGTTTTTTTGCGAATCAGTCCGATCCCTCTCTTCGTGTTTTCGATTCGCCGCCTGACCCGTTCAAGCGCCGCCTGTACCCTTGATTGATCCGCCCCGATTCGAAGCGCTTTGTTATACATCTCTATCGCCCGAAAATCGCTGCCTAATGATTGATAGCAATTTGCCATTTCTTCATAGAGTGTCGCCGCCTGTTTCCATAGGGCATCCACGCCATCTTTCAAGGAGAGGATTTCCCTAGATAGGTAAGCCGGGTGCAGTGCAGTCGATTTCTGGAATGCTTTGATCGCTTGGTCAAAGGCATGCATCTGTGTGTAACAATCTCCGATACGATTCCAAATCTCCGCTTGTATCGCTTCAGGAGCCTTCGTCATGAACCTGGTGGCGTGGTTCAGGTGTTCAACTGCCGCCGGAAAGTTGTTCAGCCTGATGTAAGCTAAAGCTATATTGTAGCGGGTTTCGAATGAATGGGGGAAAGAAGCAAGGATGGTTTGAAGGAGGCTGATTGCTGCGTCGAATTTGTTTTCCTGATACAACTGGGAAGCGGCGAGCAGTTCCGATTGAATGATTTCCGTTTCGCTCTTCCGCGGGTAGCGTTCACCCTTTGCCAACTCCGTTACGCTGTCTGCTATTAGCTGGGCGGTTTGCCTCCAGGTAAAGTTTGACAGAATCTTTTGGCTCGCCTTTTCCCCCCTTTTCTTTACTTCATCCCGGTTTTGGTAGACGAAGCGCATCATTTTTTGCAATTCCGCCTGCTCCACGTTCAACCACCAAGGGGTATTGACGACATCCAGGCTGCTGGCGAACAGTTCTTCTATCAGTACTTCTTTACTGGGAAGCAGAAAAGCCGTGTCAGCGTCACAAATATCCTGACTTGGCCCAAGGTCGGGAAGAATCGCCGGAGTGCCACAGGCCATCGCCTCCACAATGGGCAAGCCGAAACCTTCCCCGCGGTAGGGGTGTACCAGGCAATCGCAAGCCTTATAGAGCCCTGCAAGATCGTGTTCAGACAGGTAGTTGTCGAGGTATAAGATACTGGGATGGTTTGGATCGGATGCTGCCTGGACAATTTGCTTATCAAAGGTTCTGCCTTGATAAAAGGAACGATTGCCAAAATCCTTAATCACCAGGCAAACGTCTTCATCGGCACGGAATTCACTGACGTATGCCCGGAGTAATGTATCGATTCCTTTGCGGGCGATAGTCCCGCCTACGAACAAAAAGCGAAAAGTGTGGGTGTCCTCCAGTTTTAAGGGTGCCGCACGGTAATGATAGATCGATTCGTCAACCCCAAGTGGAATGACTTTTATTTTATCCGCAGGGAGGCCGCAGCGAATGTAGCATTCCTTGTTGTACGTGCTGTAGACCCAGATTTGGTCGGTTCTGTATTTCATCGGGATATACCATTGTTTGGGAATTGCCCCGAATTCCCAAGGCTGCATACAGATTGCATACTTTGCCCCTCCGTCTGTCCAATCAAGGACAAGGGGCCATTGATGACGTACAGAAACATCGGCCTGTCCGGCCCTGTCAACGGAGTTTGATTTGTTGTCCGTATCTGTTCGGTACAGGCGGATGTGTTTATGGGCAATCAAATGGTTGCAAATATTCCGGTTCACCTTTGCCAAGCTGTGATGATCAGCCAGCGATCCTTCCCATAATAGAGATATTTCATTCCCTTTCAAAACCAGCACCTCCTATTTTCACAGCATATTGTCTGCCAGCACTGGGTGTTCTTCCAGGTGAATAGGCTTACGTGCATTTATGGATTGCAGCAACAATTGTTCCGACTAAGTGAAAATAGGTAACGACACTGGGACATATGCTCGGGTCATTTCACATCCTGTCTGCATTTCTTATAAATGAATACTAAAGGAAGGAGTGACAAGAATGTCGAGACATAATCACGATCCGATTCAGCATTTGGAACATTTTGCAGCAAGTGTAACGAGTTCATTTCCAGGAACAAGCGTCACACCGATTGCAGCAAGCCCGGCAACCACGACTTTACCGGCTAGCGTCACCGTAGAAGTAGACCATGATGACCAGTCATGGGTAACGGCGACCATCGGTTGGGCCGCAGTCACTACGCTGCCTGGCGTGACCACCTTGGCGATACCGTTCGCAGTACAATTCTGCGTAACCCGTGATGGAGTACCTATCTTCTGCACCAATGACTCGGTATCGTTCCTTGGCCAGCAAAGAACCACAACGATCTCAGCAGTCGATCTTACGCCTACGACCAGCCGCCAACACGTCCACGTAACGTATTCGTTAACCGCCTCTGCGTTCCTGATTCCAGGCGTTACTGTTCCGACCGGCGCTGTACTGCCATCCGGCGAAGCGATTGTTACAGGTCCGCTTAGTTTAACTGCTGCTGTCATAGAAAAATAAAAGACATGATGCTTGCTAAGTGATCAACTTATGTCTGAATTGCCCTCTACTTGTAACGCATAGGGGGCTATTCTTTTCCGCTTTTTGCTACATACAAGGGGTTGTGCCGTTTTCTCACGTAAAAAATTGCGACAACATACAATGATCATGCAAACATGTCTTGTGAGACTGGCTTTTTGATCGGGCGGGATCGAATAACAGGTTGTGAGGAGGGGCTTTGTGATTACCATCAGCCTTTGCATGATTGTCAAAAACGAACAGGAAACACTGGAAAGATGCCTCGAATCAGTCAAGGGACTTGCTGATGAGATCGTTATTGTCGACACCGGTTCAACCGATCGAACAAAGGAAATTGCAGGAAAGTGGACGGACAAGGTGATCGATTATGTCTGGATCGACGACTTTGCCGCCGCCCGTAACTTTTCATTCGCACAGGCAACGATGGATTATATCTTATGGTTGGATGCGGATGATGTGCTGCTGCCCGAAGATCGCGAAAAATCGCTCCGATTGAAGCAAACGCTTGACCCGCTCGTTGATGCTGTCTCGATGGAATACCACGCCGCCTTCGACCCTCACGGCAATGTATCGATTAAGCTCAGGCGTTTCCGCCTGGTAAAACGATCCAAGCAATTTCAGTGGCAAGGTGTCGTCCATGAAGATTTAATCGTCAAGGGGTATTTTATCGACAGCGACATTGTAGTGACGCATCGACAAGCACATGGAGTAAGTGATCGGAACTTGAAAATCTATGAAAAAAGAATGAGAGAGAAAAAAGAGTTTACAACGCGGGATTTGATGCATTATGCAATGGAGCTGCATTTTCACAGAATGCCCGACAAGGCGATTGGGATTTATTTACAATTAATGAATCGGCCGGATATGACCCCAGACGACATGATCCTGGTTTGTATGAACGCTGCCGACTGCTGCTATCAACAGGGGGATGAAGAAAAAGAATGGGAGCTGATGTGCAAGACCCTGCAGTACGGCACGCCGCGTCCAGACTTTTGCTGCCGGTTGGGGCTCAGGCTCTACGAGAAGAAGAAGTACCGCGAAGCGATCTTCTGGTTTAAACTAGCCCTCGAGCTGCCGCCTCCGCAAAGCAATTGGGGACTGCAAAACGAGGCGTTTCAAACCTGGATGCCGCATATTCAGCTGTCGCTGTGCTATCACCGGTTAGGCGAATACGAATCGGCTTACCACCACACAAAAATCGCCTTGTCCTATCGCCCGGGGGATGAGCAGCTGCAGAAAAACCTGAGTGCACTCGGACAACTGCTTAACCAAAAAGAATAACCGCGGGGATCTCCGCTCGGGAATCCGCAAGTGTATGGAGAGATTGAGCAGCCGGGAGGGGATATTTTGAACCGAATGAATTACTATCTAGGAGATCATACCGTTCTAACCAATTTGGTTCATGGGCCAATGATGTTTCTTGACACCCGAGACCCTGTCAATCTGACGATTCTTTTGACAGGTTGTTGGGAAGAATGGATTTCCAATGTTTTCATGTCTGTTGTGAAGCCTAGTATGACTGTCCTGGACATTGGCGCACATCACGGTTATTTCACCTTGCTGGCGGGGATGCTGGTAGGCCCGACAGGTTTTGTGCACGCCTTCGAACCCAATCCATTTCATCATAAAAACCTGTTGAAAAGCGTCTCTTTTAATGGCTATTACGATCGCGTGAAATTATACAAGGTCATGTTGTCCAATCAAAGAGGAGAAGAGGAGATGGTGAGGCTGGGTGAAGCCGGAAGCAGCATTTTTTTTCAGGGACTGGAAGAAATCAATGGAGTGACCAGATCGACTGTTCCCAAGGGATTACTAACCGACTACTTGCCCAGTCTAAAGGCTGACGTGATTAAAATCGATATCGACGGCTCAGAACCGCTCATTATGGACAGTTTGTGTGAAGTGATTGACCATAGCGGACCCATGGTCATTTTTTTGGAATATTTGCCCGGAAGTTGGAAAGGATATGAACCGCTGCCTATCTTGAAGCGTTTTGCTGAACGCGGGTTTCACTTTCATATCCTGCAAAATGGCGGTCCCATGATCCCGACGCGGGCAGAGGATCTTGCGGTCATCTCCTCTGCGACCTATCTTGATTTACTGTTGACAAGATCATAAGACACAGTTCTACCGTAAAAAGACTCCCCTGTATTGATCGGAGGGAGTCCTTTTGGTCAGCTATTCAGCTTTTTTGATAATCAGCCCGATCGAGGTGGAAACGTATTGGGCGAGCTGTAAACGAAGATGGATGTCGCTCTGATACGGTGGAACGTCGACATATGATTCAATCTCCCCCGTTCCAACGCTATAGTCGATCTCAATGAAATGGCCCAATCCTCTTAATGTCTCGACCATCCATTCGATATCCCGCTGCCGAAAAATCACAGTTGGCCCGTTCTCCAGTGTACTGTCGTTGGAGGAGAGGTTGTATTCGGTCGTATGGATGGCAATTCCGCCCGGCTTTAAACAGTCCATCTGGTTGACGATAAATTGCTTGCCAAGTTCAATTGAGCCGCAGTGCTCGAAAGAACAAGATGACCAGGTAAAATCATATTGATCGTGAAATTCCGGGGTGATGTGATTCATATTAAGTGTTTGAAAGGTGACCAGTTGTTGAAATTGCTCTGGATCGCATATTCCCCGTTCGTTTACTTTATCGATGCTGCTCATATGCTGGTTGGTATTGACCCAACCCTGGGCAAGAGCACTGGAATAGTCGAGATCCGTTGCCGTAATCTGACAGCCGTGAGAAGCAAAGAGGGGAACCAGCGGCTCAGTTCCAACCCCGAAACCTAATCCTTTTTTTTCCGGCTGCAGCACGCCCCGTTCTAAAAATCCTTGATAAATGTAGCAAAATTCCCATAGCTTCCTGTGATAGCGATGCGGTTCTTTACATTTTTCACAGGCTTGGCGAAACCAAGGTGTCTCAAAATCCTCCTGTTTGCAAATCCGGGATTTGAGCATGGATGAAGTCACTTCCTTCATGTTAATTTTCCGATAAGCCATCATATGTTTGCTGCAGCAGGATGACCGTAAACATGCGCTTCCTTGAGCGGAAAATGATTTTCGTTTCGTCATGCCGCCGCCAATCCCATCTTGTTCACATAGAATAAAGCAGCGATGTTTTATGGAGGAATAAAATGAAAAGTTGGGTAGACAAGAAAGTAATGGTGACCGGAGGAGCTGGCTTTCTCGGTTCTCACGTCGTCGAAAGACTGAGGGAATGGGGCTGCAGGCAAATCATTGTACCCCGCAGCAGACAGTACGATCTTCGCAATCCACAAACGGCCCTGACACTGCTTAAGGAGACAAAGCCAGATGTGATCATTCATTTGGCTGCCACAGTCGGCGGAATTGGGGCCAACCAAAAAAATCCGGGTTCCTTTTTTTACGATAACTTGTCAATGGGAATTCATTTGATAGAGGCGGCCAGATTAACGAACGTAGAAAAATTCATCGCTTGCGGAACGATCTGCTCCTATCCCAAATACACGGCCGTTCCGTTTCGGGAGGACGATCTATGGAACGGATACCCGGAAGAGACAAACGCCCCTTACGGCTTGGCCAAGAAGATGCTTTTGGTGCAAAGCCAGGCATATAGACAGCAATACGGTTTTAACTCGATTTTCCTTCTCCCCGTCAATATGTACGGACCTCGCGACAACTTTGATTTGGAAACCTCCCATGTGATTCCCGCGCTCATCCGCAAGTGCATCGAGGCGAAGGAACAGGGAAAAGACCACATAACGGCGTGGGGGAGCGGGAAGGCAACGCGGGAATTCCTGTACGTCCAGGATGCCGCGGAAGCCATTCTGCTGGCCGGGGAGAGGTACAATGACGCCAGGCCGGTTAACATCGGCACGGGAAAGGAAATCTCGATTAAAGAGATGGCGGAAATGGTTGCCGCTCTGACGGGTTTTTCAGGTGAAATTCGCTGGGATTCTGCGAAGCCGGACGGCCAGCCGAGAAGATGTCTTGATGTTCAGCGGGCGAAGGAGTACTTTGGGTTTGAAGCGAAGGTGAGTCTCGAAGAAGGATTGAAAAAAACGATTGATTGGTATGTACATCACCGGAAATCGTAAGCAAGCGTATGCCTAAAGAGAAGGGAGCCTTTTAGAGAATGAATTCTCCTAAAGGCTCCCTTGCATATTATCTTCTGATCGCCGGATGTCTGTTTTGCATCAGCCAGTCCGCAATGGGCAGATCATGTTGGAGATATGCCCGATAAAATTGGACTTCCTCCTGGGAAAGGGGAAGGATTTCGTCTGCGATAAAACTAAGCTGCCTGGTATCTGAATTGAGGTTCCATTCGGCCGGGACAAAATGCCGGGAAGCTGCAACCACTATTTCCGTCTCCGCTTTGCCGGCGGCAATCGGGATCGGGATTTCCAGGACAAAAGATCCTGCGGGCACTTCGACAGTCGCGGAAAATTGTCCATCGACGTAAAAAGTCAGTTGCAGCCTGTTTTGACCGGGGAGGAGATCAGCCATCGCATCCCGACCGACAAGAAGCAGCGTGTCGAGGGGAAACAGCGGATCTGCCTCCACCGACATCGTGAAACGTGGAGGGACCCACAGGTCGTCATAACGGTTTAACCTGCATAGCCTAGGGGTTTTTCCAAACATGAAAAAGGCTTTGCACTGGCCTACAATCCAGTACACACCCTTGTCCTGGTGCTGCTGTATAAAGTGAATCAGCATGGGATTGGATACGGCCCCGTAATGCTTTTGCAATGTTTTCAACACTTCCGGAATCCCGACCGTGACCCATTGCGTCATACTTTTGCACGCGGGATGCAATCTGGAATTGGCCAAATACTCATCGATGAAGCCGATCGAATGCTGCAAGGAAATACGGATCCACAAGTCGTAGTCCATGCAGTGAAGGAGCGTTTCATCGACACCGCCCATCACATCAAATACTTGCTTTCGGATAAAAGCGGCGGGCTGACTGATGTAACAGCCCTCGAACAGCACATCTCGATTAGCAGGCTGTACCGGATACGAATTAATCACCTGATGATATTCGTCTACGTTGTAGGCCCTGCCGTGGACCATCGCCCATTCAGGATGCAAAAGGAGCGCTTCCACCGCTTTTCGTACCGCGCCCGGATGATAGGTATCATCTGAATTCAGCCAGCCGATAATTTCGCCCCTTGCCATTGTCAGACCCTTGTTTATCGCATGAGACTGGCCCCGGTCCGGTTCGGAGACAAAGCGGAACCGTTCGCCTGCATGGCTGTATTGATGCAAAACGGCAAGTGTCCCGTCTGTTGATCCACCGTCGATCACGATATGCTCTATCTGCGGGTAATCCTGGAACAGGACACTCTCTATTGTTTCTCGGATAAATCGGCTCTGGTTGTACGAAGGGGTGATGACGGTCACGAGAGGTAGATGCTGATTTTCCAAGGAGTGAAGCCTCCAATCCTTCCGCTAGGATCGTTGATAAAGACGAATTGCTTCCTCGCTTCGCATGATGCTGATGACGAGAGTGATTTTCGGGACTCCGGACCTGAGCAAAGAGAGGTGGTGCCGAAAACCTTCCGGGTCGGGATCGCGGTCCAGTAATTCTCTGTACAGTTCCACGATAAACTCGACGTCATCCTTGAGAAGTAGCTGTTTCAATTTCCATAAAATGGACATATCATTCATCCGCTTTCCTGCTGCCTTAAAGGTTTAAAGCTCGGGGATCGGGTGCCTGTTTTGTGCCAGCCACTCATCTAAATAGGGAAGTCCTTGGCACATGGCCTGATAAAACGCATATTCTGTTGCAGACACCGGGACCACCTGGTCTGCCAAATAGCTTAAAGCGCGCGTGTCAGACCCCATGCCTCTTTGCGCAGGCACGATATGATAATGGCATATGATGTCAATCTGGCATTTGCTTCGCCTGGACTGCACCGGGATGTCGAGCGTAAAATCGCCGGGTTGAATTAAGGAGTCCATGTGAAAAGCGCCGTCCAAGTAGATTTGGCATGGGAAAGGGTCACTTTGAATCACATGCCTTCCTTTCACAAGCAGGGCATGGAGCGGTTCGTTCGGGTTGATTTCGATGGAAATGTTAAGCGCAGGGGGCGCCCATAAATCTTCATAGCGGTTCAGGCTTGTGATTTGCGGCGTGTTTCCGAACAACGGGTATCGTTTTAGTTGATCCAAGATCCAGGTCTTTTCTTTTTGCTGATGATATTGACAGAAAAAACAAATCACTTCATTGGCGATCGCATGATAATTTTTCAGGCTGGCGCGAAACACCTCGTGCAGTCCTCTGTCGCCAAAACTGATCTGGGTTTTGGAATCCGCATGCCACCTTGCATGGGCCAGCAGGTCCTCAATGTCGCCGATCGGATATTTTTTGGCCATTCTCATCCAAAGCTCGTAATCCATGCAAAAATAGAAGCTTTCGTCAACTCCGCCTGCCTGGACAAAAGCATTTTTGCGTAAAAAGGCGGCAGGCTGGCAGATGATACAGGATTCGAACAACCTTCTTTTGCTGAAGGATTCAACAGGATGAGCTACGATGACCTGATTGTTTTCGTCTGTATAATTTGCTCTGCCGTATACCATGGCCCATTCCGGATGTTGTGCGAACGCGTGTACCGCTTTGCGTACTGCCCATGGCATGTACACATCGTCCGAATTCAGCCAGCCGATAATCTCTCCTTTGGCCATCGTCAAGCCTTTGTTGATAGCATGGGATTGCCCGCGATCCGGTTCCGATACGAATCGAAACCGTTCGCCAAGGAGGCGGCTGCAGCTGTGGAGGATTTCCAACGTATTGTCGGTCGATCCGCCATCGACGACAATATGTTCGATCTGGGGATAATCCTGGGCCAGCACACTGTCAATTGTTTCGCGAATATATTTGCCTTGGTTATAGGAAGGGGTAATGATACTGACCAGCGGGCAGTCTGTCATATCATTTCATCACTCCGCCTGTTCCAACCGTGCATAGACATCTCCCCAGGCCAGCGGATGGGGCAAGAGGGACTCCAGCCTGGAAAGAAATTCGGTCGGTTCCATCCAGTTTGACACATCAAATTGCATCGATTCTCCCGAAGACAGATTAAATCGATATGCTCCCAGTGTGGCAAGGTACTGTACGCAATCAATGGTTGGCTGGAGGTGTTCCCGCGTAAATTCAAACGAGAGGGCAGGGATCGGTTTGGTTAATCCCTGTATGACTTGATATTCATACCCTTCGACATCGATTTTGCAAAAGGTCGGGAGTCCGAACTGACCGATCAGTGAATCCAGAGTCGTAACGTCGACAACCGTCTGGCGGTTCCATGCGATCGAAGCGAAGCGCCCGCTTGATCTCGTATGATGAATCCACTCCGGAGATAGAGAGGAGAGTACGTTCCATTCGCTCAGGTACATCTCCGCCTGGCCTTCCTTTGCTCCCAGCGCCTTTTGGATGAGGGTAAAATGGGGGTGAGTGCCGAATTGTCCCCAGAGGTTTTGTCCACAATCTGTTTGCGGTTCAACGGCTACCACCCTGGCGCCAAGCTGTAAAAACACCCCGGTTCTGTTGCCGACATTCGCACCCACATCAAAGCATAAGTCTCCCGGTTTAATAAAAAAGGAATAGAAACGCATTCTTGCCTCAAATTCATTCTCCATTTGCTGTCTCACCCCAAAAAATAGAATCGATCAACCGGCGATCGGCTCTTGTCAGCATTACCTTCGTTTCACGTAGAGCGCGTCTCCCCAGGTTGGATGATACTGAGTTGTCGCTACCCGGTGAAATCCAAACACAGATAAAAATTGATCGATTTGATCAATCATGGCACAACCTTCATACAGTTCCTCAAAATTAACTTCCGTATTGACTGCCTCAACGTGCTGCAGCAACCCTACAGCCCCTTGAAACGCCAATAATTCCGCCCCTTGGATGTCAATATTCAAAAAGTTGTAATTCTGGGGGGAAAGCTGCATTTCTCCCAAAAGTGTATCCAGCGTTCTTGCCGGGACGGAAATTTCATGTGTCTCGACAATTCCGGGATAATTTGCTGTAACAGTTTTTAAAGGCAAAATGGAACTGCAGAAATCTGAAGTCGTGACGTGAAACCGGGCGAACCCATTATAATTGCAAATCGCGCAATTTGCTGTTTTCACGTTTGGAAAGGAACTGATGTTCGAATGCAGCCGTTGATATACATCCGGATTCGCCTCGACCAGTAGGATGTTTTGCATCCCCATCATCTGATATAAAGGAACCTCCTGCCCTTCATGTGAGCCAACATGGATAACACCGCGAGAAGCGATACCGTGCTCTTGGCACAAACTGTAAAGATCATGCATGTGGCTTCATCCCTCCGATGTTGAACAGATTTTGTGAATACATTCCTCACTCTTTACAACTGCCAGGACAATGGACAGTTTGGATACTCCTGATGCAAGCAAGTACGCCATATGCCGCAATCCGTCAGGATCCGGCTCGCGATTTAACAGATCCCTGTATACTTCGGCGATAAAATCGGTACCGTCTCGTTGAAGCAAACGCTGAAGTCTCCTAGCTACTCTCATTTGAAATCCGTAGAAGTCGTCCGTCCGTTCTTCGCCAATGACACCGGCAAGCTTTAATGTTTCAGCCAATTTGTCAAGGTCGATAAATATATCTTCGCTGACGTTCAAAGAATTCGCTGGATTCAGTACCCCTTCTCCGGTGAGATAGTAGTAATCCATATCAAGATGATGGCTGGGAACCCAATAGACGGGATGCACATAGTTGGGAGCGAACATTTCTACAATCTTCGTCCCTGGGTTGCAGAAGATCAAATTCGTCAAGGCTGCGCCATGTGGAGCGACGACGATCTGTGCTGATGCGAAAAGCTGCACCTGCTCCCAGACAGAGTAAAACTCCGGGGTGACGGATTGAAAGCCGTAAGCTTCCAGGAATCTTACGACTTCCCGTTCATTTGTCACCCTTCGATAACTTGTATTGGCGCGGCTGATATAGATGCGCTCGTACCCTGCCACCGGCTCTATCCCATGGTTAAACCGCATCTCTTGCCTGAGAAAATCGCAGACCCATCTAGGTACCTGGCCGGTGCATCCCGGTATAGAGGAAACCACCAACCTCTGGGCCTCAATATGGGTGTGACGATCGCATTCGATAATCTTTTCCGCAGGGATGCCCATCATCTTGACAAGCGTCTCATGCTGAAACGGAAAGCCGCCCTGGCGGTTGAAGACATACCTGTCGATGGCGATCCCGCTGCGCCGCAGCAGATCCAGCCGGGACAACACATCAAACATCCAATGGTAGTAATTAAAACTGGCGACGGAAGTCAGAACGGCAAGCGTCTCCGATGTTTTGACAATGGGAGGTAACTCCCTTTCGGCAAAAACCAAATGTTGGTGGGGGTGCTTGTTAAACTCAAACGACACGTCCCAGAGGAGTTGGTTATCGGGACTGATGACGCTGCCATTGTGCCCGTATACACGCCCCCCGGGCACAATGGCAACAAATTGGTTTGGGGGATTTTGCAAAAATTGCTGAAACTTATAGTGGTAAACAGATTTGTCAATTGTTTTTGCCACGTGCCGGATGGGGCGCTTCTCCGCATGGAATGGCAGGTAATATTGCCGAGCCTCGTTCACATCCTGATAATACGTCTTCAGCCAATCCCATGTCGTCAGCGCGTAGGTTCTAGGAGTAACTGCTCCGCCGATATATTCGCCCAATTTGCACCGCTCGCTTTCGAGTATTTCCATTTACCTTTTTGCCCTCTGCTGCCCCCCGATTCATACATCCATCATATGAATAGGAATTTTCAGGGTAACCTGAACAGACATCCAATTAACCGCATGGCAGCAGATGTTAAAAACGCCTCCGCCATCATCCAATCGCCGTTGCAGTACCGTAAGCGGTACATACAATGAGTTGTAACAAAGAGACAGATACGGAAGGGAGGCACTTCTGTCATGAAAGGAATAATCCTTGCAGGGGGGAATGGCACCCGCTTGTATCCGTTAACGAAAATCATCAATAAACATCTTCTTCCAGTAGGAAAGTATCCCATGATCTACTACAGCATCGTAAAACTCCGGGACGCAGGCATTACCGAGATTCTGCTCGTGATCGGCAAGCAGTCAGCGGGAGAATTTGCCCAGTTTTTAGGGGGCGGGGAAGAATGGGGTGTAAGGCTCACCTATAAGATACAAGAGGAATCCGGCGGGATCGCCCAAGCATTGGCTCTCGGTGAGGATTTTATCCGGCCGGGGGAAAAATTCGTCGTACTACTGGGGGATAACTTGTTTGAGGAATCGCTTGGAGATTTGCTGCAGGACTCTTTTGCTCCGGAAGGGGGAGCGAGAGTCATACTCAAGGAAGTAGACAATCCTCAGCGCTACGGCGTTCCGGTATTTGAAGGGGATCGCATCGAATGGATTGAGGAAAAACCATTTGAGCCGAAATCGAACTATTGTGTGACCGGCATTTACCAGTACGATTCCGCCGTATTTGAGATGATCAAACGGCTGCGGCCTTCGTCCCGGGGAGAACTGGAGATAACGGATGTCAATAACCTGTACGCTGCAGACCGGAAGCTGACCTACGGTTTTGTACACGGATGGTGGATCGATGCCGGTACCATCGAATCTCTGTATGAAGCGAGCTCCAGACTGCTCGAGGTGGCTCGCCATGAATAAAAATGTACTGGTCACCGGAGGGATGGGGTTTATCGGCAGCAACTTTATCCTCTATTTGCTGGACAAATACCCCGATTACCGGGTTTACAACCTCGATAAGCTGACGTATGCCGGCAATCCGAAGCATCTGGCCCAGGTGCAATCGAACCCGAACTACTTCTTCATTCATGGCGATATTGCCGATCAAGCACTTGTCAATCGTGTCATGGGGGAGGGGATTGACACGGTGGTTCATATTGCCGCCGAAACGCATGTGGATCGGAGCATTGAACATCCGCATCAATTCGTCCTGACTAATGTGATAGGGACGCAGGTTCTGCTGGAGGCAGCGAGGTTGCACCACATCTGCAAATTTGTCCACATTTCGACGGATGAGGTTTACGGTACGCTGGGGGCGACCGGCCGATTTTCCGAACACACTCCGCTGGCGCCCAATAGTCCATACTCTGCCAGCAAGGCAGCATCCGATCTGCTCGCGCGGGCTTACCATCAAACATATGGGCTGAATGTAACGATAACGCGCTGTTCCAACAATTACGGCCCCAGGCAAAATCCCGAGAAGCTGATTCCGCTGATCATTACACGTGCGCTGCAGGATCAGCCGATACCAATATATGGGGACGGGCTAAACATCAGGGATTGGCTGTACGTAGAAGATCACTGCCGGGCGATCGATTTGGTCATGCATCAAGGCATTGCCGGGGAAATTTACAATATTGGGGGGCGCAATGAATACACCAATCTCGAAGTTGCGTCCATGATCCTAGATGAACTGGGGAAGTCAAAGTCACTGTTGCAATTTGTGCGTGATCGTCCGGGACATGACCGCAGATACGCGATTGATGCTTCAAAGATCAGCAAGGAACTTGGCTGGACTCCTATTTATTCGTTTAGACGCGGCATCGGGCTGACACTCCGCTGGTATCTGGAAAAGTACGAATCACAGCCGAGACAGCCGGACACCAGCCCGCCTGCAGAATAAATCGTCACGGACAGGGGGGATCGTCGATGAAAATTGCCATTACCGGAAGCTCTGGTCAGCTCGGGTTTGACCTGATACGGGTGCTGGGCAGCGGCAACGAATTGTTTCCTTTTTCGAAAAAAGATCTGAATGTGGCAGACTGTGACAAGGTCATCCAAACGTTTGAGCTGATCCGCCCGGACGTCATCGTTCATGCAGCTGCCTGCACCCATGTGGACAGGGCGGAAGCAGAGCGGGAACTGACCTATCAGGTAAATGCGATCGGTTCAAGAAATGTGGCGGTCGGAGCGCAGAAGGTGGGGGCGAAGCTTATCTATATCAGTACGGGTTACGTGTTCGACGGCAAGAAAGCGGAACCTTATGATGAATTTGACCAGCCGTCTCCCGTTGGCGTATACGGCGCTTCCAAGCTGGCAGGGGAACGGTATGTGCAAATGTTCTGCGACCGCTTTTTTATTGTCCGTACGTCTTGGATGTACGGCATACAGGGAAGCAATTTCGTTACGAAGATTGTCTCTCGCGTCCTTGATGGACAGCAAATTTACGTGGTCGATGACAAATTTGGTTCTCCCACTTACTCGAACGACCTGGCGCGGTTTATCCGTCAATTGATGACCACGGAGAAATACGGGTTGTATCATGCTGCAAATGAAGGAGGCTGCTCCCGGTATGAATTTGCCAAGGCAATCCTGCAGGCTGCAAATATAACGGGTATCGAAGTGATTGCAGTCCGCTCCGACCATTTTCAATTGTCCGCCGAGAGACCGGACAATTCGGTATTGGACTCAATGGCGATTCGATTAAACCAGCTTCCGCCTTTAAGGGATTGGCGTGATGCCCTCCAGTCGTTTTTTGCCGATGACTTTACACCTTCCTTTTTCAAAAACCCCAAGCGAGAGTCCCCAGTTGACCCTGGAAGAGGGAATTAGCTGAGCAGTTTTTTTATGATCGTTCCGATCCGCGCAGGAGAATAATATTGGTGAATATCGGCGGCCGCCTTTTTCGCAAGCTGCTCCCGCCTTTTTTTGTTCACGTAAGCTTCCCGCATGACTTGACGAACTTTTTCAATCTTTACATCTGCCCACTGATGATGGAGATAATACCGGGGACGTGCCGCCTGCAGTTTCGCGTCGACTGGGACGAGAGCCTCTTCTGTCTCGATCAAAAAGCTGTTTGTCTCATTCATAAACTCTGTCGAACCTCCCCAACGCAGCGCAATTACCGGCTTCCCGAGGGCCATTGCCTCCATCACCGGCATTCCCCAGCCGGCGGCCCGATCCATGGAAATATAGACATCACAGTTTTGATAGAGCGCGATCAGATCTTCTTCGCTATACGGTTCCGGAATGATTGCGATTTGCGATGGGCAGCGTTCCGGCGGAATATGCGATTGGATTTCTGACAGCGCGAATTCGGGGTCTATGTCGCTGTGTGTGTAGACTTTTAAAAGCAGGGAGACGTCTTCAGCGGGAGAAAATTCGTCGCAAAACGCTTTGATCAACAAGTCGTAGCCTTTGCGGTAGTCAAATCCAAAAACGTAAAGGAAGACAAATGAATTCACAGATGAGGGGAAAGCAAGTTTTTTGCAGGGTCTGCCTGGGGAGTATTTCGTTACGTCTATCCCGTAAGGAACAACCTTTAGTTTTTCCGGGGAGACACCGCTCTTGGAGAACGTATCGTAATTAAACCGGGAAGGGACCCAGACTTCATCCATCAAATTGGCAAAAGATGCCCAGCCTTCTGGCAAGCGGTCGGTTTCAAACAGCGTGACCCCGATGTTTTTCACTACATGGGGTACGGCAAAGGAAACTTGGAATAGCTCAGCAAGTCCGTGACGGATAAAGACGACTCGGTCGCCAATCTGGTTCGAGGACAGATTTTTTATCCATTTTATGGTTGATTCACCTATTTCTTGATGTTCCGGACCAATGGAGTGGATAAAAACGGGGATCCCGATGGACTCGAAGGCCCGTAGAAAGTTTCTTGATACATTGCCGTATCCCCCCATGTCGTAAACAGGCCCCAGCCAGTACACGCCGGTGTATTTCATTGCAGAGTCCTCGCTCCTTTGTCGTGATAATAACCAGTATATGAGGCCGGAAAAAGGATTTCCCCCTCAGGAAATCCTTTTTCTCTGGCCAGGCACATATACATAGGACGAGGAGGGAGAGTTATGAGACGCAGATACATTTGGGTCTTGTTCGTCATTTTGTTTTTGGCTTCGTTTGACATGCACGCTCAGATGCCGCTGTTGGCCCCTTACGCGCGGACGATCGGCGCCACTTCGATGGTGATTGGCATCTTGCTTGGCGCTTACTCCATCAGCAATTTGTTCGGCCACCTGGTCGCAGGGCCGTTTCTCGACCGCTACAGCAAAAAGCTGTTTATCTGCGTGGGACTGTTTATCGCCGGATGGCTGTTGATCGGCCACGGACTGGTGGACACACCTGATATGCTGATGCTGCTTCGCCTCATCTTCGGGTTTACGATGGCGTTTGTCACCCCTGCGTGTTCGGCGCTCCTGGGGCAATTGGCGCGAAATAATGAAGAGCAGGGAGTATTCATGGTCAAAAAGGGGATGGTCTTGACCGCGGCGGCTATCGTCTCGCCGGCGATCGGCGGGCTTTTGGCGGCCAAATTCGGTTACGCCCAGGCCTTTTTCATTTTTGGCGTGATCATGATGCTGGCCAGCTTTGTCACCTTGAGCAGCCTCCCGAACAAATCGGTGCTTCGCCCGATAGAGAATCATTCGAAGGAGGATACGATTTCTCCCTTTCGCACGATGGTCGCCACGTTCGCTATCTATCCGGCTTACGTGGCCGGGTTTGCCGTGATGTACGCCCAGGGCACGTTTATGTACGAGATTCCTCTGCTGCTGCAGCGGCAGCATCTGGAACCGACCGTCTCCGGCATCCTGTTCAGCGTGATGGGGCTCGGTTCGCTGGCAGTTTTGAGCCAAATTTGGCTAACCCGCACGTCGCCGCTCGGAAGGATCGTCGCCGCCCTGTTTGTCCTCGGGCTGATGATGTACACGATAGCGGTGGCGGCGCCCGTCTCGCTCTACCTGACGATGTTTATCATCGGCGCCTGTACGGGGGTGCTCTTCCCGGCGATGACGACCCTGCTGGCATACTATGCGCCTCCACATATTTACGGGACGGCCTTCAGCATCTACGCGGCTGTGCTGTCGATCGGATCGATTATCAGTCCGCTGGTTGCCGGATCGACAGGCTTTGTCAACCAATCGTTTTTTGGCGCCTTCCTGGTCGTGACCGCCGCTAGTCTGATCGCGGGCTGGATCGGAATCAGATTGCGGCTCGATTCCAAACCGATCACGCGTTAGAACGGTAGTCGGTCACCTGCCGCTGTTTGGCCGTTTTGACCTGTTTGAGCTGGGCGACGATGATAAAGCTGACGATGGCCAGGAGGTGATAAAAAAGTCCGCTGTCAGATACCAGCGGATGAAATGGTGAGGATGATGTTGGGGACCACTTTGCGCAGAATATTAGCTGCACAGTTTACATTGATCAAGCCTTTCACATTAGTAATAGGTCCGTAGCAAGTGAATGGAGGAATTTGTCTCAACTCGGTACGAGGAAACAGAAGTTGGCAACAGCACAGCGTCACCAGGCAGCAGCGGCAGCCCTTCCTGGTCGCCATTCACACGCAGTAGTCCGTTTCCTTCAGCAATGACCAGTATTTCAGGGTTTCCGTTCGCTGCCTGCAAAAAGCGGTACATATCATTTACAAGTACAAGTCGTTCGATGGTAAAGGCAGGACATGCAAGCAGAAGTTCGTGGCGTCCCCGGTTCGACAGTTGAAGTAGCTTGGGCGGTACAGGTTCACCAGCTTGCTGTGCGTCTGCCCCGTACTGCATTACCTCTGTTGCCTGTTCGATATGAAGCTCACGTCCCTTTCCCTCGCTGTCGACACGATCCCAATCGTAGATGCGGTAGGTGACGTCGGAAGCCTGCTGGATTTCGATTACGATCGTGCCGGCCAATAGTGCGTGCAGCGTCCGGGCAGGAAGGAAGAACATGTCTCCTTTACGAACCTCCCTGAACAGCAGGAAATCCTGGATGCGTTTTTCACTCAATGCCTGTCTGTACTCTTTCTCGTCCGATAACGTGTGACCACAGACGATTTTGGCCCCTGGCTCATGGTCGAGCATGTACCAAGCCTCTGATTTTCCAAAATCGCCCTCCCTCTTTTGAGCGTATTGGTCATCCGGGTGAATCTGGACGGATAGGTGATCGCTCGCCTCCAAGAACTTAACCAGCAGCGGAAAGCGGCCTTGCGGTGAATGTCCCAGATACGCCTCTGGATACTCGCTGGTCAAGTCCGCAAGGCTTTTACCAGCAAATGATCCATTTTTTACCACAGAGGTTCCATGCGGGTGCCCGGACAACACCCAGTATTCTCCTATGGGCCGATTTCCCCTCTGTCCAAACCTCGATTTTAACTTGTGTCCGCCCCACATCCGCTCCATTGCAATCGGATGGAATTTCACCGGATAAGGGTACAAAAGCCCGTCCCCCTCTTTTAGGAAATGGAGCGCTGTTGCCCATTTTGCTATTGTTTGGAAAGGGGCAGCGCATCTGTATATATATAAGGCAGCCATATCCGATTTGTGATTATGAAAGCTTCTTTCACATTACGAAAGACCGGAACTCCCATGCCGCAAGGAGATCCGGTCTTTTTTATGTCGACGCTGTTTTGCCTTAATCACTATGTAAAGAACTTGTAAAATCCCAAAGAACGAATATCCTGATGTCCGTTCCAAGTCCATTTAGCTTGTCGGTGTTTTTTCTGTCGTAGCCGGGCTACAATCGAACTGCTCATCGTCCAGATATCTCGATCCCGTATCCGAGAGCTTGAACCAAGCTGTTATAATGCTTAACTGATTCGGGCAACCAAGATCGGGTCCAAACCGATCACGCGTTAGAACGATAGTCGGTCACCTGCCGCTGTTTGGCCGTTTTGACCTGTTTGAGCTGGGCGACGATGATAAAGCTGACGATGACCAAGAGAAACCACGAGCTGATCTTGCTCACATGAACAAGCTGCCAGTTGTCCCGCTGGTTGGGATACTGCCATGCGCCGAGGAAGGTGGCGATGTTCTCCGCCAACCAGATGAAGAAGCCGATCAGGAAGAAACTGAGTGACAGCGGCATGGAAAACCGCTCCCGGTTGACGGTGAAGCCGACGCTCGTGCGCCAGAAGATCAGAAAAATGGCCGCTGTCAGATACCAGCGAATATCGGCGACGAAGTGGTGCGTAAAGAAGACAGGGAAGAGACAGGAGAGTGCTTCTTGCAAAGTGAAATGAAAGAGAAATATACTAAACCGCTTCATGAACCTTCTCCTTCGTGAATGTACGTATACACACTTTTAGCATAATCTATCATGCCCACCGAAAGGACTCCCTCTTCAAGCGCCGAAAGAAGCTAAGAGGGAGGTGAA
>NZ_JBJQOQ010000046.1:0-38827 GCF_046036945.1 Brevibacillus sp. B_LB10_24 | reverse complement strand
AGAATATACATTTTGTATGTTAATTGGTCAGTCGTAGAAAAAAAATAGCCGACGGTTTTGGCGTTCAACGTCGGCCGGTAGGTGATTCGCGCTAGCGAAACGGGCTATATTAATCTAATTCGTCATATCTTTGAAATGACCTTCCTGTTTTTATCGTCATTTTCCGCGTTTGCAAATATATTTTTCTCTAGCGGCTGCGTCCCTTTTTGTCAATATGTTTTCGCAAAGAAGATAGACGATCCTCGCTGTCTTTCAAAAAACGATTTAACTTATCTTCAAATGCATCTCCACGCTCGCGCTGGTGACGAGGGGGCACATCCGGACGGTCGATTGCTTTCTTGATCGACAGGCCGATTTTCCCATCGCGAATGTTCATCACTTTAACGGTTACAGTATCGCCAACCTTCAGATGTTCATTGATATTCTTTACGTATGTGTCAGCAATTTCACTAATATGAACAAGTCCGGTCATTCCCCCAGGCAGCTCTACAAATGCTCCAAAATTGGTGATGCCTGTTACTTTCCCTTCAAGTTTGCTGCCCACTTCAACACCCATGAACGCGGATTGCCTCCTCTTTCTAGAATTTTAAGAACATTTAAATTATAGAAAAGGAGAAAAAGGATGTCAACGACATCCGCCCATCAACTAATTTTCAGGTATGACGTAAAGAATCTCGCCAGGCTTCGTCATGAAGTACTGCTTACGGGCCAACTCGGCCACATACTCCTTGTCATTTAAGCGGTTTGCCTTGTACGCCAGTTCTGCGTTCAGCTGTTTGGCAGCAGCCTCTTCTTCACGGAGCTGCTTTAACTGGGCTGCCTTTTCGTCAAGTATCCCGCTCTGCATGTAAGCAGTATAGCCCGTCCAGCCGATAACTGCGAACATGATGATCAGAAACATCCTTATTCTCCGCTTTTGCCCTTTCTTGGTTGTAGGGGAAGGGGCTTGACTCATCTATCGTTCTCCACCTTTTACAGCTACTTTTTCGGCTTTGGCTTAAACCAATTCTTCATTCGATTCCAAAATCCTGTCTTAGTCCGACTGAAACCTTTCCCGATCTTCCGACCCCAATTGACGAAAGGGGCGGTAAGAAACCGTATGATTCTCCATAAAAAATTGCCTATTGCCAATAATATGGAAAAGATAAACGTCAACAATATCCATATCAGTCGGACGATAAAGCGTACGGGGCTGATAATCAGCACATGAAACAACAAAAGCGTCGTTCGATAGCACCACTTACAGAATTTTATCACGATCAAGAGCAGTTGAATATACTTCTTACTTACTAGGACGAAGTACACATATGCCCCCGCCAATATGCCGAGAAAGATTGGCAGACGCACCACCCCATCATTCACCCGGACAAGCACAAAAAAGACCAGCCAGATACTGCAAAGCCAAAATGACAAATCCAATAAAAAAATCAGCCATCGCGGAATTCGCCCTTTTCCCTTAAACACTTGATACGTGTCGAAACCAATGCCCATCAGAACCCCGCACAACGACATAAAGGCGATGGTCTGGAATTGAACGGTTAGGCTCACTTGAATAACTTGCCGAAGAATCCTTTTGTTCGGTCTCCGGTCTGCCCCTGTTCAAGGTACCCCATTTCGTGTACAAGGCCTTCAATCGCCACTTCACCGGTTTCCAGACTCAGGTTTTTCATGTGCAGGTTCTGTCCGCGAATGGTCATAAACCCCGCTTCCGTCTCCAGCAAAAACTCTTCACTGTCGAAGCTTTCGACGTTTTTTACACCAGAAATGGCCAAGCTGCGGCGGTTAATCATCACTACCTCGTGACGGGGTCGCTTCGTTTGGTCGTACATGGCATACCCTCCCTCGTGACATCAGCGCAATCGCCCCTTAGCCAAGCGGAGCGATTTCAGCGGGTTCTTGTACCATGTTATGGGGAGGGATGTCCTTTTAGAACAAAACGGAGGCGAAAGAAGTCACCAGTTGAGATAGGCTTCCTCTTCCTTTTCATCGCGGGGTACAGGCACCTCGCCCAGTACCCTGTACAGGGAGGCCGCCTCTTCCTTCCGCGGGTTCTCCTTCAGGTCTTCCACCTGGACATGCACTACTTTTTGTCCAAAGCGTATCGCCAGCTTATCGCCGATTTTTACGTTGCTCGATGCCTTGGCCGGCCGCTCGTTGATTTCGATGCGTCCCTGATCGCACACATCCTTGGCCAAGGTTCGCCGCTTGATCAGCCGCGACACTTTCAGGAACTTGTCAAGCCTCATCTTTACACCACTCCTTATTCGGCGTACGTCACCGCTTTTTGGCTTCTTCCCACCACTTGTCCATCTCGGCAAGATCGGTCTGTTCGAACGTCCGGTTCGACTCCTGAAGCTTCTGCTCGATGTAGGAAAAGCGATTCGTAAATTTACGGTTTGTCAGTGCCAAAGCCTCTTCCGGGTCGATTTTGAGGAAACGGGCAAGATTAACGACCGCAAACAACAGATCGCCCAATTCTCCCGCCTGCTCCGCCGGTTCAGCTTCCTGCAATTCCCGGTATTCTTCTTCGATTTTCTTGTATACGTCGGCGATCTGATCCCAGTCGAACCCTACCGCAGCCGCCTTCTTTTGCAGTTTATAAGCGTACATCAGGGCAGGCAGGTCACGCGGAATCCCCGCCAGCTTCGATTGGGTGCTGACATCCTGACCTTTCGCCGCTTTTTCCTGCGCCTTAATCTCCTGCCAATTGGCCAAAGCCTCATCGGCGTCACTGGCACTGCGCTCGCCAAATACGTGCGGATGCCGGCGAATCAATTTTTCGTTCAGCCCGGCGACGATGTCTTCCACCGTGAAGAATCCGTCTTCCGCCGCCATTTGTGCATGCAGCATGATCTGCAGCAGCAGATCGCCCAGCTCCTCGCACATGGCATCGGGATCGTCATCATCGATTGTCTCCAGGACCTCATACGTCTCTTCAATCAAGTTTTTGCGGATGCTGCTGTGGGTCTGTTCGCGATCCCAAGGGCAGCCTTCCGGACTGCGCAGCGTCTCTACAATCCTCTTCAACGTGAAGAATTGCCTGTTTAAGACCGTCTGTTCCTGCGTCGGCGGAACGTATATCAGACTGAGATTCCCCAGGTGCTCTACCCGGTCCAGTTCAAACAGCGGTATCGACTCGACCCGCTCCAACTCGCTGACTCCGATTGCCGTAGCCACCGTCACCTGGTATTCGTCAGGAAACACTTCCATAAGCGTCAGCTTCACGTCGGAAGCGGTCAGCTTGTCGTATACTTGGGCGATGACCGTATGCAGCAGCGGATTGACTTGCTCGGAGCGAATGCTGGTCGCGTCCAGGAGGGCAAACCCGTCAATCGGATCAATTTGAAGTCTGGCGAACAGGGGGTCTAAAAAGCTTTGTCCTCCTTTGACCTCGACAGAAATGTCCTGCAGGGGAGCTTCTTTAAGCAGCAGCTGAACCGTCCTTTCGGCGACGAGCGGGTG
Organism: Brevibacillus sp. B_LB10_24; assembly: GCF_046036945.1. NCBI lineage: Bacteria > Bacillati > Bacillota > Bacilli > Caryophanales > Paenibacillaceae > Brevibacillus > Brevibacillus sp. B_LB10_24. The sequence continues at coordinate 35,365 of NZ_JBJQOQ010000046.1, read as the reverse complement.
TCCCGGCACGGCATAGACCAGTTCCCCCAGCTGCTTTGCCTCATCGAGCAGCGCGGCTGCGATCGAGGAGTAGACGGCATCAAACGTCCCGTGCCGTTCGTACACATCGTCGAAGGATTTCACGGCTACCCCTTCCTGCTCCAACTGTTCCACCACCGGATGTTCTCGTGTCCGAACATATACTTGATTCCCGTTTTTTAACAATCTATAACAACCGAGCGGAAGCTGGTCCAATGTCCCCGCTCCCAGGCCGACTACAATTATTTTTCCGGTCATTCGCGCCAAACCTCCTGTACTACTCTTTACGAAGTAATTTTAATCGAGTGAGCAGATTGGCCAATCGTTCTCCTTTAGGCAAAAAGCGCATGTCGGAACGGGTTAAACCACCGGTCACCAGCAGCGCCAACACATAGGCTGCAAGGCCGGCCACGACGGCGCCGAGCCCCACCACCGACTGTATCAGCCGCCCTTCAGGGTTTGCGCCACCCGCGAGTACGGCGAACAAGCCTTTCTCAACGAAGACAACAATTACGCTCATGAGCAAAGTCGAGAGAAATGGCTTCCCAAAAATTTGCTGAAGCCGCAGCTTTGCCCCCGTATATCGCATAATCGCCACCAGGTTAAGCAACATCGCCAGCAGATATGCGATGACTGTGGCCAACGCCGCGCCTGAGATGCCCCAGACCGGCACGAATGCCAGGTTGAGCAGCAATTTGGCCAGCACGCCAAAAAACAGATGCCTCGCCGGCAGGACCACTTTCCCTAGCCCTTGCAAAATGCCGGATGTAGCAATGCTCAGCGTCGCAAATAAAATCGTAAAGGCTTGTATGGCAAGCGCCTCCGTACCGTTGGAATCGCCGTACAGCATGATGTTGATCGGCTCGGCCAACAGCGAAAGGCCGAACGAGGCCGGCAAGCCAAGCAAAACGGTGAGCCGCAGGGCCACCTCTGTGCGGTACGAGATCACCTGATCTTTCTGCTGTGCGACGGCTTCACTGATCGCGGGAACCAGCGCTAACGACAGCGAGGTGGCAAAAAACGTCCCAAACTGGATCAGAGGCTGTCCGCGGTCAAACGCCCCTTTTAAGAGCACAGCTTGATCTTTATCAAGGCCGCTCCACTGCAGCAGATTGCTTACGGTAATGCCGTCCACCAGCGGGATCAACGGGAGTACCAAAGCTCCGATGCAAATGGGCAGTGCGTAATTCCAAATGCTGCGCAGCACTTCCCTGTTGCTGACGCTCTCCACCTTCTGGCGGTAGCCGTACGGGATCCTTGCCGCCTGGCTGCGCGAGGTGCGCCGCCAATAGTAAAACAAGACGACGACAGCGGCAAAAGCCCCGGGAAGTGCCGCAAAAACAGCGCCCGTCCCCGCCAGGTAGGCATCGTTGTAGACGGACATCGCCCAGTAAGCGGCGAAGATGATGACGATGACGCGCACCAGCTGTTCGACGACCTGGGATACTCCTGTTGGTATCATATTTTGATGGCCTTGAAAATAACCCCGCATGATCGCCGCTACCGGCACGAGCGGCAGCGACCAGGAGACTGCTCGAAGTGGCAAGATCAGGTGCTCGTCCCCCATGATTCTGGCGATCACCGGCGCGCCAAAATACAGCAGAAGAAAGAACAGGATCCCAAGCACGCCCAAAACCGTACTCGCAACCCGAAATGTCTTTCTTGCCCCCAAGGCATCACCGACGGCCAAGCGTTCGGAGACGATTTTGGAAATGGCAATTGGGAAGCCGGCTGTCGCCAAAATCAGCAGCGTGGTATAAAGCGGATACACCTGCATGTATACGTATAAACCTATGTCACCGGCTATATTCTGATACGGTATGCGGTAGACGGCACCCAGTACTTTTGAAAGCAGACCGGCAATCCCTAAAATGGCGGCACCTTTGACGAAGTTGTTGGCGCTTCTGTCACTCGACATATGTATTTACGATCTCCTCTCAGCCCACAAACTTCGTCCATTATACCACACAACCCGTACAACGTAGAAAAAGCAGCCCGATCGTACGGACTGCTCACAGATCACTGCTCCATTTGTTTGGCCAAAAAGCCAGCTGCGGTCTCGGCCATTTTTAATTCCAGGTCGCTCATCTTGGCTGTGTCGCTCTTGCTGAGGAGAATGACTGCTCCGATCGGATCACCACCGGCTACAATTGGCGCAACAACAAAGGAGGAGTAGTTCTCTGGTAAATCCCGGCATATTTCATATTGCCCGCTGTTTTTTTCGACCCGGCTCTTCCTGTCCTCCAAGGACTTTTCTACAATATTTCCGATTGGCTTGTCCATGTATTCTTTTTTTGAGGCACCGGAGACGGCAATTACGGTGTCCCGATCAGAGATAAGTACGACGTGGTTTAGACTTTCGTATAACGAATCAGCATACTCTTTTGCAAAGTCACCAAGTTCACCAATGGGCGAATACTTCTTCAAAATCACTTCCCCGTCACGATCAACAAAAATCTCAAGAGGGTCCCCTTCACGAATACGCAGCGTTCGACGGATTTCCTTCGGGATCACGACCCGTCCGAGGTCGTCAATTCGACGAACAATTCCAGTTGCCTTCATTCCTTGTTGCCTCGCTTTCTTGAGAAAATTGGGTGGTGGCTTCTGCATTACCTGTATTTTGTCCGTAAACCCTGTTTTTTACTATGCGCCTTATTTGTAAATTATTTACACCTCTACACTGCCCCCGGGTGGTGAGTGCTTTTAGTATTCGCTGCCTAAAGAAGAATATGCGACCAAAAAAAACAGGGAGTCATTTGACTCCCCGCTTAGGATTTTGCCGGTTGGGTTACTTCAGGCACATGCCATGCCGTTACCAGCTTGTCCATATCTTCTTTGACAAATTTCTCGAATTGATCAGGCAGAGCCTTTTTGCGCAGCTCTTCTTTTACCTGGTCAAAGGTCTTGTCCGACCGGCTTTCTACGCGAATGATGTGGTAGCCGTAACTCGTTTTTACCGGAGGACCAATTTCGTCGATCTTCTGGGTGAGGGCAGCTTCCTTAAATTCCGGAACCCATTGGTTTACATAAGCATCTTTGTACAGGCCCCCATTGTTCTTGCTTCCGGGGTCTTCCGAATGCTCTTTGGCCAGGGTGGCAAAATCCTCGCCTTTTTTCAGCTTGCCCTCCAGGTCGTTGGCGATTTTCAGAGCTTCTTCCGGTTTGCGGTTTTCTGTCAGAATCAGAATGTGCCTGACGCTTGCAATGGTAAATGCGTTTTTGTCAGCCTTCAGTTGTTTGTCGTATTCCGCCTTCAGTTCTTCATCGGTCAACTTCTTGTCCAATACCTCGACAGAATCGTTAATCGCGGCCATCATGCCAACCACTTCATCTTTTGTAATCTTCTGCTGCTCCATCAGCTTGGTAAATTTCGCCTCATCGCCTCCGAGCAGCGACAGATACTGGGTCTTGATCTGCTCGAAGGACTTCTCTCCAAGCTCTTTCGACGCGGCTTTGGTTTTGTCATCAGCCCGTTCGGCAAGAATCTTGGTTGCCAGGTACTGATGCATATAATTCTCCAACGATGCTTTATCTGCCGCCTCGATCATCATGCCTTCCTGCGGATTCATGAAATTAAGTGTCCGCAGGAATGAGGCAAATTCTTTTCCCGTCAACTTCCCGTCCTTATACTCCGCCAACGTGGCATTGGGATCCTCCTTGTAAGGAAAGGTCAAGGCCGGAAATTGGGCTAGAGGGTCATCAGCGGACGGCTGCTGGGCGGACGGCTGCTGGGCAGCCTGATCCTCACCCTTCCCGCATCCGGAGACAAGGGATAAAACAAGCGCCGACACTGATATCAACAAGGCGAATCGTTTGCTGAATAACTTAGTCGCTTTTTTCATAGATAAGACGACTCTCCCTTCTTCGTTATGGACGAACCTCCAGCTCATCGGCTATCACGTCGCCCTTACTGGTGTCTTTGCGAACCAGATGGAATTGGCTCAACAATCTTTCAACCATCTGTACGCCTTCTTCGATTCGTAACCCTTTTACTTTAACAGTTATGATGATTTGCTGTCCACCCGAGAGCCCGACTCGACGATCCCAGCTGCCGGTCAAGGCGAACAGCGCACCGCCGTCAATGTTGTTGTTCTGGTCCGGATGCAAGTATAACTTAATCACATCAGGATCTTTTTGACTAATTTCAACAATTCGGTGACGGATAGCGTAGACGCGCAAACGAGAGATGGTCAGCAGATTTTCCACCGGCTTGGGAATATCGCCAAACCGGTCGAGCAGCTCTGCCGCCAGGTCATCCACTTCTTCGAGTGAGGAAACCGCGACAAATTTTTTGTACATTTCGATCTTCTGGCGGCTGTCCGTAATGTACAAAGAAGGAATATAGGCGTCGATCTGCAGGTTGATTTCAACAGGCGAGCTTGCCTCCACCTTCTGCTCTCCTTTTAGCTCGTCGATCGCCTCTTTGAGCATCTGGCTGTACAAGTCAAATCCCACGGAATTGATAAACCCGTGCTGCTCCGCTCCCAACAGGTTACCGGCGCCGCGAATCGCCAGGTCGCGCATCGCGATCTTGAAGCCGGAACCCAGCTCGGTAAACTCCTTGATCGCCTGCAGCCGTTTCTCGGCAACCTCTGTCAGCACTTTGTCGCGCTGGTACGTGAAGTAGGCATAGGCAATGCGATTGGACCGTCCCACACGCCCGCGAAGCTGGTACAACTGAGACAAGCCCATCTTGTCTGCGTTATAGATTATCAGCGTATTCACATTGGGGATGTCTACCCCTGTCTCAATAATCGTCGTGCTTACCAACACGTCGTACTGCCCATCGAGAAAGTCCAGCATCACGGCCTCCAGTTCGGAGTCGTTCATCTGGCCGTGGGCGACCGCGATACGGGCATCAGGCACCAGCAGTGAGATCTGTTCAGCCATCTGCTCGATCCCCTGCACTTGATTATACAGGAAGAATACCTGGCCCCCACGAGCCAATTCTCGTTCAATCGCTTCCCGCACAAGGGAAGGACTGTATTCCATCACATACGTTTGGACCGGAAAGCGATTTTCCGGCGGTGTCTCGATGACGGACAGGTCACGGACACCTAGCATTGACATGTGCAGCGTCCGCGGGATTGGCGTTGCAGTCAAGGTCAGGACGTCTACATTGGTCTTAAGCTGCTTCAGCTTTTCCTTGTGGCTCACCCCAAAGCGCTGCTCCTCATCGACAATCAACAATCCCAGATCACGGAAGACAATGTCTTTGGACAACACGCGGTGGGTACCGATGACGACATCGACTGTGCCATCCTTTAATCCCTTAATCGTCGCATTTTGATCCTTGCGGGAGCGAAAACGGCTGAGTACCTCCACCCTGATCGGATAGTCGGCAAATCTCTCGGAAAACGTCTCGTAGTGCTGCTGGGCCAGAATAGTCGTAGGAACGAGGAGCGCCACCTGTTTCCCGTCCATCACCGCTTTAAAGGCAGCCCGGATAGCTACCTCTGTCTTGCCGTAACCTACATCGCCGCAGACGAGCCGATCCATGGGGCGTTTCTGTTCCATGTCTTCTTTCACTTCCCGGATCGTCCGAAGCTGGTCAGCCGTTTCCTGGTAGGGGAACATCGCTTCAAACTCACGCTGTTCCGCCGTATCCGGGTGAAACGCAAACCCGACCGACGCCTCCCTGGCGGCGTACAGCTTGATTAAGTCCTCAGCGATGTCTTTGACAGAAGACTGCACCTTGTTTTTGACTCGTTTCCAGTCATTCCCGCCCAGGCTGTAAACTTTTGGCTCTGTCTCTTCACTGCCCACGTACTTCTGGACGTGGTCAATCTGTTCGATCGGTACAAACAGACTGTCCCCGCCAGCGTAGCGAACGTGCAGGTAATCCTTGTGAATACCGAGAATTTCTTTGGTTTCGATGCCGAGATACTTGCCGATCCCGTGATTGATGTGAACGACGTAATCTCCCGGCTTTAATTCCAGGTAGTTCTTGATCCTCTCCGCGTTGCTCATCGTCTGCTGAACCTTGCGGGCTTTCCGCTGCTTGGCCGTGAATACTTCCCCTTCGGTTACGACGACCAATTTGTTTAACGGAAGCTCAAACCCGCTCTGCAGGTTTCCAAGGATAATTGTCGGCCGTCCCTCAGGAACTGTCTGGACCTCCTCCAGCAGCAGGTCAGCCTCCATCTCGTAATCGTTCAGCACCCGCTCCAGCCGCTTCGCACGCTCCACGTCGGCAGCAACGAACACAATCTGGTTGTGTCCCTTCCGCCAACGGGCCAACTCACTCTTTAATACGTTCATCTGACCGTGAAAGTTTTGCATCGTCCGACAATTAATGTTGACGATGTTTTGCGGCTGTGTTTTTGGCGTCTGGCGCAAGAACAGGGATTGATAGATAATCTGCCAGCGGTGTTTGTGCAACAGATCATCGTAGGTGGTAGAAAGGGACAAATTTGCCATAAACTCCCCACCTGAAACCCTGTTCATGACCCATTCGTTTTCTTCTTTTTGCATTTGGGTCGCGGTATCGATCACACGGGATGGCTCATCGATAAAAAGAATCGTGTCCTTGGGCAAGTAATCGAGCAGTGTGTCATGGTTTGGATAAATGACAGAAATATAGGAAAAAAGCTGGGGAAAGCGATGGCCTTGCTGCATCAATTCGATGTCGCCGCCAATTTTTTGCATCACGCGCTCTTTCGCCGCTCCATCCTTCAGTTTGCCGAGCGTCTCGCCCAGCTTTTTTTCCAGCCGGACTGCCGATTCCTGCAGCAGATCTGTCGAGACGATCATTTCCTTTGCGGGGCCGACCGTGAAGGTCTGAACGTTTTCCTGAGAGCGCTGTGTTGCCATATCAAAAGTGCGGATCGAATCGATCACGACGTCAAACAGTTCAATCCGAATCGGCCATTCCGAGTCGATCGGATAGAGGTCTACGATGCCGCCGCGCACGCTCAGCTCACCTTTTCGCTCGACCATTTCGACTCGTTCATACCCCAGCTCAATCAGCTTTTCCAAGAAGTCCTCGACGTTCAGTTCGTCGCCGACGGAAAGCTTTATCTGCGCTTCCTTCCATACGGAGGAGGGCACAACAAACCGGCGAACACCGGCGAACGGAGCAACCAAAATACCCGAAAAGCCTTGTGCCAGTCGGTTGAAGACGTGTATCCGCTGAGCCAGCATTTCGGGGCTGGCGATAGCCAGTTCGGATCCGATCAGTTCGTTGCCCGGATAGAGCAGCAGCTGCTCGTCAGGGAGAAGCTCAGACAAATCCTCGTACACCTTTTGCGCCTGATACATATTGTGAGTGATCACACAGATCGGACGGTTGGCCTGTTGGTATAAAGCGGCCATCATCACTTGACGGGCAGATCCGGCAAGACCGGAAACCAATTGTTCCGAGAGGCCTTGCGCCAGACCCGCTGTAATTGTTCCGAAATGGGCATCGTCTTTTATGGAGTTTATAATGACTTGCATTGAGGCAGTCTCCTCTCCGGTTCTCTCTCATGCGAAAATAGCCTTAGCTTCACCATAAGCCAAGGCCTGAAGACTGTATACCTTTCGTTCAAGTAAAGTGCCGCCGGCATTTTAACAAAACACCTCCGGATCCCCTTACTGCAGCGGATTCCCTACCAGGGACAGCTCGGGATGCTGGTTAAATGCGTCTCGGCAATAATCGCAAACGACACGAACGACGGTATCCCCGTCTCGTTCTTTGGATATTATATGTTGGCGTTCTTCCGGGGTCAAGGAATGCAGTCCTAATTCTACTTCAGAAACGGCTGCTTGATCCAGCTCCCCCAGTTTCATTCCACAGCAGCGGCAGACGTAAAGAAAACTCAATTGTTTCAACCTCCCAAGGCATCAGAAAGGCGGCAAGGAAGACCGAATCACTGCTACGATCTTCTCTTCTCTCTTCCTGCAACTGGATTTTTTCCAGATGTTACATCAATAGTATCTCCCTTGGGGGGTGAAAAAATACGAGTCTCGCACGTCAGCCGGCAGTTGTGTTATATCGGTTCATGACGAGGTCAAATCGTTCTGTCGCGGCCATGGCACACGCCTCAGCGGCCAGAGCGACCGCCCGCTCGATCAGCGGGTGCTCGCCAGTCGAAAAGGAGCCGAGGACGTAATCGCTTACATTCCGCCCCGGTTCCGGACGGCCGATCCCGACCTTGATCCGCTTGAATTCCTGCGTGCCCAGATGCGAGATCAGCGATTTGATCCCGTTATGCCCGCCAGCGCTGCCCTTTTCCTTTAGTTTTAAACGGCCGACGGGCAAATCCAGGTCGTCGAATACCACAAGAATGTCTGCCGGCGTTAATTTGTAAAATGAGACAATCTCCCTGACAGACTCGCCGGACAAGTTCATATACGTTTGCGGTTTTACCAGCAGCACCCGCTCCCCGTTGATCCGCCCTTCGCCGATAAGTGCGCGAAATTTGTTCTGGGAAACGGGGATCTGCCACTCGTTACTAACTTTATCTATGGCCATAAAACCGACATTATGCCTCGTATCTTCATACTGCCTGCCCGGATTTCCCAATCCGATCATTACTTTCATCGATGATTCCTCCACGATCAAGGTAAAGCAAACACTCGCTGATTCACTCCCTTTATTGTACAGGATATAGGCGGGGAAAAACAGTGTCGCTGAAAATCCGGGGCGAAAGTCGGAACTTCGCAGCTGTCCGTTCCTGGATCCTCTACACCTTGGCTGCTTCGTTGACAGGGGAATCGGCCTTTTCCGCCTGGGCCTCGGCTTCTCCTTCCGCTTCTATCGATTCGTCGGAGGCAGCTTTCGTAGGCAAAATGCTTACGATTACTTCCATTTCATCCAGTTCCAGATCAATCCCTTGGGCAATGTTCAGATCCTTGACGAGAATGACATCGCCAACCTGCATTCCCTCTACGTTTGCCGTAAAGGTCTCCGGGATGTCCTTGGGCAAGCAGGAAATTTCGACACTATGCCGTACGAGTGAAGCAATCCCATACTCTGGATGGCCAGTCAAAACAACCGGGACGGTAGTGTGTACCTTTTCGTTCAGATTGATCTGTTTAAAATCGGCGTGCAGCACATTTCCCTGAACGGGATGGCGCTGCAGCTCATACATCATGACCGCGTATTCCTGTCCGTCTACGCTCAGCGTTAGCGGCACATTGGTAGGCTGCTTGCGGAGAAGCTGATCCAACTCCAGGGCCTTTACCTTGATCGGCAGATTCCCGATTTCCGAACCGTATACTACAGCGGGGATCCATCCGGTGCGGCGCAACGCGTTCGTCGTTTGCCCTCCCCTTCCGGTGACTCTCATGGCGGCGTGAAGTGTTTCCATAGATAAACCTCCTTACAGAGCAGCTAGAAATTTCTTCCCTGTTTCTAGCTTGTCCCGGTAGGGAGGTTTTGACTCATGGCTGTCGTTTAATCAAACAGTTTGCTAACGGATAATTCCTCATGGACGCGAATGATGGCTTCCCCAATAATCGGCGCGACGGAGAGAACTTTGATTTTCTCGATCTGTTTTTCCGGCGGAAGCGGAATCGTGTTCGTTACGACCAATTCGCGAATCTTTGACGAATCAATCCGCTCAATGGCAGGACCGGACAGAACCGGGTGGGTGCAGCAGGCGTAGACTTCGCGGGCGCCTGCTTCGACTAACGCATTCGCCGCAAGGGTAATCGTCCCTGCTGTATCAATGATGTCGTCGATGATAATAGCTGTTTTACCCTCGATATTCCCGACGATGTTCATCACTTCCGCGACGTTTGGTTCTGGACGGCGTTTGTCGATGATCGCGATTGGCGCTTCCAGCCGTTCCGCCAATTTGCGGGCGCGCGTTACCCCTCCGTGGTCGGGAGAAACCACGACGATATCAGGCAGGCCCTTATCCTGGAAGTACTTGCCGAGAATCGGCACTCCCAACAGATGATCTACCGGAATATCGAAAAAGCCCTGAATTTGCGTCGCGTGCAGGTCCATGGCGATAATCCGGTGGGCGCCTGCAGTCTCGATCAGATTGGCGACCAGCTTGGCCGTGATCGGATCGCGTGCACGCGCTTTGCGGTCTTGACGAGCGTACCCGTAGTACGGGATTACGACGTTGATGCTTTTGGCCGAGGCGCGCTTTAACGCGTCTACCATTACCAACAACTCCATCAAGGTTTCGTTTACAGGGGCGCAGGTTGGCTGAATGACGAAAACATCAGCACCACGAACACTTTCATTTAACTTTATTTGACACTCTCCATCGCTGAAATGAACCGCCTCGGAATTGCCCAGCGGAGTGCCGATATGCTCGACGATCTCACGGGCAAGCTCAGGGTTGGCGTTACATGTAAAAACCTTCAGTTTGGGGTCGCGGTAATTAGCCATTTTTCTTCTAGGAACCTCCGTTTAGTCCTTTTTATTCTTTTATAGGAAATAAAGCTTGACTTACTTTGTTTTGCGAGGAAGCTTCGCCACGTAGCCCGGCTTGTTTACCTGGCGCTCGCGAGCGATCGCCAAAGCGTCTGCGGGAACATCCTCGGTTATCGTCGAACCGGCAGCGACATACGCATTTTTGCCAACCCGGACAGGAGCCACCAGATTGGTATTGCAGCCGACAAAAGCGCCATCCTCGACGATAGTCTGATGTTTTTGGGCGCCGTCGTAATTTACCGTAATCGTACCGCAGCCCATGTTGACGCCTTCGCCGATCTCAGCGTCGCCTACATAGCTCAAATGCGGGATTTTGCTGCCCGGGCCTACCTTTGTATTTTTCAATTCGACAAAGTCCCCCACCTTGGCGCGGGCGCCAATATGCGAACCGGGGCGAACGTAAGCGAACGGACCGACAGTGGCCCCCGCATCCGCCCGGGCATCGACGAGAACAGAGTGAGAGATCGTCACACCGTCTTCCACAATGACATTTGTCAGTTCGACATGAGGGCCGATTTTGGCGTCTTCCCCGATGCTGGTCTTGCCGCGGAGAATCGTGGACGGCAGAATAATCGAATCCCGGCCGATCGTTACATCCGTATCGATGTAGGTCGTGCTAGGGTCGATGATCGTAACGCCGTTGCGCATGTGCATTTCATTGATCCGCCGGCGCAAATACGCTTCCGCCTGGGCGAGCTGCACCCGGTCGTTCACGCCATTGGCCTCGTCGGGATCAGCAGCTTCAAATGCACACACCTTTTGTCCAGCCTTGCGCAAAATTTCAATGCAATCAGTGATATAGTACTCGCCTTGAGCATTATTATTATTTAGCTGTGACAAAGCTTCCAACAGTCTTTTGTTGTCAAAGCAGTAGATTCCGGTATTAATCTCCCGAACCGTCCGTTCTTCCTCGGAGGCGTCCTTATGTTCGACGATGCGCAGTACCTCTCCGGCATTGTCTCGAATCATCCGGCCATAGCCGGCAGGATCTTCCACAACCGCCGTCAAAACAGTAGCAGACGCCTGCTGCTGCAAATGATAGTCAAGCAAAGCTGATAACGTTTCTTTTGAGAGTAATGGAACATCGCCGTACAGGATCAGTGTTGTTCCCTCTTTGTCAGCCAAAAAAGGCACCGCCTGTTTGACCGCATGCCCTGTACCCAACTGTTCTTCCTGCAGGGCGTATGCCACCCGCTCGCCCAACAGGCCTTTGACGGCATCAGCACCATGTCCCACTACGACGACAATCTCCTCCACCCGCATGGCGGCAAGCGTGTCTACGACATGCTGTACCATTGGTTTCCCGCACACCGGGTGCAACACCTTATAAAGCTTAGATTTCATTCGCGTGCCCTGTCCTGCTGCTAGAACCACGGCATGTATGTTTGACATGATAGACCTCCAGCTTATAAGTTCCATCCTGACTATATCTTAATCACATGGTGATTTCAAGATAGCCAATGGAGGATTTCTGTCCAAAAATTGACGCTCTCACAAGAGACCGCTATCATAAAAATAACGTATTTTCTAGGATCGGAGGTATGGAAAATGCCGGCACAAATCTATCTCTTAAGCGGGTATCTCGGCAGCGGGAAAACCACTTTCCTGCAAAAACTGCTCGCGCACTTGCGAGGGCAGGGAGGCAACGTGGTCGTCCTGATGAACGAAATGGGCGAAGAGGATATCGACGGTGAACAAATTCAAGGCTTGGGTTTTCCGGTGAAAAAAATGCTGGATGGCTGCATCTGCTGTTCCATTCGCGGCGAGCTGGCAGAGAGCCTGAAAGAGATCATGACCGCCTTTGCTCCCGATCAGATCATCATCGAAACGACGGGTGTCGCCGATCCCCTCGACCTGATAGACGCCTTGACCCATCCGGAATTGTACGAACATACTGAATTGAAAGGCATCGTCAGCGTGGTGGACGCATCGCGTTTTCTGGACCTGACCTCCCGCCTGCATTCGAACAGCGCCCTGGTAAAAACGGTTCGCAATCAGGTCATGGCCGCCGACCTGATCGTGTTAAACAAATGCGACCTCGTCGAAAGCCACACACTTGCCAAGGTCAGGCAAAAGCTGAGTGAATACAATTCCGACGCACCTGTCTGCGAGACTGTGCACGGAGAAGCAGACATCCAGGCTGTTCTCACGCTCAAACGGCTGGCCTTCCGCTCTGTCGGCCAACCAGCGGAACGTCAACAGGAAACGAATCGCCGTCCTTCCGTCCAGAAAAGCATCGGCCGATTTTCACCGCTCGACAAGCTCAAACAATCGCTCGGGATGAGCACACCGCGGCAGACTTCCTTGTACCACAGTATTGAAACCTTTTCCTATCGCTTTAAGGGTCCCGTTGACGCCAAGAAGTTTGAAACCTTTTTGCGGGGATTGCCGAAAAACGTATATCGCGCCAAGGGTTACGTCGAATTCGTCGGCCAAAACAACCTGATTTCCTTCCAACAGACGGAAAACCAGGTCCTTCTCTTTCCCTTTGAAAACTTTGGTCCCAAAATGGTTGCCGTCTTTATCGGCGAGGGACTCGATCAGCAGTCGATTGTCGCTGATCTGGAAGCGTGCTACCCACAAGAAAAAGCACCCGTATAGGGTGCTCTTTCTTTACGCTCCAGCTTCGATCTGTTCTTCTTCCTCCAAACCGGCCCGTTCGTACTCGGCCAGAACAGCCGCCTGGATTTTCTCGCGTGTAGTAGACGAGATCGGATGAGCGATGTCACGGAATTCACCATCTGGCGTCCGCTTGCTCGGCATGGCCACAAACATGCCATTATTGCCGTCAATTACGCGGATATCGTGAACCACGAACTCGTGGTCGATGGTAATAGATGCAATGGCCTTCATCCTTCCGTCCGTGTTGACACGGCGGAGTCTTACATCAGTGACTTCCATCATGTTCACTCCCTTTTGTCTGATCCTGCCTACTACTTCAACATGATGGGTAAATATTCCTTCCACTTTCCGAAATATTGTAAAAAAAACAGAAAAAATCTAAACCCATTAGCCTATATAAGCGACAAGTTCTATTTCCACACCTACATCCTTCGGCAAACGAGACACTTCGACAGTCGTCCGGGCAGGCCGATGGTCGCCGAAATAACTGGCGTACACCTCGTTCAGGCTGGCAAAATCATTCATGTCCTTGATGAAGACCGTCGCTTTGACCACGTTGGTAAAATCAGCGCCTTCCGCCTCCAAAACCGCACGGAGATTGGAAAAGACCTGATGCGTCTGCTCCACGATCCCCCCCTCAACCAAACTGCCGTCCGGCTTTAACGGGATTTGTCCAGACGTAAAGAGAAAATTCCCTATTTTGGCTGCCTGACTGTACGGGCCGATCGCAGCCGGCGCTTTTTCTGTCGACACAAAAGATACTTTGCTCATGGATATCCTTCCTCTCTAATAAACCTGTATATGAAGCATTCTGTAAGAAGCAACAGAGTCCTGCTTTTTCCAGCGCTTTTTATTTGCGGCCAGCCGTGACTTCAAGAAGAAGAAACCAAAAGGACCAAGGTCCTAACTGGACTGCTCGAAGTAACTGCCAAGCGTTATTTTTACTTGTTTTTCCTTCACATCGACATCTTGCAGCTTCGCTAGCGAGACGTAGTCGTCGACAAGCCTTTCCGTTACATCAGCGGCCTCGACGAGTACCCCGCAGCCGACGACCGTCGCTTGAAATTCCTGCAGGAGATCGATCATTCCGCGGACCGTCCCGCCGGCTTTCATGAAGTCGTCGACAACCAGCACCCGGGATTGTTCAGCCAGTGCACGGCGGGCCAGTGACATGGTTTGAATGCGCTTGCTCGATCCCGATACGTAATTGATGCTGACGACAGATCCCTCCGTCACCTTGTTGTCGCGGCGTACGATTACGACCGGAACATTCAGGAAGCGGGCTGTGGCATATGCCAGCGGAATCCCCTTCGTCTCTACTGTCATGACCACATCTATCTCTTGGTCGACAAACGCCGTCGCAAATAACCTGCCGATTTTTTCGAGGGTCTGCGGGTTGCCCAATACGTCAGACATGTACAAGTAACCGCCGGGCAGCAGACGCTCCGGCTTTTCCAAGTACTGAATCAGTTCGCCCATAAACTGCTCGGCCTGCTCCTGTTTTGTCATCGGGATGTACTTGACCCCGCCGGCAGCCCCCGCCACCGTCTTCAACAATCCGACTCCTTCGCTTTCGAAAGCATCCTTGATGATTGATAAATCCTCACTGATGGAGGACTTGGCCGACCCGTATTGTTCCGAAAATAGCGTAAGCGGAATAAGCGTGTGGGGATGCGTGAGCAGGTATTGCGTCATATCTACCAAACGCGCGCTTCTGCGCATTTTTTTCATTTTTCTTCCCCCAAACAAAAACCGAATATTAAGTGTTAATGTACCATTTATGTACGGATTTGCGCAAGCACTTCCGCTTCCGTTCCGCCTAGTAAACGCACCGCGTAGACGTCTTTCACAAACCCGCGCAGCGCATTGTAGATGCGGTACACCTTGGCTTCCTTCTGCACGAGTGCGTACACGGTAGGTCCGCTGCCGGACATCAGCACCCCGTCCGCCCCCGACTCGATCATCAGATTCTTGATCTGACGCACCTGCGGATAGCGGGGAAGGGTAACCTCCTCCAGGACATTTCCCAACGCGCGGCACATGCCCAAAAAGTCCTGATCGCTGATCGCCTGGATCATCTCCTGGGCAGACGGGTGCTCGCGGATGTTGTCAACGTTCAGGTTCCCGTATACCTCGGCCGTGGAGACGCCGATCGGCGGCTTGGCCAAAACGACCCAACAAGGAGCTGGAGCAGACAGCAGCTTCACCTGTTCTCCCCGGCCTGTTGCCAGCGCAGTCCCTCCGTAAACGCAAAACGGCACGTCCGAACCGATCTCCTCGCCGATAACGGCCAACTCTTCCAGAGACAACTGAAGTCCCCACAGACGATTGAGCCCGCGCAATGTCGCGGCCGCATCGCTGCTGCCGCCAGCCAGACCGGCGGCCACAGGGATTTGCTTGTCGATGTATATGTGAACGCCGCTTTTTACCCCAAAGCGTTCTTTCAGTATTCGAGCCGCTTTAACGGCATGGTTTCGTTCGTCATCAGGCACGAAGCTGGCAGAGCACTCAAGCGTGATCTCATCGCCTGCAAGCAGAGTCAAATCGACCCGGTCAGCCAGATCGACCGTTGTCATAACCATTTCTACTTCGTGATATCCGTCTTGTCGTTTGGCGAGTACGTCCAAGGTCAAATTAATTTTTGCCGGCGCCTTAACTGAGATCCTCACCTTGTTCACCTCTGCCCGTGTTCTAGTATCCTTTCGTATTTTATTGTAACACAGGCGAAAAGTGAAGTGCCAGCGGTTGGAAAGGCACAAAGCCGGGAATCTACCCGGCTTGTTGTCAGCGAGTTTATTCGGTCTTTTGCTTGGCTAACGCTTCTTCGGCAATCTGGATAGCACGCTTCACGAGGTTCCCCGCATCACGAGTCGTGATGGCTCCCCATCCTTCGTTCTTAACGGTGTCGTAAAACCCCAGTTCTTTCGCTACTTCCAATTTAAATTGCTCAGACATGATGCCGCCTCTGCGACCCATGCGCAGCAGCCCCCTTTTCTCGCTGACAGGCATAGTATACGCTTCAGGGGGCAAAACAAAACAGTAGAACCGAGAGGCTCTACTGTTGAACAAAAGTAATGCGAATGTGCTCATCGTCACGGCAAACCGTCAGTTCCACGGTTTCCGTCAGGATGTCAGCATAACTATACGAAACTCTTTCAAACAACTGATCGTCATCGAGCTTGACGACAAAGACAGAGGGGTATGTTTCTTCGAGGATGCCCGTCCTTTCGACGGTCTTTCGGCGACCGCCATTGGCTTTTAACATGATCCTCTCGCCAATGTGGAGGTCTAAACTGCGTTTAATATCAAGTAACGCATTTCTAGCCATTTGTTTCACCCACCTCGCTTGCTTCTATTATAACAGCCTACGATTAGTGTGTCAAACAAATTTAAAATTATAGCAACCAAATTCAGCTTTTGTCAACGATGATTTTTTGTAGAAGCATGGCTAATCTAGGCGAATCAAATTTCGCCGCGATATCTCGTTTGCGATCGCAGCAAACTCCTCTATTGCAAGCGTCTCTCCCCGCCTGCCCGGATCGATCCCCACAGCATTCAGCACCTCAGCCGCCAGCAGTTTTCGCTCCTTGCCAAACAAGCTTGTGATCATGTTGTTCAGCAAGGTTTTCCGGCGCTGACCGAAGCTGGCGCGAACAACTTTAAAAAACAGGCGCTCATCGTTCACTTCCACCGGGGGCTGTTTGCGAATCCGCAGGGAAAGTACGGCTGAGTCGACGTTCGGCTTGGGGATGAATACGCTGGCCGGGACGATCATTTCTACTTCCGGGACAGCGTAGAATTGGGCGGCTACACTGAGCGACCCGTAATCCTTCGTGCCCGGCTTGGCAGCGATTCGATCTGCCACTTCCTTCTGTATCATGACCACGATGGACTCCAGAGGCAGTTTCTCCTCCAACAGCTTCATCAGGATCGGGCTGGTCACATAGTAAGGCAGGTTGGCGACGACGCTAATCGCCCCGCTCCCGCCGAGGCGCTCCGCGATTAGGCGTTTCAAATCAAGCTGTAAAACGTCTCCGTGAATCACCTCGACATTTTCGTAAGGAGACAGCGTCTGTGCCAGTATCGGCAGCAGTCTCTGGTCAAGCTCTATCGCCAACACGCGTCCGGCAGCCCGGCACAGCTGCTCCGTCAGTGCCCCAATGCCCGGTCCCACTTCGATGACCGCCTTCTCCTTTGACAGCTCGGCCGCCTCTACGATGTTGTGCAAAATATTAGGATCGACCAGGAAGTTCTGGCCAAGGCTCTTTTTAAAGGAAAAACCGTACTCCTCCAATATTGCCCGCGTTCGAGTCGGTGTGCCGATATCTTTTTGAATGGGTGTCGTCACTTGGTATTCTCCTCTTCATCCAATCTGGCAACCGCCGCCCAAAACTCCTCACGGCTGATCTGGAAGGCGTTCAAGCGCTTTTGCAGCTGCTTTACATTTGCGTAACCGATCCCCAGCAGGTCGCCCAAACGGAGCCGTCTTTTGCTCGCAGACGCCCCTGCCGCCAGCCCGGCTGTAACCAGGTCCTCCAGCGTGATCTCGCCGGCCTGCTCTGCCATCTCTGTGTGTATGCCGGCCAGCGCCTGGCGGATTACCTCTGGAGATGCGTGCTCCACTCCCACTTTCCCCTTCTTGCAGCCGTCTTCACGCTTGATAAAGGCGTGTTTGCATCCCGGAACAGCCTGGCTGATGATTTTGCGAATCCGCTCCCCCGGATAATCGGGGTCGGTAAAAATAATGACGCCGCGTTTCTCCTGTGCCAGGCGAATTTTTTGAATGACGGCATCGTTTATCGCCGATCCTCCCGTCTCAATGGTGTCAGCGTTCACAGCACGCAAAATGGCGGCCGTATCGTCACGGCCCTCCACGACAATTAATTCCTTTATTTTCATAAGCTACCTCTTTTCGACCTGTCCAACATTTTCTCAAAAAAATTATACGTAAAGTTGTCCCGGATATGAAACGAAACAGGCTGATCCTGCGTAATAATGTATAGGAGAACCTTCCCCCATTAGATTTATCTAAAAAGCTTACCATATTACCTCGAATGAAAAAAGCAAAAAGACAAGGAGAGTCTCCTTGCCTTTCCATCATAACTATTCTTCCGGCTTTTTCGGACCGATGATATACACGGTTTTCCCGCGTTTTCTTCCAAACCTTCTAGCCTCTGAGCTGCTTTCGATGTAGACGTCAATGATGGAGCCTTTTATTGCGCCGCCAGTATCTTCGGCACGGCGATAGCCGACGCCTTCGATGTACACCCACCATCCCAGAGGTATGACATTGGGATCTACGGCGACTGTCCTGCCTTCGGTAGCTCTTACGCCTGTTGCCGTCCGTCCGTGTCCGCCGCCGGCATCTGCCGAATAGGCGGTCAATGTAACGTTGCTCAGCACCTGTCTCGCCCTGTCAACCGCCCCGCCGCGTGAAGCCAGAAGCGGCGTACCCGTTCCATAAGCGAGAACGCGGTCACGCTTGGCATTTACGACGTCGGTCTTGATTAATTCACGGGAGACTTCTTTTCCATCGACCAGCGTAAGCTTGTAGTGCAAGCGGGCTATACCCTCCTTGCCTTCCTGCAGCACACGGCTTTGTCCTTTGGCCAAGGAAGAATCCGCCTGGCGAATTTCCTGATAGGGAACTCTTTGTTCGACCTGGACCACTTTTTCATCCACTCTCGTGACGACGATGTTAGTGGATGGGGTAACGGTTGCCGTCAATGCAGGTTCGACCCGATCCTGTTTGCGAAGCTCAATCCCCGCAGCCTGCAGGATCTTGTCGACACTCCGTTCGACCGTCCGGACCTTCTTCGTCTGCCCATCTGCCGTCACAGGTATTGCCCAGCTCAATTTTACCTGAATGTTCAAATCTTTTGTAATGGGTGTTTCCGCTGCCGGGGCAAGTATATCGGCATCACTGATTTTTATGTTTTGTTCCTTTAGGAACTGCTTTACATTGCTTGCCATCGTTTGATACGACTGAGTTACTCCATCTAAGGTGAGGGTCACTTCTTTCGGCTGGGTTGACAGGATGAAGAAGTAGCTCAGGACGGATAACGCTATGACGGCAGCCCCTCCCAGTACATACGGAAGAAGCTTTTTGGGCATTATCCTGTTCTTCTCTATTTCCATTTGCCACACTCCTTTTAAGAAAAGCTGTCCTTGAATCGCCGGGAGGTGTCCAGCTTCCTCTCCGCAGCGATACATGTCAGAATTCTGAACCGCAAAGACTGCCTTTCTTTGCCGTTAGAGGACTTTCCCAAAAAATTCCTCCTCATGCAAGAGCTAAAGTCTGTTTGATTTTATGCTACTTTGCTCCATTTGTCAAATTCTATCTCCTCCTCACATGGATCCAAGCCCCGGAAAGGGCTTGTTATTCGCGGGTCCTACTAGCTTCATGGGACAAAGCTTAGCAAATCCTGTTCACGAATAATAGGCACTTCCTGTCGAAAGCAGCTTGTCGACTATCATTTTTCTTTCGACAACGCTAAACAAAAGGCAACTATACTTTACCAGTTTATGCATCATGGTCTTTCCGGAGAACGAAAGTATGCAAAAAGGTCCCGCACAAAAGTCGGGACCTTTTTTGTAGACAAGCTTATCGCCCAGACAATAAGGCATAAGCGGGGTCTTTATCCTTTAGGAACGGGCTGGCAGCCGGAACAGCCTTTGTGCGTTATCCCCTGTGATCTGGATCATTTCCTCGTAGGACAGACCGCGAAGGTTCGCCATTTCTTCCGCCACCAAGCGCACGTATCCGGATTCGTTCCGCTTCCCGCGGTAAGGATGGGGTGTCAGGTAGGGACAATCCGTCTCCACCAACAGCCTGTCAAGCGGCACCTGAACAGCTACTTCCTTAGGCTTCTTGGCGTTCTTGAACGTCAACGGCCCGCCAAAGGAGATGTAGAAGTTCATCTCCAGAGCAAGCTTTGCCGTTTCCCAGCTTCCGGAGAAGCAGTGCATGACGCCGCCTACCTCCTCCGCTTTTTCCTCCCGAAGGATCTTGATGACATCCTCATGGGCATCGCGGTTGTGAATCACGATCGGCAGTTTCAACTCGCGGGCCAACCGGATCTGCTTGCGGAACACCTCTGCCTGCACATCTTTCGGAGATGTGTCCCAATAGTAATCCAACCCCATTTCCCCAAGGCCAACCACTTTGGGATGGCGGGTCAGCTCGGCGATCCACTCCAGATCGGCATCGGTCATGTCTTTGGCATCTTGCGGGTGCCAGCCTATCACGGCGTAAATGAATTCGTAACGCTCCGCCAGCTCCAGGCAGGTAGGAATCGTCTCTCTGTTAAACCCGATGTTAATCATGGTCGAAACGCCGTTTTCACGCGCACGGCTAATCACTTCATCCCGGTCCTCGGCAAATTCCGGCGCATTCAAATGAGCATGTGTATCAATTAACAACGGTTGTTCATTCCTTTCGTTATTTGACAATGGCGCCATTTGGCATCGACGGATCCACGGTAGCCACTGTCAGCTGATCGCCGGCCGATGCCGCCAGGATCATGCCTTGCGAAAGCTCGCCGCGCAGCTTCACCGGCTTTAGGTTGGCCACGACGATGACTTTTTTGCCGACTAATTCCTCCGGTTGATAATGCTTGGCGATGCCCGAGACCACCTGTCTTTGCTCATAGCCCAGATCGAGCTGGAGCACGAGCAGCTTGTCGGCATTTGGATGTTTGGTGCAGGCCGTCACCTGAGCCACCCGCAGCTCCACTTTGGCAAAGTCGTCAATGCCGATCTCTTCTTTGGCGTCGGCCGGTTTTCCTTGTTCTTCTGGAGCAGTCACTGTTTTTAGCGCCTCCTGTTTCTTTTTGTTTTCTTCTGCTTGTTTGCGAGCCTCTGCAGTCGAAGCATCGATGAAAGCCAGTTCCTGTTCGATATCCAGACGCGGGAACAGCAGTTCCTCCCGGCTGACCTGCACCCCTGCGGGAAGAATCCCCCAAGCCCCCGCCGACTCCCAGCGCCTGGCCGCGGGAGTATCCGCTATGCCCAACTGGCGCCAGATTTTTTCCGGAGTCTTGGTCATAAACGGCTGCAGCAAAATGGAGATGATCCGAATGCTTTCAGCCAGATTGTACATCACCGTTCCCAATCTCGCCCGGTTCTCATCAGACTTGGCCAGATTCCACGGCTGTGTTTCATCGATGTACTTATTCGTCCGGCCGACCAGTTCCCACAGATGTGAGAGGGCATTGCCAAAGTGCATCTGATCGAGGTGCTCTTCAACCAGGCCGCGCGTCCGTTTCGCCAATGCGATCAACTGGTCGTCGAATTCACCCGGCTGCTCCGGAGCGGGAATGGTGCCGTCAAAATACTTCTCAATCATCGCGACCGT
This sequence comes from Brevibacillus sp. B_LB10_24, assembly GCF_046036945.1. Lineage (NCBI taxonomy): Bacteria > Bacillati > Bacillota > Bacilli > Caryophanales > Paenibacillaceae > Brevibacillus > Brevibacillus sp. B_LB10_24. Next base: position 13,994 of record NZ_JBJQOQ010000046.1, on the reverse strand, counting down.
CCGGCTGACGAGGTTGCCCAGATCGTTGGCCAGGTCAAAGTTGAGGCGCTGGATAAAGCTTTCCGGAGTAAATACGCCGTCTTGCCCGAAGGCGATCTCGCGAAGCAGGAAATAGCGGACGCCGTCGGAACTGTAGCGGTCGATCAACAGCTTCGGATCGATGACGTTGCCTTTTGATTTCGACATCTTGCCGTCAGGCATCAACAGCCAGCCGTGGCCAAATACTTTTTTCGGCAGCGGGAGATCCAATGCCATCAACAGGATCGGCCAATAGATGGTGTGGAAGCGAAGGATGTCCTTCCCGACGAGGTGAACGTCCGCCGGCCAGTACCGCCGATACTTGCTGTCATCTTCGCTGAGGTATCCCAGTGCCGAAATGTAGTTTGTCAGCGCGTCGATCCAGACGTAGATGACGTGCTCCGGATCCTGGGGCACCTTAATTCCCCAATCAAACGTACTGCGGGAAACGCTCAGATCCTGCAGGCCCGGCTTCAGAAAGTTGTTGACCATCTCATTGCGGCGCGATTCCGGTTGAATGAACTCGGGATGCTGCTCGATGTACTCCAGTAGTCTGTCCTGGTATTTGGACATGCGGAAAAAGTAGTTTTTCTCTTTGACTTTTTTCAGTTCGCGGCCGCAGTCCGGACAGATGTATCCCTTGTCCGTTTTTGCCTGCGTCTCGGTCCAATACGATTCGCACGGAACGCAGTAATACCCTTCGTATTCGCCCAGGTAAATGTCGCCCTGATCCACCAGACGCTGAAATATTTTTTGGACGACATCTTTGTGGCGCGGCTGGGTGGTGCGGATAAAATCGTCGTACGAAATGTCCAGGCGATCCCATAGATCGCGGATCCAGTCGACGATCGGGTCGATGAATTCACGCGGCTGCTTGCCTTCACTGGCAGCCCGCTCCTGCAGCTTTTGTCCATGCTCATCGGTTCCCGTCAGGTAGTAGACATCGTAACCCTGCAGCCGTTTGTAACGGGCCATGGCATCCGCGGCAATCGTCGTGTAGGCGTTGCCGATGTGAAGCTTGTTGCTCGGATAGTAGATCGGTGTCGTGATGTAATAAGTTGGTCTGGTCATCAATGACCTCCTCCTTTTTAATAAAAAAGGCCCGCCCCGATATGGGACGAGCGCTTTACTCGTGGTACCACCCAACTTCTCCACTCTCTCGCAAGCAGTGGACTTGGCAAGTCGACATCAGACTTCGCTGTAACGCAGCATGCGTCGTTGGCTAGCAGCGGCAATCACACGCTTGAAAACCGGGCTCACCAGCGAAACTCGGGGGCCATCTTCAGCTTTCGTCCTTATACCGGTTTCCACCAACCCCGGTTCTCTGGCGATAAGTCTCTAAAAGCCTACTCTTCCCGTCATCGTCTATCATTCATCAATAATCCTATTGTATACAAGGTTAACCTCTCCTAAACCTACTGTCAAGACAGGCAAGCGTTTCCGTAATTTTGACAAATCTTATTCGACAAAAAACGTCTTATCGATCAATTTACCAAGAGAACCATTTCCAATTGTCAACATACCACAAAAATGTAAAAAATGAAAATTAACGGGCGGAGGATTGACTATTATTTACATTAATATCATATAAATAGGTTATTTACCTGGAAACTTGAAGTATTTTAGTGAAAATAGCATCCATCAATGCAAGGAAATGTCAAAAAGAGATTGACACCTTTTGGTATCATTGGTATGATAAAAGACACAATGATTTTGTCGAATCATGGCGATTAAAATCAAATTACAGAAATAAACGGACAATTTTTGCTATGAGAGAGGAGACGTACCTATCATGAAATCAACAGGTATTGTAAGAAAAGTAGATGAACTTGGAAGAGTAGTGATTCCGATTGAATTGCGCCGCACCCTGGGAATCGCTGAAAAGGACGCTTTGGAAATCTACGTGGACGGTGAACGGATTATCCTGAAAAAGTACGAGCCTGCCTGCATTTTCTGCGGCAACGCTGACCAAGTGACTTACTTTAAAGGCAAAATCATTTGCCGTGACTGCATCTCCGAAATGCCTGTTTCGCAAAACCGCTAAGCTTCGGACAACAGTAAAGAGGCAGCCTGATTCATTCAGGCTGCCTCTTCGTTTGTTCGATTACTGTTGGTTGGTTACGGTCCGCTGCTGTGCCTGCTGTGCATCCATCCAGCTCCGTTTGGCGTCCATCAATCTTTTTATTGCTTCGTTTTCCGGCAAGTTATTTTGCCTGAGCAGCGCCTGGGTAAGAATCATATCTTCCAGCGTCAGGCTGTAGTAATCGGGGTAGGCGTGCGGTGTCAGATCCCGGTACAGGGCGTAGTACAAATCCGAGTTCGGCTTGATCCACAAATCCTGCGTATCCTCGATGCCTCGCTGCAGCAGGTCGATGTATTCGCGCTTCTCATCGTTTGGCGCATACAGGTTGCTCTCCAACAGGTAGTTGAGGATCGCAATGTGATGATTTAGCGCCGTATGGGAGACATGCTCCATGGATGCATCGACATAATCAGACAAAAGGTATCCGCCGTTTTCGGTCTGCAGACTGGTCTTGTCAATGTACTTGTACAGGAAGGATTCCCATTTTTCCAGCGCCTGTTGGATAACCGGATCGGGATACATCCGATTGTACCGCAGTAAAAAGGTAGCATTGTCGGCATTGCGGCGATTGTCGAAGTAATGGCTGTCGATCTGATAGTCTTGAAAGAGCCAGTTGGAACGGGGAGCTGTCTCCCAGTAGCCCTGTTCGTTCTGGTTCTGCACCGCCACATAGGCCAGGTGAGTTACCATCGCATAGGTCAAGCCGCCGTACTGGGCCTGATTGGAGTCAAATACATGGCGCAGTCCGGTAATATTGGCCGGATTACGGTAATAGGAATCCGGCGAGGACGGAAAGTAGGTAAGCGGCGTGGTCTCGTACAAACCGTCTACGCCAAGCTTGCGGAACGTGTCTTTATCCATCTGCTGCGCCAGTTTGGCCGCCTCTGGTATGGCATTTTGGATCAGCGGGCGGGTCGACAAGATGCCCCAGGTTTGCGACGCCTCCTGTTGTTTTCCGGGCAGCTGGAACTGATAGCGGGTGTCCTTCTCATTTTTAATCCGGTTAACCGGAATATTCCCCACTAGTTTAATCACAGTGTCTCCCTGCGGCGTATACAGGTCAATCGAGCCAATCCGGCCATTCAGCTTGCTGCCTTGCGCGTATACCGGTCTGATCGGCATCGGCGCAGACTTGGCTTCCGAATACCACCCCTGCCATTGTCCCTTGTAATTTTCTCCGTCCTCGGGAATCAAGTATTGGTGGGAGATGTAAGGATCGTTGATCTGCACCGTCATATAAGTCGTCACCGGCTTTTCCGACTGCTGCTGATTCCCAAAAAACAGCACATCGTTTTTCGCTGTCTTGACCAACGTCAAGGTAAATTTGGTTTGTCCCCCTTCATCCTCGTATGTATACGTGGTGTAGGTCGCCTGCTGGTATTCCTTCTGCTCGACTTTGGGCGGGGTGAAGCGGGACCACCCTTCTACCGTTATCAGAAAGTCCGTTTTTCCGTCTTCATCCACATCAAGCTTTATGGGCGGATTTGGTTTCTCTTCTGCGAACGCTGCACCGTAGCCTGGCAAGAAAATGAGGCAGGCCAGGATCGTCGGTATCCATTTTTTCATCTCGTTTCTTCTCCCCATTTCTTCTGTCTGTGATCTCTTTATCCCATGTTGTCAGGCACACTCCATAAATCAGCTAAATCTGCCGATGGTACTCGTTGTACACATCGCGCTTTGATAACCCGCGCTCTTGCGCCGTCTGCTTCATCGCCTCTTTCATCGTCATCCCTTGGCCCAGGTAGTGATCGACATGCTCGGCAAGTGTCATCTCCTGCCACCAGGCGGCATCCGGCTCAGTCCCGCATGTCTCGTCAGCTTCATCACAACCATGCACAACAATGCAAAATTCGCCGCGAATCTCCCCGGCCTCCAGCCAGTCGATCAATTCTGTCAGCGTACCGCGGACAAACTCCTCGTAACGCTTGGTCAACTCCCGGGCCAAGACAGCTTGCCGGTCCCCTAGAACCTCGCGCATGGCCTCCAGGGTTTTCAGAATCCGGTGGGGCGCTTCGTAAAAGAGCAGGGTTTCCTGGTACTTTTTCACCCGCTGCAGTTCTGCCAGACGCGGCTTCTTGTCACGCGGCAGGAAGCCGCAAAAGACGAATCGTTCCGTAGGCAGACCGGAAGCGATCAGCGCGGTCAGCGCCGCATTTGCGCCCGGTACCGGCACGACCGCAAAACCGGCCGCCACCGCCGCTTTTACCAGATCCGCCCCCGGATCCGAGATTGCCGGCAGACCTGCGTCACTTACAAGAGCGATCTTCTTTCCCTCCGCCAACCACTGCAAAAGTCCCGCTCCGCTCGCCTCTTTGTTGTGTTCATGATAACTAACCGTGCGTTTCTCAATTTGAAAATGCGCGAGCAGCTTACGCGTCTGGCGCGTATCCTCGCAGGCGATGACGTCGGCCTCGCGAAGGGTCGACAGCGATCTGACCGTGATATCATCCAGGTTGCCGATAGGCGTGGCGACGAGGTACAAAACGCCTCCTGCATCACCGGTAAAGCTCTGTTGAACATTCATCTCCCGCCCTGCCCCCTTCCGCCAAACACTTGGCTCCCGCTTCAATCAGGCGTTCTTTTTTGGCACGCGTCAGCCGCTTGATCTCCTCCTCGCGCTGCTGGCCCCACGAACGGCTCGCGCCTTCTTCCATGTAGACGAGCTGCACCGGACCGCGGCCGCGCGTGTACTTTGCCCCTTTCCCGGCGTTATGCTCCGCTATCCGCCGCGGCAGTTCGGTCGTATAGCCCGTGTACAGAGAGCCGTCCCCGCAGCGCAGGATGTAGACAAAGTGGCCTTTATGCGAGGGAATCCCGCTTGCCGAAGTAAATTTCGTACAGTTCTTCACAGTATTCTTCCCCTTGCTCGTACACAATCAACGGCGGTTGAATCCGCAGCTCCGGTTTTCCGCCGCGCATGCCCTCGATCAGCACCATGTTCGGTTCGGCGTCGCGCCTGGGGTGTACGAGCCGCATCCGCTTCGGCTCGATACCATACTGGCGCATCAGGGACAAGATGTCAATCAGCCGACTGGCCCGGTGCACCAAGGCTACCTTTCCGCCATTTTTGACAAGCTGGCTGCTGACGCGAATGACATCCTCCAGCGTAAGCAGGATTTCGTGCCGGGCGATGGCAAAATGGCTGCGGCTGTTCGTTTCACCGCTTGCCGCCGGCATGTAAGGAGGGTTGCAGGTTACCAGGTCGAATTGTCCGTAACCAAACAGCTGGGGCGCTTCTTTAACATCGCCATGGCAGATCTTGATCCGCTCTTCCAAACCGTTGAGTGCTACGCTGCGCCGAGCCATGTCAAACAGCCGTTCCTGAATCTCCAGGCCTGTGAACACAGCCTCCGGGGAGCGCGTGCTCATGATGAGCGGAATCGCTCCGTTCCCCGTGCACAGGTCCATTACTTTTCCCCGCTTGGGCAAAGAAGCAAACCGGCTGAGCAGCACGGCATCCATCGAAAAGCAGAACACTTCATGGCTTTGGATGATCCTCAGATTATGGGTGAGCAAGTCGTCAATTCGCTCTGTTTCATAAAGCGAAACGTTTCTTTCTGGCATTCGCTTTGTACTCCTTCTGTAAGGGGAAAAGCGACCCATTCCGGATTGGATTAGGTCGCTTTTTTATTTTTGAGCAGCACCGTTCAAAAATGATAGGCAGAACAGGCAGTCGCCTTCCTTGCGCAAACTTCCGTAATGAACATTGCATATGTGAAAACCTTCCGCATACAAGCGGGCGAGATTATCGTAGCCTTCTCCTACGATTCGCTGTTTTCTCTCCGGCAACCTTTCCTTCAACACAGCAGGCTTTGCGGCAGGTACAGGTTCTAGCGGTTTGGCAGTCAGTCGGTTGCGCAGATGCTGGTTTTCAACAAGCAATTGGCCATTTTCCTCCATCAGGCTGACAATGACATCTTTCAGTTCCCCGATTTCCTGGTACAATTCACCAATTCTCTCTTCTATACTTCCTATCTTTATGAAGATTTGTTGTTTATCCACAAAACCACCCCATCCCGCTGCCCATGCCCTGCATAAGCCCTTTATTCAGCCGCCATATGCGCTGTCACAATCTCATCGAGGCTAAATTCCATCACGCGTTCCGCCTCTGTAAGATCCACTTGTACGTACCGATCAAGGATGTTGACACTGACCACCTTGCCTTCACCCATCGGTGTGACCACAGGTGTCCCAATATCAGGCAAATCTTCTTTTGCGCTTTCGTACAGGTCGTTTTCGTACTTCAGACAGCACATCAGTCGTCCGCACAGACCTGATATTTTAGCTGGATTCAGCGACAGACTTTGATCCTTGGCCATTTTGATCGAGACCGGTTCAAAGTCGCCGAGAAAGGTTGAGCAGCAAAGCAATCGGCCGCAGGGACCGATCCCTCCCAGCATTTTCGCTTCGTCCCTGACGCCGATTTGCCGCAATTCGATCCGCGTGCGAAATACGGATGCCAGATCCTTCACCAATTCGCGGAAGTCCACACGCCCGTCCGCCGTAAAGTAAAAGATGATTTTGTTGCGGTCAAATGTGTACTCGACATCCACCAGCTTCATGTCCAGTTGATGCTCTTGAATCTTTGTCTGGCAGATTTTGAAGGCGTTTTTGGCAGCCCGCTTGTTCTCGTCTACCTGCGCGGCGTCGCTTTCGTCGGCGACGCGAATGACCTTCTTTAACGGGAGGACAACGTCCGAATCGTTTACGGTTTTGCGGCCAATCACTACTTTCCCATATTCAATCCCGCGAGCGGTCTCTACGATCACGTGTTTATCTTTGTCGACGGGTAGTTGCTCAGGGTCAAAGTAGTATATCTTTCCCGCTTTTTTAAAGCGGACACCTACTACCTCGTACACTCATAATCCCTCCTGGAGTTGAAGAACTAGCCGCTCCAACGCCAACTGCGGATTAGCGTTCCGTCCTATTCGACTTCTTGTATCCATTGTCAGGCCGATCCCGTGCAACAATTCACCTTGCGTCCATTGTAGGGCTTGTCCCTCAAGCACATCCCTTTGGTCGCTGTTAATCAATTGCGCATGCCGGCCTACTTGCACATAAAGGATATCCCGCAGCCAAAGGATGAGCAAGTCTAAAAAGAGTGATAGTTCTTCTTTTAATCGATCGTTTTTCAAAAACTGTTCGTGTATGGTAAACAACGCAGAAGAACTGCGCTGCTTTATTTCCTTAGTCAATTGTATCACTATGCTTCGAAGCTGTGCAAATCCATCTGACTGGCTTATTTCCCTGGCTTCATCCAAATGCGACGTAATTTGGGAAGCGACACTGGCCACCCCTGCCGGAATGCCTTCCGCGGCAAGCCGGCGAACCAGCTCGCTGGCCGAGAGAGGTGAAAACGGGATCACCTGGCACCGGGAGACGATCGTCGGCAAAATCGCGTGGCTGTTTTCTGTCAGCAGCAGCGCGATCACGCCGGCGGGAGGCTCCTCGAGAAACTTCAACAGGCTGTTGGCCGCCTGCAACGTCATCTTGTCGATGTGCTCCAAAATGTACACCTTGTGCGGGGACTCCAACGAACGCATCGTCATCTCTTTTTGCAGAGACCGCACCTGATCGATTTTAATCGACTCTCCCTCGGGAGATATCGTATACACATCCGGATGGTTGCCGGAGTTGATCCGGCGGCAGTTGAGGCATTCATCACAGGCATCCGCCTCGAATCGGGTACACAACAGGGATTTCGTCAGATGAATCGCCATTTGCTTTTTCCCGACGCCTCTTGGTCCGGTAAACAGGTAAGCATGGGCCAGGCGGTCATGGCGCAAGCTCCGGGACAATATCTCCGCGACACGCGGCTGCTCAGTAAATTTCTCCCAACTCATGACATCCACCTAAAAGTACAGATTAATCAACATCCCGCGAATTTCACCGATTCGCGCCAACAGATCGATCATCGGCGCCTGCTCGGCAAGCAGGTCGTCGGCCAACTGAGTCAACCGCGAATCAACTTCCTTCAGAATCTTGTACAATCGGCTTCGGCCGCGCCGATTGGTGCTGCGCCGGTCCGAAAGCGCCACCCCAAACCGGACCGCTTCTTCCATAAAGCGTTTTACCATGTTTTTGTACGCGTAAAAATCGTGTACAGAACGGGAGCGGGCGAGGATTTGGCCCTGCTTGTCAATTTCGTTTAACAGCGTCGTCAAGCGTTCATCCGACAGCCGCTGCCCTTCGTTTTTGAGTATGTCTCCAAACCGTGCACGGTCTGTTTGCAGGTTTTTTCTTGCATCTGCTCCTTTGGTTACGCCGAGCGGCGCACGCAATCCCTCGCCGATTTTCATCTCCACACCCCGTTCTCATTTCGTGGTTTTAAAACGAATGGAATTGCTCTACATCAAGCACGAATACGGCGGCTCCTCCCACCTGCACTTCCAAGGGATACGGCAGAAAGGAATCCACAGCGCTTCCCAGCGGGGATACGGGGGTCACCATCTGTTGACGGGATTTACAGCTTTGGCGAATCAACTCAATCACTTCCGGTACGTTCTCATCCGCGGTACCGATGAGAAAAGTCGTATTGCCGGCCCGCAAAAAGCCGCCTGTACTCGCCAATTTCGTCGCCCGGAACCCTTTTTTAACCAGTAATTGTGACAGGCGCCCACTATCCTTATCCTGCACAACGGCGATTACCATTTTCATCGTATCCCATCCTTTCTACTTGGTTTTATGTTAGGCGGTGAAGCCAATTTAACATATCGCGGGCAATCTCCTGGGAAACCTGCTCAATCGGCCGATTGGCCGCAACCACGCGAACGCGTTCCGGATGCCGTTTGGCGATCTCGGCAAATCCCGCACGCACCCGCTCGTGGTAGTCAGCTCCCCTTCGTTCAATCCGATCCAGCCCCTCCCGTTGTCTCAGACGAACCTGCGCCTCTTGCACAGAAAGGTCAAGCATGTACGTGCGATCCGGAACAAGTCCGGCAGTGGCAAATCGGTTGATGGATTCAACGGTCTCGATCGGAAAGCCCAGTCCGTACCCCTGGTAAGCAATGCTCGCGTCAACAAAGCGGTCACAAATGACGATCTTCCCGCTTTGCAGGGCGGGCATGATTTTTTCTTTGACGTGTTGGGCTCGGGAAGCCGCATACAACAGCACTTCCGTATGATCGAACATCTCCTTGTGCTTCGGGTTTAGCACAAGTTCTCTGATTTTATCTCCAATGTCGGTACCGCCCGGTTCGCGTGTCACAAGCACGTCGTAGCCTTTGCTCTGCATAACCTCTGCAAGGTTGTGCACCTGTGTTGTCTTTCCCGCTCCGTCCGGTCCTTCAAAGGTTATGAACAAACCGCTCACCAACGGTTCCTCCCCAGTACGATTTGGATCTCGTTCAATTGTGGATCTTTTACCCCGTGGAACCGCGTTCCGCTCTCCTTCAGCTTTTGCAATAAGCTGATCGCCTGCTGGTCAATCCGCTCTCCCGGTACGAGCAGCGGAATGCCAGGCGGGTACGGGATCACCATTTCTGCGGCAACCGCGCCGATCGCCTCGCTCAACGGCACAGACTGTGCGTCCGCATCGGCCGCCTCGTACATCGGCATCGCCTGCTCGCGGGTGAAATGGGATGCCAGCATCCCGGCAGCAGAGGCGTTTTTTGCCCCATCATCATATAGCGGAGATCGGGCATGCAGGGTATTCCATACCAATTCGACATCCTCTGCTAAAGTTCCTGTTGACGCAGCCAGCAGGACATGACCTAATTCAGCCAATTCAGGAAAAATCCCCTGCGCTTCCAACTCTCCTTGCAATTGGAATCCTGTGATGGCCCTTGTCCTGAAACACAGCATCAGTTTAAACGGATCCAGCGTGGCATACACGCTTTCTTCAGTGACGGCGGGCAGGGTTACCCAGGAGAGGGTTGATACCCGTTCGCGAAATTGCTGCAAACAGGGCAGCACCTGATCCATTTCTTTTCTCCCTGCTACCACCATATGACGGCGCGCCAGGTCAAGTGAAGCCATCAACGGATATGAGGGGCTTGATGACTGTATCATCGCCAGTATGCGAAACAGGCGATCCCGATTCAAGCGATTGCCTTGCACGTGCAGCATGGAGGACATCGTCATCGCAGTCGACATTTTATGCGTTGACTGTACGGCAGCATCCGCCCCTGACTGCATGGCAGATGCAGGCAAGTCGGGGTGAAAACCGTAATGACTGCCGTGGGCCTCATCCACCAAGAGCGGTACCCCAAAGCGATGGACAATCGAAACCAGCTTCTTCAGGTCGATGCCCATTCCGTAATACGTTGGATTCGTGATGAACACCGCCTTGGCATCGGGGTGCTCCATCAGCGTCCGCTCTACGTCCTCACGCCGCAGACCAACCGCTGCCCCTGTAACCGGGTCTACGGCTGGAACGACAAAAACCGGCTTGGCCCTCGCCAGCAGAATTCCATTGTAGACTGATTTATGGCAATTTCGCTGGACTATGATTTTTTCCCCCGGCTTGCATGCAGTCAGGATCAAGGCGATATTGCCCGCTGTACTGCCCCCGACGAGAAATCTGGTCTCCTCGGCGCCGTACGCTTCGGCAGCCAAAGCCTGGGCCTCGCGAATGGCGCCTTCCGGCTGATGCAGATCGTCCAGGCCGCTCAATTCGGTCAAATCCAGCGGCAGAATAGGGCCATACCATTCCCTGCCACCGCGGTCGAAGCTTCTGCCCATCTTGTGGCCGGGTACGTGAAACGGATGCGGGTCCCGCATGGCATGACGGGTTAACGCCTCGAACAGCGGAACGCGTTTTTGCCGTTCCCAGAAGGAGTGATGATTCTGAAGCATCCGATCCACATCCCTTACGTCATCCTGATACATGTATTGTACCATGCAGGGACACGGTTTGGCTTGTGAATGCAAAAAGGGCACCAGCTTTTTCGCGGATGCCGCTTTTGGGTAGCGTCGCTTCACGTAGGGATTTACGCGTTCTCCTTTAACCAAATACGTCTCATTTGCTTAATGAAGAAAGGGTATTTTTCGTCCAGTACATCCGTTTTGACCATCTCTTGCTCACAAGGGTGGCAGATGAACTGATCCCAGATGGCAATGCCTACCGTCCGTTCCTCCCCGCAGACAATGCAACGCTGGAGGGGTCTATCCATTGTCATGCCCACCTTTTTCCTTGAACTACCAACCATTATACCCTATTATAAGCAGCTCCATTCCAAATGTTCGTGTTTTGGCCATATGTGCGATAGGCCAGCCCCGCTGCCTCCGCCTCCGCAAGGGGGTAGCAGGAACAAGCGTCAAGCACGATTGGAGAACGCATCCTCCTGGTGATTTCCTCCAGCGCTGCTTCGCGAATTCGCTGATCGGCATCGGTAATCAGCAATACATCAGCCTGCTGCAGCGTATCCAGCGGGCTGTCGAAAAATTGCCAGCCGTTGCCTGCAACGTTCGTCTTCCCTGCTCCGGCAGGGATGTACAGCCTCACCTGTTTTCCCTGAGTGATATTCAGAAGTTTGGTCCATGCAGAGGAGACCTGTCCCCAAAAAGCGATCACTTCTACGTTCGTTTTTTGCAGTACGACCTGCCACTGCTGGTGCAGCCAGTTTTCTGTCTCCTGGGCAGCGCAGCCGATAGGAAGCCGGCAGGTCGGCGCAAGCCATCCTTGCCCCACCCGCTTGTCCATTCCAAGGGCCTGAGCCACTACTGACAGCCTGGCACCCGAGCGGTCGCATTCCGTGCCCATCAGCTGGTAAAAACGATGCTTCCACTCGAGATAAATCGGCAGATGACGAGCGATTTCATCCACCTCAACGCCGCGGCAAACCAGAGAAATCATGCCTTGGCGGGCCAGCAGCCGCCGCAGGCGACCGATCCAGGCACTCCCCGCCATCCCGCCGATGACGGCCCGGTTGTCATGCTCAAACAACAGCAGGCGGACCGATTCATACAGATGGCCATTCCGATCGTTTAGCTGATCGGCCAGATCGTGCCTGACCCGGTCGCCATACAGGAGGACGAGCGATCGGGTATCGCTGTGAACGGGAAGACGGCGTACTTTATCGGCATCTTCTGCTTGCAGAAGCAGGTGTCCATCTATCTGCAGGTCCCCTGCCCGGGCCGCTTCGCCGCTGGACAACAGGCGGAAGCCCCGCCTCCTTAGCTCAGCACAACCGCTGTTCGGTTCACCGTAGTAGATCAGCGTAAGCTTGTCTTCATCCACCTCCCGCTGCCTCCCTCCTGTTGGTTTCACACGATGTACATCTTAATCGCAACGAGCGCAAGCAGTCCCGGCACCCGCAGAAATCCCACCAGCAGAGCCGTTACGGGATTAATCGGCACATGAAAGCCGACGATCTCCCCGATCAGATTGCCGAAGAACAACAGGACGGCGCCAATGACCACGTTTAAAGCTGCCAGTCCAATCCATCTGAGGGGCCCCGCCATCGAGTGGCTGGCTGTAACCACTAGCAGCAAACCTACAACGACAATGGCAATGATCCAACCAATCGTCATGCTCCGCCCTCCTGCCGCCCGCTATAAGAATACTCTGCGCGGGCCCTGTCCAATAAATACATATACCGCTTCTCTGTCAACAACAGATAGTAAATCGCATCGTCGATTTCCTCCTCTTCCTCCGTGTTTCTCATCGCGTGTTCTGCCATTTGCCACTGTTTTTTTGCCTGTTCCACCGCGTCCTGCAGATTCCCCCATTCGCTTTTTTCCGGAAGGGAAACCCTTTTCCTGGAAAACCAAGTGACCATGAAACCTCACCCCTTACAAAAAGTAGAAAAAGACGCTCGCGGTATTGTTTAAACTGTGCAGCATCACCGAACCCCAGATCGATTGAAAGCGATGCCTGATGATTCCCAGCGCCAGGCCAATTGCGAACAGCGGCAGAAACAATGCTACATCGACATGCACGAGTGCAAACCAGAAGCTGGAGAGGAGAATCCCCCAGACAGCACCCCAGCGTCTTACCAAGTACGTCTGAATGATGCCGCGAAAAAAAATCTCCTCGGCAAAAGGTACAGCCATGCCGATGATCACAAAAGGCAGCAGCCCAGTCAGCCAGTTGTTCGCCTTGGCTTGGACGATCTCGCCCTGGATCCCTTCCTCCCGCTCGGATGTCAGCGCGAGGTTAAACAAGTCGGCAACCGGCTTTGTCAATACCAGGTCGAGAAACAGCAGTATACATACAAAGACGACAATGACTGTGAGCAGCATGCGGCCCGGTCTGACCACCCGCGTCAGTCCAAGTGCCGCTGGCCGCCAATAAAACATGCATCCGGCGATCAACAGAATAAACCACTGCAGCGAAGCCGATTCTATCAGGCTTCCGACCGTTCCTGGCTGAAACAGCGGATAACTGTAAGAAAAGGCGTAGAAGAGCAGCATGATGTTGTTGAGAATCTGCAGCCAGGCGATCGCATGGAGCACATCCATCCCGGTAACAACAGGCGGACCGATTCTCCGGCCGAGCCGGGATCGATCGTAGAGAAGGGCGGCGACAAAACCGATGGCGAGCAGGAGACTAAGCAGGATCGTTCCCATCAAGCAAAAGCTGATCCATGGCGTCGGCTCCGCTTCTGTCGCAGCCACCCACCTCCCGTTCTCATCCAGGGAGAAGCGGATCGTCGCGAATTGACAGATGATCTGCAGAAAGTAGCAAATACAGAGAAGAACTGCCCACGTCTTCGATTTTTGCAAGCGTGCCTTTTGCTCGGGAAAAAAACCTGATTCAAGTAACATGTACTACACTCCTACTCTCAATCTATGTTTCTTCGTCCCAAATAATTAAAAAAAACTTCTATCGAAGCCCTTTCGAAGAAGCTGGTACTTCTTTAGCGGAAGTCTTTTATCCCGATAGGAAGTAAACCTTCCTGTGCGGAAAAAAAACTACGACTGACCAATTATCTAACAAGGATTTCCAATC
>NZ_JBJQOQ010000045.1:0-39031 GCF_046036945.1 Brevibacillus sp. B_LB10_24 | reverse complement strand
CCTTTACGTTTAGAAGTGGGAGACTTCTTTCGGAGGGAAGTTAAAGTAATGATTCCATTACTTGGATCAAGCTGTCCTTGCTCGTATTTTCTGCTCGAGTCTGAACTGTGAATAAAAATGGAACACCATTTATGTTTTGAACCCACCGAATCTCTTTTTCTATTCCGTCTTGATTTGCTTGTTCAGAAAAAAGCGCTTCCGTTTGCTTAATCGTTATTTTTTCTGTCTTTTTTTGATCCATATTAGCTTGGTACACCGTATTATTCTCCACATCATCAAATGGTTCCATTTTCACAAGTACGGAATCGTTCTCTTTCCTATAAGAAATCTCGACAGTCGATATTGAATTCGTGAAAGATAACGGTTTTAACACATACTCTTCATTGGTTTTTTCGGCTAACGCGTAAAGCTCATCCTTATTGTATTCTTGCTTTACGAAATAATCGACAATAGCTCCGTCAAATAAATAACCACCCGGCAGTACGTTTTTTACTATGAGGTGGTTCCCCAATTTTTGTTGAAGTGAGTGGAGTTCCTTATAGATAAACGGCTTGGAAAGAGTCACCACTCGTTTTTTGGGATTGTTTTCTTTAATATAGACTGCAGCTGCAGTGCCTGGTTGCAAACTTTCATCAATTTCTGTCATCTTACTCGTGAACGCTTGCATTTCCTTATCAGGCGTTTTCACGGGTGTACTAGACTCTGTTATATTCTTTTCTTGATAAATTACCTTTCCTTCCTCGTTATGCAATTCATACACTTTTATTGCGGCAAATCCTGTTGTTCCCATCAACATTAATCCAAGGCAAACAATAATACTAACTCTATATTTCATAAAAAAACCCACCTTTTTGTTTGATTCAAAATGAATTTTTTCCATGACGTTTCGTACAACATCTACCTTTGGGATACGATTCTCTTCGAATACTTCTTTAATATTCCAATCGGTATGTTTCCATTGCATCTTTCTCCGACCCTCCTTTTACTTGAGAATAATAGAGACGGAATTTCGCCGCGGTTCGTTCATACTTTTTTCTTAGACTTGACGATTTTTTATTTACTATCATGCTAATTTCTTCAAATGTCTTTTCATCAACACCTCGCAAGATAAGTAATGTTCTCTCCTCCAAGGAAAGTTTCATCAACGAAAGGTATACAGGTTCACTGAAATAAACATTCTCAATATACTCATCCACAGTAGAATTTTGTTTTTCATTCTGAAAAAGAAATGGAATCAGTTTTGATACTTTTCTTTTTCTTATGACATCAATGCAGTGGCGGTAAGAAATCTTATAAAGCCAAGCCGTAAATGGCACTTCTACATTGTATTTATTGAGATGACGATATGCTTTCAAAAATACTTCCTGAGTAGCATCTTCCGCTTCTTCACGATGACCAAGTATATGATAGCAGTATCGAAAAATCGGAATCTGGAACCTTTCAACAAGAAGTTCGTATCCTTCTAACTTTCCATCTAATATTGATCTCACAAGATCCTCGGGAGACTGCTGATCCATTTTTTCTCACCCCTTTCACTATGTATAACGAAATATGAGCAATAAAACGTGACATCACATAAACATTTTCCAGGGGGGGTCTACATTTTTACATAACTCCAAAACAAGCTTAGCAGTATTACCGGTAGCATAATCATTATTTTTTGTTTTAAAAGATAACACCAGTAAAAAAAGTAATTTACAGGTTTTATCAGATAATGAAAGAGAGAGGATAAGATGCTATCCGAAGCTTGGATGAAGTACAAAGGCGAATCGAAGAGTATATTCCATTTTACAATCACAGTCGGCCACAAAGAAAATGAAACAAACTGACGCCTGTCGAATTCAGGCGTCAGCAAGCGGCCTAACAGCCATGTTTTTACTTGTTTTCCGCTAAAAGGGGGCTTGACCATTTCGGTTTTATTCTCACAAGAGAGATGTACTCTTTCGTCTCCCGGCTTAGAAGCCACGGCATATTGGTTACCGCCGTCTATAATCACTGGCTGTTTACCAACCCGAATATCTGGTATGTCCACTACGAAAGAGTAGAGAGACCCCTGTTTTTTGCCAGAGCGNTTTCGGTTTTATTCTCACAAGAGAGATGTACTCTTTCGTCTCCCGGCTTAGAAGCCACGGCATATTGGTTACCGCCGTCTATAATCACTGGCTGTTTACCAACCCGAATATCTGGTATGTCCACTACGAAAGAGTAGAGAGACCCCTGTTTTTTGCCAGAGCGGTAAGAGATGCTAAATCGGTGCAGACGAAAAGAATTGTACGGCCTATTGTTTGTCGGAGATAAAGCGGAGGCGGTCAGGGACCGCCTTTTTTATGGGCATATTATCTCCGTGATGGCAGCATGGGGCAATCCCCTCAATGGTAGGCCGGCAGCGATGCGGAGCTGTCACAATCAGCCGGATATCGCTCGATTTCTGCCAATCCATTCGCCAAAGAAAAGCGGAATGTTTTTCGAGGTCAAAGTTTCACTCTTGCCCGTTAACGCCGGGCGGCAGAGCCTGCTTCCAGAGGTGTTCCAATGCCGGCTTTCCCCATAATGTTTGGCGTTTTACGGCATGAAGCCAGCTTCCCCCTTTGAATACCCAGCGTTCTTCCGGCAGCAGGGTGAGAATTTCTTCTGTACGACAGGCATTGACCAGTACAAAAGCTGCCGTCTCACCTGCCGCTATCCCGTGCTTTTTCATTCCCAATAACTTGGCGGGAATATCGGTAATCATTCGCAGGATCATCCATTGCTCAGCCGGACTGCCCAGATGTGCCCCATATGCGGTAAGCAAACCCACCTGAAGCAGATCTCCCCGCCCAAACGGATGGAAAGGGTCATGCACGTTATCGGAAGCTGTCGCCACGGCTGCTCCTGCTGCCAGCAGTTCTTTTACTCGCGTCAATCCGCGCCGGACGATCCCGCGATCCCCTCTTCCTTGCAAATAAAAGTTGGAAGCGGGGAGTGTAATGACGCCAATCTGATTTTTCACGATGCCGTCGATCAGCTCTGCCGCATGTTCGTCCTCCATCCCCGCCAATGAACAGAGGTGATCGACCACTACCCGCCCCTGATATCCGTATTCCTCAGTTTTCGCAATAATCGTGGCCAGCGTGTTAACCGCCGGATCATCATTCTCATCTGTATGCAAATCGATGTCTCGATCATATTTCGCCGCCAGAGCAAAGATATGCCTGAGATCCTGGTCGGCAGTCGGAGAGAGATGAGGCGCCCCGCCCAACAAATCGGCACCCATGCGGAAGGCCTCTTCGACCATGTCGATTTCCCTCGGTCCTACCCCCAATGGACACATCGGCGCTATCTGCAAAGAGACATAGGGCTGCAGCAGTTCCTTCACTTCCAGCGCAGCCTGAATACCGAGGAACACGGACGCACCGCTTCGATTGGGTAAAAAATCAATATGTGTACGAATGGCCGTCGTGCCAAACGAGAGCGCTTGCAGGGCAGCACGAAGCATCCTGGCTTTCATTTCCTCAAGCGAAAAAAAAGGGGAAGCGGCATGATAATTCAATACCGCCTCGTTTAATGTTCCAGAATGATTCGGAACCTGTGGAAGGCAGAATGCCTTGTCCAGATGCATATGGGAGTCGACGAGCTCCGGCAGCATGATTCTTCCTTCCACATCCCATCGCTGGGGGCTCGTTGACATATTTGTCGGGTCCAAGTGCCTGATGGAAGCAAACTCAGGATGTTTCACAGATCCGTTTTGCACACGGATGGCCGTAAACTGCCCGTTTTCTACTTGAATCTCGTACAGATCAGTTTCAGAGAGTGACGGCACCATAACATTGATGAGATGTCCACGATTCAAGCTCGACTCACCTTATCCCTTCGGCAAAAATTCATTCGTAAACGCCTCATTCACGTCCAGTTCTTTGTCGAGCAGCTTGAGATTGACTAATATTTTCATCAATTGCTCCCAGCGCCCCTTGTCCATGTAGCCAACACCGTGTTTTTCAGCATCCCCGCCATAGACGAAGTCTTTTTGCGTCTTCGCCGTAAAATCCATGGCATCTAATTGCAGATCGGGATTGGACTTCTGCAGGAATTGGTTCACTTCCCCGGAATGGTCCTTGTAATAATTCCAGCCTTTAATCGAAGCTTCCACGTATGCTTTGACAAGCTCCGGATTCTCTTTGATCAGTTTTTCTGTCGTAAACAGGACATTTACATATGGGGAGTAACCGGAGTCTGCTACCAGCATGGTTTCTACTTCGACCCCCTGCTGTTCGAGCGCGAACGGTTCATTGGTCACATAGCATTGCGTGACCGATGTGGGATCGGCAACAAAGTTGGTCATGGAACCGTTATGAGCCATCTCTTTCACGCTGTCCAGCTTGAATTCCTTCTTAATGTACTCCCAGTTGCCTGCCCCCGGTGTAACCCAGACTTGTCGGCCATTAAAGTCGGAAAAGGTCTTGATTGGCTGCCCTTTGTGGTACACAAATCCTTGCGGGCTCACTTGAAAAATGCCAGCGATCGCTACCAATGGCAACCCTTCCTTGCGGGCCATGAGCAGCTCGTCACTTTGGCTCATCCCAAACTGAGCCTTGCCGGAAGCAACAATTTGCGTTGCCGAAACTTTGGGTCCGCCAGGGAGAATCGTCATGTCCATCCCGGCTTCTTTGTAAAAATCTTTCATTTGAGCGGCATATTGCCCTCCATGTTCTGGTTGGGCAAACCAGTTCGTTACCTGTGTAACCGGGATTAATTCCTTGCCACCGCCGCTTGCGCCAGTCGTTGCGGAAGGAGTCTGGCCGCAACCCGTCGCTGTGATGAGCAGGAGAGAAACCGCCATTGCCATCCCCAACATTTTCTTCCATACCGTTTTCTTCATAAAAACAATCCCCCGCTCATTCTAATGTGTGCTTTGACAGGATTTTAGTTTTCTGACCGAACCTCAGATTCGTGCCACGAACTGAGCATCCATTTTGAAAACAAGTTGACGAGAATCGAGAACACGATCCCCAATATGGAGGAAGCCAGACCGACTGCAAACAAGTAGGGCGTCTGCAATCTTGCGGCAGCAACGGTGATCGCGTAGCCTAATCCGCCTGAACCTCCACCAATCCCGGCGATGTACTCTCCGACGATCGCCCCGATAACCGACATCGTACAAGAGATCTTTAATCCTCCCATGATGTACGGCATGGCGGCAGGGAGGCGCAGCTTCACCATCGTTTGCCAGCTGGAAGCGTTATACAGTTCAAATAGGTTCCGCATGTTGTGATCTACTGAATTCAGACCGATCAATGTATTGGACAACATGGGGAAAAACCCGATGATAAAGGCAATAATGACGATCGCATTGAGACCGGAGCCAAACCAGATGACAATGATCGGGGCGATCGCGACAATCGGAATTGTCTGTAAAATAACCGCGTAAGGGTACAAGCTGCGTTCGATCACTTTGGATAGCGACATGACAATCGCCCCCAAGATCCCCAACACGATGCTCAAGGCAAACCCTAACAGGGAAGCGGAGATCGTTTTCGTGACGGAAACGATCAGGTTGTCGATATTAGCAACGGCCGCCTCGACAATGTCCGTCGGTTTGGGCAGAAGGTATTTGGGAACATCCAGCCACTGGCAGATCAACTGCCACGCGATGATGACGACGACAATCACTAGGATGGGCGGGAATTGGGTCTCCCAAAAACGGCTTCTTTTCTTTGCTTGTGCTTCTATCGCCGGTTGAGCGCTTTTCGCAGGAGTTGTGGCCACCCATTTTTCTTCCGTTATCACGCGATTACCCCCTTTTGACCAGAGCCTTTCTGTAATTTCCCTATTTTCCCGGGGTTTAACAAGCTATAGGGATCGTTCTGCTGTTTTGTGGCGATGACGGCATCGATATGCTCTGTCCATCCTCCCTCTTCCAAGATAAAGGTGTGAGGATCAAAGGTTTGTACCCCGATCGAGTGCAGGAAGCGAACCATCTCCGCCAATTTTTCTTCGCTCTGAAACGTAATCAACGGGATGCACTGCGGGGTAATCAGCCCGTCGTTGCGAAGGTATTCGAAATGGGTCAGATATTCATCGCCAAAGCGAGCTTTGATTTGGCTGACCTGCTGCAAAAAGTCAGTCCGATGAAATTCGCATTGCAGATAGGTCAAATTGGGGTTTGCCTTCATGCCCCACAAGGTAGAGTGGTTCCATGTATAGTCTGACAAACTGATCCCCTTGTGGTAGTTTGCGGCCGGAATGACGTGGCTGACCTGGCCGTGGTGCTTATGTACAAGCGCCTCTACTTGTGTCTGATTTTCCTCACTCACTTCCAGAAACACGACGTCTTTTTCCGGAACAATCAGCTTGGCGAGGGGAAGAAAGTAAGCCGGTATGGGCCATTCGCACTGTGAGATAAGCCGTTTTTTCACGCTCGAATCGTAGGCAAGCTCATTGGCAAACCGCAAAGCGTCAGCCGTAGAGTCAAAGCTGGTGATGATTTGCGTCCATTCCGTACGAGTGGTCAGCCGATACACAACCTCTGTCACAATCCCAGTCGTTCCGTAAGCGTGGATGTAGGTGAGCAGATTTTCCTTTCCGCTTATCGTCAGCCTGCGCGGCTCTTCCTCCATCGTCAGAACCGTCAGCTCCATGACATTGCCGTCCCACAAAAAGCCCCATTCGACAGAACCGATTCCTGCTGAACCGCCGCAGACAAACCCGGCTGCCGTTGATTTCATAAACGTGCTGGGATAAATGCACATCTCCTGTCCAGCTTCTCGCAGACGCCGTTCCAATTGCCCGAGTTTCACCCCGGCCTGGACGCGGGCATATCCCGGTTGAATCTCAAGCACCTCTTGAAGCTGGCTCATATCGAGCACGATGCCGCCAGTCAAAGGGATGGCCTGGCCGTAGTTGCCAGTTCCAGCCCCGCGCAAGGTGACGGGAATTCGATGTTCCACGGCAATTTTGATCACTTTGACCAACTCTTCTTCGCTCTTAGGAACGACGATGCCATCCGCCAGATATTGAGCGAGCTTTGGTTTTAAGATCGGCGAGTACCAGTAGTAATCCTTGGACAGGCGTTCACGCGATTCGTCATCCAGCAATATGCCCTCTTGTCCCAGTTCCGCGAGAAACCGCTTTTCCCAATTTGCGTTCATCGTCATCACTCCATCGTTTTATTCCCTAAAAGAATGGTTCGGCGAAACAGTGAAAACTATCCCTGTTTAATGGACAAGCGCACTGGACACCTCCGCCGCTATATCGCTAAACTGGTGAGTCGTGCGAAGCGTTTCTTTGCGTGGATAAGGCATCGGGACATCGATCATCGTCGCTATTTTCCCCGGCCGCGGCGTCATCACGGCGATTCGCGTCGAGAGAAAGACCGCTTCAAAGACGTTATGGGTGACGAACAACACGGTAAGACCTTCTTGCTTCCAAATGTTCAGCAGCTCGTTCTGAAGGTTTTGCCTGGTGATCTCATCCAGTGCAGCAAAGGGCTCATCCATGAGCAGCAGCTTCGGTTTGGCCGCTAGAGCCCGGGCGATCGACACGCGCATCTTCATGCCGCCTGAGAGTTGACGGGGAAGCGCCTTGACATGATCCTTCAGACCGACCATTTCCAGTACCCGCATGGCTTCTCTCTGCTGATCCTGTTTCGGTACTCCCCGCAGTTCCAGCGGTAAGACGACGTTGTCAAGTACGCTTCGCCAGGGCAGCAGCGTGGCATCCTGGAAGACAAATGCGACTTCATTGTTCTCTTCGCGAGCGCGTTTTGCCGTCGTCCCTAAAACTTCCAGTTTACCGCTGCTCGGTTCCCCCAATCCGGCAATCATGCGTAAAACGGTGGATTTCCCGCACCCTGACGGACCTACGAACGAAATGAATTCACCTTGTGTAATTTGCAGATTCACATCGTGCAGCGCAATCGTTCCTGTTTGGTACACTTTATGTACAGCTTCCAAGTTCACCAACACCGGTGAATAATCGGTTTTCTGCTGATCGGTCGGGTTATCCGACAGCTTTTTCGCAGCGTGCAAGCTCATTTACGTCAACTCCTTCTGATTCCTGCTGTTTGCGGTTATCTCAGCTATTTCAAATTTGGCCATTTCCTGCAGCAGGTGAGCAAACGAACGGCAAGATCTCTCGAACATTTGCCTTCCTTTTTCAGGGGTTGCCGCAGTGGCATCTCCGGCTACTCCTGTCGCGGAGATGTCATTCATAACCCAGGCAAATTTGCCCCATCCGAGGTGCTCCGGGATTTCCGGATATTCACAGACAAGCTGGTCGTGGTGAACCCAATCCGGTTGAATATTCATCAGTAAGGACGTCTCATAATCACCTGCATGAATCCCCAGTTTGCGCTCACGCTCGGTAAGCAGTTCTTCTGCGGTATCCAAAGAGCTTCCGTTTAAACGAAACACCATTAATCCCGTGGCAATTCGCACTTCGCGGGCCATCATATTCAGCAGATCGTAATTGCCGCCGTGCGTGGTAAACAATAAGAGCCGACGAAAACCGCTGGCTTGCAGGCTTTGGCCGATATCGCGGATGATCGATTGTAAAGTTTGTACAGAAAGAGTAAACACCCCGCTGTTTCCGATATGTTCGTTGCTCTTGCCATAGGGAACCGGCGGCAGCAGCCAGATGGGTGCATCCTCAGGCAAATACTCAAACGCCCCTGTCACCAATGCCTCCGCGATTAATGTGTCCGTAAAAATCGGCAAGTGCGGACCGTGCTGCTCGACCGCGCCTATCGGCAAAATGACTAAGGCGTCCTGCTTGGGCAACCGTTCCACTTCCAGTGCAGTAAGCCGCGGCAAAAAGTGTTTTTCCCAGGCCCGTCCCAGATAGCGCTGATACATGTTTTTCGCTCCCCCTCACTGAACTGTTTCCAGGCCGGCTTTTTTGATATATGACTTCATCTTTTCGACAGCCCTCACTAATGAAAGTCGATTCCCGAATGCCCCCGCTTTGGTGATCATGAGTAAATCCCGAAACTCCCCATCGACGACCTGTGTGAACGGTATGCCTTCTTCTACTTCATCCAGAATGCGCAATGCTTTGACCCGCATGTGTTCACAAGTGCGATAAGCGATATCTCCACCGGTGAGCACTAATCCGCCCAGCTTTCTATTCGCAATGACCTCTTTCCCGATCCTGCCGAGGCAATCAGCTATGTGGCTAGCGGCGTAAAAGGCATCCCGCTTCTGTTCCGCCAGCCACTCCTCGATCGCATTTTTGCTCGAATCAGATGTATCTGTGGTCAGAACGGGAATGTTCCCCTGATCAAGTACTTCTGTCATCCGTTTTATCAGACTGTTCATTTCGCTTTCGTACGTTTCATTTTTCAACAATCCCAGTGGTTCAGCGGTAATAATCTGGCAATCCTCCTGCTCACCAAGTGTTTCGATTTGTTGCCGGGTGACACCGCTCACACTTCCGGCGATGACCATAATGCTTTTACTCGGCTCTTTTACAACCACTGTCCGGTCCAAGCCATTTTTCGTTTCTCGGGCAAATCTCCCCGACAAACTTTGCGCCAGACCTGCCGAACCTACCCACAGAACCCGCAATTCGCTGGCAGAAACAGCGTCGATCATGATTTCGAAATCGTTCTGGGTAACCGTGTCAAATACGACGATCCGTTTTCCTTCAGATATCTGTTTCGCAAGCTGTTCGCGGAGGGCATCCCCCTTGCCGCGAAGAGCGCTTATATTGATGTGGCCCACCTTTTTCTTGCTCTGGCTGCCGATCAACGCAGGAAGATGGGATAATCGGACCGGCGACTTCGGATCAGCCGAAATCTCGGAATCTTCCAATAACTTTTGCTTGACCAGCAGATATCCGCCGACGACGATGCGCTCATTTTGCGGGTAAGCGGGCGCGACGACGGCAAGCTGGAAATCTTCATGCTCCAGCAGAGCGTCAATTTCACTGCCGATGTTTCCCCTCATCGTGGAATCAATTTTTTTGTAAACATAGGGCGTTTTCTCCAATTGCAGCAAATTGCGTATTTCCCCGATTTTTCTGTACGCCATCTCCGGCTCCAACGATCGGGTTTCAGCATTAATCACACAAACATCCAGTTGGTGATGATCTTCCGTGTGTTTCGCATCCAACAGCGTCATGGTTCGATAACCCTGTTTGGCGAACTGTGCACCTGTATCATTCGCACCAGTCAAATCATCAGCAATAATAACCAATTCCGTCAACTTATCCATCACCTCTTGTTCACTAGCCGTCACCGTTGCTACAATAAGTCTCATTCATTGTTTTGATTTTATTACGAATTGTTTAATATTTCAATAACTTGTGAATATTTTTATGTTTCAAAATGAAACTATTTTCCGGGACTTGTTTTACTGCTTCGGAAGCGTCTTTATTTTTCTCCACAGCGTAGTCCGGTTTAACCCTAAGCGAATTGCCGCTTGTGTTTGATTAAAATCTTCCTCTTCCAAAACTCGCATGATAATTTCCTGCTCAATCTGTTCCAACGTCTTACCCGCGATATTGATTCCCGCTTTTTCCCGGTCGATCTCCCGCTGCTTCCCCAGACTGTCGAGAATCTCTTGCACTTCCCGAAGTTCGATAAACGGACCAGTCGTCACCAGGCACATTTGCTCGATGATTTGTTTGAGTTCTTCCACGTTTCCGGGCCAGTCTTCCGCCTTAAGCCTGCTTATGACCTCTCCCCTGCAGCCGACAATCTGTTTGCCCAGCATCGGATTAAACGATGCGATAAACCAACGCACCAACTCGTCGATGTCTTTTTTGTGCTCCCGCAACGGCGGAATGAACAGTTGACGCTGTTGAAACAGTTGCAGCAGTTCACGGCTGCAGGCGGCACGATTTGCGTTGTGATCCAGAACTTGCTGACTTGAAGCAATCAAGCGAACGTCCACTGGAATGCCGGCAGGCCCGCCGCCCCCGATCAGCCGCTTGTTTTCTACCGCGCTGATGACCTTTTCCAATATGGATGGCGGCATCTTCTCGATCGCTGCGATATAGACCGTTCCGCCCCGAGCCAGCTCAAACATCCCCTGACGGTCATGGCCCACCCCGCCAAACAGCTTTGCCTCTATCTCTTGTTCATCTAAGATCCGGCAATCCAGGCAGACAAACGCAGCTTCACTGCGTTCGCTCGCGTTATGAATGGCTTCCGCAATGCTTCGCTTGCCGGTTCCGCTCTCCCCGCAAATCAAAATCGGTTCGGTTGTCTGCGCTGCCAGCTTTGCTTCCGCTATGACTTCTTTCATGCCCTTAGAAATGGCGATCAGTTGGTTAAAGTGAGTGTCGGCCCGGCTGCTGCTCCTTGCTGCTCCTCTCTGATGCTTTTTAAAAGGAAACCTGTGCTCTGCGCTTCGCAGAAAGGTCGCATAACCGCCGATAATATCTCCATCCTGGCGAAATACATGTTTCTTCATCACGAATTCCCGTTCATTAATCGTGACGAACTCTTCCCCCGCTTGTTGTCCCGCCGAGGCGAAATCAAAATCCAGCAGGGAATGAATGTCCTTAGCACCCATGCCGATCACATGATCCGATTTGAGATCGAGCATGGTCTCTGCGCTGTCATTCAGCATGCATACATTCCCGCTTCGGTCCACGACGACAATCCCTTCCGGGTACTTCTGAACGATCATCTCCATCAGCTGTTTCTGCTGCTGTTCTTTCTTGATGTAATAGATCATCCGCTCCGCTTCATCGATTGCTTCGATGACTGCCTCTTTGCCTGAGGTGATTAAAATGGACTTAAGGCCGTGCTGGGCAGCGACAGACGTCGAGATAACATCGCCAATGATGACCTGTATGCCCTGATCCAGCGCTTTTTGAATCTTGATCGCCACTTCCGCCTCCTCTTTGATCGGAAAAAAGCTCAGATTCATTTCCATCAGCGTCCCGATGACATCGGCGCCTTGAATTGTCGTTAAGTAACTCATCAATCCGATCTTGCCGGGATACCCCTTCACCAGTGTAAGCATCCTCAGGATATCGTAACCGGAGATTTTTACCTCTACGATCGGGATTTGACAGTGGTCTCGCAGCAGACGCGCGGTAGCCCCCCGGCTGATAATGATATCGTAGCCGTCCAATTCCAGGCTTTTGGCTAATGCTACACCTTTGTACAGATCCCCCACTTCAACGTGAATATTGCGCTTAAGCTCTTTGTTTACCTCCAGGACCAAGTCCTTTAAGCCTTGATAAGGAGCAATCACCAATATTTTCGCCATTTGAATATCCCCTTAGTAAAAATGTTGCAATTTATAACAATAATTTTATAACAGTTATCGGAAATGTTCAAATTATTAGTTTTTTATAGAGGTAGGTAAACGTTGTACTAGTCGAAATGAACAGGGCTGTCATGTCCTCTCCTTCCGGAAAAAGAAAAAGGCGTCAGACCACATCTGTGTGAAGATGTATATCTGACCCTGAACCTATTCTCCGGAGTGTCCCGGTAGATTCCTTTGCTATTCGCATTTTTTATCCAACCAGGTTCCCTCCCGAAAACTGTATTTTTTAGATTGTAACAAACAGCTTTTTCGTCACTTGTGTGAACGAATGGGAGTATTTGATAAAACGGGCTATATCATCAATGTCCCGCTCCGTGATCAAACTGCTTCTCTGTATCACGATTTTTGGCATATCGGGTTCATCCGCCGCGCATTTAACCCGAAGATTTTCTCTCTCCCCCTCTTTTTCAATTGTCACTTTAAAGAATAAGGAACTTCCTCTTCTCGTGTAGTACCGGGCCTCTTTTATCTGAACAGCCTTCCTTTTCCAAAGCTTTATGGACAAAAGATCGTCGTTGGGCCGGATCTCCTCCCTTGTCCTGGGATTGTCAAAGCACCAAAGGACGTAATTGATGAATTCTCCGGTTTGCAGCCCATTGTGAGCTGCGAGTACATCTATAAGTCTTTCCCAGTTTGCGATGATCCCGGGATCGTTCACGGATGCAATCCATTCAAACGGATTTTGGTCCGCTTTTAAACCATTCAGCTGCTTGTCGAGCGGATACACATTGCCGATATAGGTACCGCCGTGCCCGATCCCAAGGGGAATAAAATGATCGATACTCAAATTCGTTTTTTTCCCGGTCAGGGCACAGCTGTAATCGAAATCCATAAGTAATTTTCCAAATTGAGAGGCCGTAAGCTTGGAATACAGCCCTTTTTCCCTGGATCTCGACAGATGGTACGGAATTTTCGCCAGAAGGGAATTCCGCTTCTTGCCTGCCCGTGCAGATCGTGCTTTCGCAAATTGATTTTCTTTGCCAGTAAATGTTGGAAAGTACTTCATGAAGAATTGGCACGCGTGTTCCACATGTGTCACTGCACTGTGCCTCTTTCCTTCATAGGAAATACCGGACATCTGAAGGGCCCGTTGGAATCCGATCGCCCTTTTTGCTCTGTTTGCCAGCGTAAACGCACTTTGAAGATCCATGTACGGCTTCAGCCAGCCGGTACCGATGCCGTGGGCAATGCAATTCTGCTCCAGTACCTTTTGATCCTGCTGTCCCCATGAGTAAAGCGTGTATTTTTCCTTCCCCAGCCACTGAAAAAAACGGCTCATCACCTTGGGAAAAATCTGGGTAAAAGAAAGGTCATGTCTTTTCACGCCGGTCAGATCGGTTGTCTTGTCGTTGATTTTCCGATAGGAGGGACGGATAAATTGATGGAACTGTTCCCCTTTCATCAACATTCCATCGACATCTTTCACCTTTGCCGCAGCGATTTCAATGATTTCCGGAAGGTCGTCGGATGATGTGGGCACGATCCATTCCAGGTCGATCAGAACGTGATTCATTCGGCTTCTCTCCTTGATTTAGGGCTTGTGCCTAGAATACCGGCCATCATGACAGAGGTTGTCAGGGAACATTCATTTGCACCCTCACTCCGCTTTTCCCCGCAATGTCAAGGGCCGTTGTGATCAACTGAACCGTCTCTTTGCAAGAGGTGATGCTTACAAACTCGTCCCACGTATGCTCGTACTGAAAACCCGCCGACAAATTCACGCTGTTGATTCCATAGGATGCGAATGTGCATGCGTCACTGATCCCGCCGCGGACTGCCTTCCAGTCCGGCATTCCGCACAGACGGCCGGCTTCTTCAAAGAATTGGCCCACGGAGGGGTGACAGAAAGGCTGTACGTCGGCATAGGAAGTGACGATATCCCGATTTCCTCTTCGATCCACGACGATGGCTAATTCAACATCGCCAAGCCATGCCTGATCCAGCGCCTGAGAGCCTTTTCTGCCAATCTCCTCCTCCCGGGTAAAGGCCACTTTCACTTTTCCGTTAAATGAACTTCTTGCCAGATTGCGGATGACTGCCAGCACGATCGCCATCCCAGCCCGGTCATCTGCTCCCAGGATCCCTTTGGAAGCATAGTAGATGTCTTGGTCCCTGATCACTTTGCGGCCAGGTTCGATCCCGGCGACGCTGTCCATATGGGCGGATAACAGGATGGTTGGTCCTTGGCCGGTCTTGTATGTGCGTTCGCCCAGCAGATTTCCGTAACGATCAAGGAAGACCCGCTCCAGGATCTGTTCCATTCTGGGTTTGATGTACCGAACGACTCTCTCCTCCTTGCCGCTTGGAGCCGCGATTTGCAGCAGATCGTATAATTCCAGTGCCAATTTGTTCATATGCCTCTCCTCCTCTTGATTACACGTTGTCTCCCGGTACTGATTGCATGGAAGCTGCCAGCTCGCGAAGGACCCCCTGATGGCGGTAGAGAGCTTCGGCCACATCAAGCAGCCAGCCCTGTTCAAAGCTGCGTTCCCTTCCCGGCATGCTGTCTCTGCGTGCCTGCAGGGAAGGCCGGATCGTCAAGTGTCCTGATCGACCGGGATATTGGTAGCGAAACTGCCACCTGCCATTTGAGATGAGCGCAAGGCAAGCCTCCAGGATTGCTGCATATCGCTCTTCCCCGCGGTTAAAGTACAGGGATGCCAACCTTTTTCCGTGTCCGTCACAGCTCATCGCCGTCCGTATCCCGATGGCTGCACACCAGCGGACAATGCCGGCGATGTAAGGATCGAGCGAGTGGAGCATGATCCGATGAACCTCTCCCGGAAAATCTTCGCGGCTTCCTCTGTTCTTGTAAAAGGCGCTGATCCATTGCTCTTCATCTACTGCAGGAACAGGGGGAGTAAATATCCCGCCATCCAGGCTGCCAAGGACCCCCAAACTCTCCAGCATTCTTTGCAAAAGCTGAAAATTCTCCCGGCTTTCTCCCAAAAACGTCAGCGATTCGCCCCTCTTCTCAAATACAAATCCCATCCGAATCAATGCGCGTTCCCAAGCTATGGTTTTTTCCATGTTCGTTCATCCTCTCTGTTTGCTGTTTACATCTCTAATTTTGAGGCCGCCCGGTTACACGGTGTAACGCCCTGCTTTGCTATGGCTGAAAACAAACGTTTTAACTCGTTGGTCTGTCCAAACATTTCTCCTAATCGTTCATAAAATAAAGTATCAGACAACGAGGAGGTAGTATTATGTCCTGTTGCTTCCGTCGTCGTCGGCGTCGCTGTCATCGTCGCCGGCATCGTTGTTAATGTAAAGTCCGAATTTCCAAATTCGGACTTTTTCTTTTTGAGCAATTTGAACAGTTGTTCCACTGCACGTGCCCTGAAAACAAAAAAATCCCTCCAGCCAAATTCTTTGGCTTGAAAGGATTTTTTCGTCCGCTAAGCGGATATTTTATGCTCTTAGACCAGCCGGCCTTCTGAAACGACGACTCTTCCTTTTTTAATCACGGTATGCACATGGTTGATGCCAAAGTGGTAAGGCAGATAAGCAAGATTTGGAGCGTCATACATCACTAAATCGGCGTTTTTACGAGGTTCAAGGCTTCCGGCTTGTTCACCTCTGCCGATGGCATAGGCGGCATTGATCGTCATGGCTGTCAACACCTCTTCTGGGGTCATCCCCAGATTGAGACAGCCTAATGTCATGACCAGCTGCAAAGATTCCGTTGGAGAACTGCCAGGATTGTAATCGGTTGATAAAGCGACAGGCACTCCCATTTCGATCATCTTTCGGGCGCGTGCGTGTGTATTTAACCGCAGATTAAACGAAGTAGCAGGGAGACAAACCGCGATAACACCTGACTTCTTCATCGCCTCAAAGCCTTCATCGGAAGCTGCCAGCAAATGTTCGGCAGATATGCAGCCCAACTCGCCGGCAAGCTCTGCTCCGCCCATCGGCTCGATTTCATCCGCGTGAATTTTCATTCCGAAGCCCATCTCTTTCGCAGCCGATAAGATTCGACGTGATTCTTCGACGGTAAACACACCGTGTTCGCAAAACACATCGCAAAATTCGGCTAGTCCTGCTTCTTTTACCTTCGGCAGCATTTGCTCGATTACCAGTTGAACAAATTCAGAAGATCGCCCTTTGTACTCCAGCGGTACAGCATGGGCTCCCATAAAGGTGGAAACAAGGTCTACGGGGTGGGTCTCATCCAATCGTCTGGCAACCCGAAGCTGCTTTAACTCATCATCCAAGGTGAGGCCATATCCGCTTTTCGCCTCAACGGTTGTCGCTCCATAAAGCAGCATCGTATCAAGGCTTTTGCGTGCTTTTTGGTACAGTTCCTCCTCCGTTGCCTGCCTGGTCGCTTTTACCGTACTGAGAATCCCGCCGCCCTGTGCGAGGATCTCCAGATAGGAGACACCCTTCAGTTTTAAGGCAAGCTCATTTTCACGCGAACCGCCGTGGACCAGGTGTGTATGCGGATCGATCAGACCGGGTGTAACCAATCTGTTTTCGGCATCCAATTCTTCCTTGATCAGCATACCGGCCAATTGAAGGCGAACATCCTTTTCACGGCCGGCAAGGAATACCTTTCCGTCCTTGATTGCGACGGCACCCTGCTCGATGCAGGAAACCTCTGACATTTCCTTTCCCTTTCTTGGTCCGGGGTTGCCCTGCATCGTGATTAAACAACCAATATTGTAAACGAGCAAATCGATCTGTGGTTGAACCATTGGCTCCTCCTTAAAACCAAGCTGCCCGAAGAAGCCTTCGGGCGGTCTTGGGTAATGGCTTGCATCATCAGATTCCCAGCATCGGTACACGTACCCCATGTTTTTTCGCCGTTTCCACCGCCAACTCGTATCCGGCATCGGCATGGCGAATGACGCCCATTCCCGGATCGCTGTTCAGCACGCGGGACAATCTTTCCTCCGCCTCTTTTGTTCCATCTGCTACTACGACCATACCGGCATGGAGTGAATACCCCATTCCGACACCGCCGCCGTGATGTACAGACACCCAGCTTGCTCCCGAAGCCGTGTTTACCAGCGCGTTGAGAATGGCCCAGTCACCGACTACATCGCTGCCGTCTTTCATCGCCTCGGTTTCACGGTTGGGTGAAGCGACAGATCCGCAATCCAGGTGATCCCGTCCAATCACGATCGGTGCGGAGATTTCGCCCTTCCGTACCATTTCATTAATGGCCAAGCCCATTTTGACGCGCTCGCCGTAGCCTAACCAGCAGATGCGGGCAGGAAGGCCTTGGAAAGCAACCTGCTCACGGGCCATCGTAATCCAGCGGCGAAGGTGATCATTTTCCGGAAAGAGTTTCAACACGAGTTCGTCTGTTTTATAAATATCCTCGGGATCCCCCGACAGGGCTGCCCACCGGAAAGGACCTTTCCCTTCACAGAAAAGCGGGCGAATATACGCAGGCACGAATCCAGGGAAGTTGAAAGCATCCTCCACACCTTCATCGAAAGCTACCTGGCGAATGTTGTTGCCGTAGTCAAAAACAACCGAGCCCATTTTTTGCAAATCGAGCATAGCCTGAACATGCGCTGCCATCGATTTCTTAGAGAGGCGGATGTACTCTTCCGGGTTGTTTTTCCGCAAATCTGCAGCAGCTTCCAGCGAATATCCTGCAGGCACATATCCGTTCAGCGGATCGTGAGCCGAGGTTTGGTCTGTCACAAAGTCTGGCACGATTCCCCGTTTCACGAATTCCGGATAGAGTTCCGCCGCATTGCCCACCAGTCCAATCGAGAGCGGTTTGCCCTGTTCCTGCGCCTCGCTGGCAAGCTTCAATGCTTCGTCCAAATCGTACACCATCACATCGCAATAGCGTGTATCGATACGCCGCTTGATCCGGGATGGATCGACGTCGATGCCGATGACTACCCCTTCGTTCATTGTGACGGCAAGAGGTTGAGCTCCACCCATACCGCCCAGGCCCGCGGTCAAAGTAAGCGTCCCTTTCAGTGTTCCGTTGTTGTGCTGGCGGGCCGCTTCCGCAAACGTCTCATAGGTTCCCTGTAAAATGCCTTGTGTGCCGATGTAAATCCAGCTTCCGGCTGTCATCTGGCCGTACATCATCAGCCCTTTTCGATCCAGCTCGCGGAACGTATCCCAGTTGGCGAAAGCAGGAACCAATACCGAATTGGAGATTAATACGCGCGGGGCCATCGTGTGTGTCTTGAAAATGCCGACTGGTTTTCCTGATTGCACAAGCAGTGTTTCATCCGCTTCCAGGTTCGTAAGCGACTCCACAATCTTGTCATAGCACTCCCAGTTCCGTGCCGCTTTCCCAATGCCCCCATACACGACCAGATCTTCCGGCCGCTCTGCCACTTCCGGATCCAAATTATTCATCAGCATCCGCAATACTGCTTCTTGCTGCCATCCTTTTGCCGTCAATTTTGTACCGCGGGCTGCTCGAATCTCACGTACAGATTTTTTTTCCATCATTGATCTCTCCCATTCATCCATTCTATTGTCGATTTCGTTTCATATAACTAGCAATAACTGTAAATAATCGTATGCAAAGTCATTCTGACCGTGGCTCTGCGAGGATCCTGTACCAGGACGGATTAAGCAACTCGATCTTGTTCGATCCAATCGCCTCCTTTTGCACTCAGTTTATTTTCCTAGGTACGCTTTTTTGACAATATCCTGATTGCGCAGGTTCTCTGCCGTATCGTGGAATCCAATCTCTCCATGCTCCAGCACATAACCCCGATCGGCCACTGACAGCGCCATCGCGGCATTTTGTTCAATAAGCAGTATCGTCAGACCCTGCTGTTTGATCCGGCGAATGGTTTCGAAGATGCCTTTCACGACAATCGGCGCCAAGCCCATGGAAGGCTCATCGAGGATCAGCAGTTTTGGGTTGGCCATCAAGGCTCTCCCAATGGCCAGCATTTGCTGTTCTCCTCCGCTCATGGTTCCTGCCATTTGGCTTTTTCGCTCGGCAAGTCTGGGAAAAAGTTCATATACCATGTGAAGATCTTCCTGCAGTTCTGACTTTGTCGCTTTTCGGGAATAGGCACCCATCTGCAAGTTGTTTGCCACGGAAAGCTTGGGAAAGACGCGCCTTCCTTCCGGCACCATCACAATTCCCTCTTTAACAATCTGATGCGTGGGCAGGCCGTTTATTTCCTTATTTTGATACCGGATCGAGCCTTTGGAGGGGATCACGCCGCAAATCGCGTTAAGAGTGGTGGTTTTCCCGGCACCATTCGAACCGATCAGGGTGACCACCTCTCCTTGATTCACCTCCAAGCTGACATCTCTCACTGCGTGAATGCTGCCGTAGGAGACGTTCAGTTTTTCAATGCGCAGCATGCTCGCTCACCTCCCCGATACCCTCTTTTCCGATATACGCTTCAATGACATCAGGATGCGAGATAATCGCTTCCGGCTCCCCGTCCGCTATTTTCACGCCGTGGTCAAGTACGGCAATCCGATCGCATAGCTCGACAACCATCGCCACATTATGCTCGATTAAGATGACCGTTGTTCCATTCTGCTTGATTTGTTTGATCAGCTCTGTCATTTCCTGAACCTCTCCCGCGTTCATTCCCGCCGTTGGTTCATCCAGCAGAAGCAGCTTCGGTTGTGATACAAGGGCCCTCGCTATCTCGACTCGCCGTTGGTTGCCGTACGAGAGACTGCCCGCGACTTCTTCCTCATAACCTTTCAATCCCACAGTTTCCAAGATGCGCAAACTTTCCTCGATTACAAATTGTTCCTCATGGCGTGCTGTGCGAAATCCGAGAATCGACGCCCAGAGGCCGGAATTTGTTGTGCGGAACATCCCCACTTTAACGTTGTCCAATACGGACTCTTCTTTTAAAAGGCGGATATTTTGGAAGGTACGCGATATTCCTTTTTGGGCAATCCGGAATGGTTTGATTCCGGCGATCTCCGCCCCCTCAAACGAGATGCTTCCCTGATCCGGTTTGTAAATACCAGTCAGGATATTGAAAAAGGTCGTTTTTCCGGCGCCGTTCGGTCCGATCAGGCCGACGATCTCCCCTTGGCTTACCTCTAAACTCACACCGCCAACAGCCGTTAAACCGCCAAATCGCTTGGTGATTCCTTCGATTCTAAGCAACGTGACCACCGTCCTTCAGCGACTTTTGCTTGGGAATTTGACGGGTTTTTGATTTCTTCAGTTGTGTTTTTCCAAAAATGCCTTTTGGGCGGTATCTCATGACAAGGACCATCAGTATTCCGTACAGCATCATTTTGTACATATCCAAATACTTCATATCAACAAAGTCGATTTTGAATAACCGGAAAGCTTCCGGCAGCAGGTAGAGTGCGGATACCCCGAAGATCGTTCCACGAATGCTGCCAAGTCCCCCTAACACAACCATGCTAAGAAGCGTAGCGGAAATAGGAAAGCCAAACGATTCGGCGCTGATAAATGAAACCTTGTGGGCAAACAGCGCGCCAGCGGCTCCTGCGTAGGCTCCCCCGATCGCAAATACCAAAACCTTGTAGTAGGTCGTATTGATTCCCATCGATTGGGCAACCGTCTCGTCTTCCCGGATTGTCATCCAGGCCCGCCCAATGCGCGATTGGGTCATCTTTTTCAATACGTAAATGGCAGCCAGCATGACCAGGACGACAAATAGCAAGTAGCTTGCATTTTTTAATTCAAAACCGAATAGCGAAGGCAGCGGAATAGAATCGATGCCGTAGGCACCTCCGGTGATCTCCGCATTTTTAAAAAACGATTGGATGATCAGCCCAAGTCCCAGCGTGGTAATCGCCAAAAAGTCCTCCCGAACGCGCAAGCTGGGCAGACCCAGGATGGCGCTGAGCAAAAATGTGATTACAATGGCAAGAATGATGGACAGCCATGGATTCAAGCCAACTTTGGCTGACAAAATGGCCGAGGAGTACGCGCCGATCCCGTAAAAGGCAGCATGCCCGAGTGTTACCTGTCCGGCAAAGCCGGTAATGAGATTCAACCCTAAACCAAGCAAAATATAGATGACTAAAAAGACGACAATATCAACGTAATAAGGATTAAAAATGTCATCCATCTCCATCACCTACACTTTCTCAATGTTCTTACCAAATAGTCCGGACGGTTTTACCAGCAGAATAATGATCAAGATCACGAACGCGATCGCATCTTTGTCAATCACCATTCCCGTCATGTAACCCTCGCTTAGCGATTCGACGATTCCCAAAATCAAACCGCCCACTATTGTTCCCGGGATGGAGCCCAATCCGCCAAGCACTACGACACAAAACGCTTTCAATCCAGGAATCGCACCCATTGTCGGGAAGATCGAGTTAAAGTTCAGCGCCACCAGAACACCGGCAACCCCTGCCAATGCGGAACCGATCATAAATGTTACGGAAACGACACGGTTGACGTTTACCCCCATCAGGGATGCAGCCCGCAAATCTTGTGCCGCCGCCTGAATGGCGATCCCCAATCTGGTCCATTTCAAAAAGGCATAGAGTAAAGCAAGCCCAACGACACCGGCAAGAATGATATACAATTTCACGTTGGTCATCGTGATCGATTGAGACAGCTTAACGATGGAAACTTCAATGCCTGTCTCTGGAAACGCCTGCGTATCCGACGTAAAGACAACCTGGAACAGATTCTCCAAAAAGATCGCTACACCCACACCGCTGATTAACGTGGTGATCGGATGTACACCGCGAAGCGGGCGGTAGGCAAACTTTTCAATGGCCATTCCGGCTAGAGCTGATACGAGCATGGCGAAAAGCAGCGCAACCATAAAATTCATATTGAAATACAAGATTCCCACCATTGCTGCAAATGCCCCGACCGTGTAAATCACTCCATGGGCAAAGTGCAGCAGTTTAAGTACACCATACACCATGGTTAACCCGACAGCGATTAATATATAGGTAAATCCCAATGCAATGCCGTTTACAATTTGTTGGCCAAGCATACTGATTTCACCCCTTTCACAAAAATGGGAAAACGAAAGGAGGGCCGTTCTTGGTCCCCCCTTGGTAGAACGTTCTGTGAAGTAAAGTTAGTTATACACTTTTGAAGTCACAAACTGGAATTTTCCATCTTTTACGGTCATAAAGATCACCGGCTTAATCACTTCATGGTCAGGGCCAAATGAAATTTTTCCGGAGGTGCCTTCCAAATCTTTTGTCTCATTGATTGCCTTTGCCAGTGCCTCCCTGTCTGGACCGGATTTTTTCAACCCTTCCAGAATCACTTTTGTGGCATCAAAGCTTTGTGAGGAGAGCATGTCCGGTTCGCCTTGATATTTCTCTTTCCATGCTTTTACGAAGTTTTGCACCACTTCTCTGCTGTCGCTCGTGTAGAAAGAGGTTGTGAAGATCGAACCTTCTGTATTGGCTTTCCCCAGCTCCAGATATTTCGGGGAGTCAAATCCGTCCACTCCGAGCAGCTGTGCGTCAATGCCGTTTTCCCTCGCCTGTTTGACGATAGCGGAAGCCTCGTTGTAGTAGCCAACGATATACAATGCCTCAGGGTTGGCTTGTTTAACCGCTGTCAGCAAAGAGCTGAAATCCTTGTCCCCCATCTTGAACGGACGATCAATCACAATCTGCCCGCCCAATTTTTCCACATGTTCTTTAAATGCCCCATAAATCGATTGTCCGTAATCAATATCGACGTAGAGAACCCCTATTTTTTTCTTTTGAAGTTCGTTTATGGTATAATCGGCCATCGCTTTTCCCTGTATGGGACCGGTGTAAATCACACGATTTACGTAATCGCCGCCCGTCGTAATCTCGGGATGCACAGCGTAAGCGGCTACCATCGGAACTTTTGCTTCTTGCGCCTTGGGAGCAACTGTTTTGGACGGACCGCTGTAGGCTCCGTCTACAAGCGCGACGACTTTGTCACTATTGATCAGTTTTTGCACCGCCTTTAGGGCTTCTTCCGGTTTCCCCTGATCGTCTTCTGCAACCAATACCACCTGTTTGCCATTCACTCCGCCTTCAGCGTTCACCTGCTCCACAGCAAGCAATGCCGCATCCCTGCTGTGCGTGCCATCGGTCGCAGTCGGTCCGGTCAACGGCCCGAACCAGCCGATTTTTATTGTGTCTGCCCCCGCGTTGCCGCCATTTCCTCCGTTGGAAGCCGCCTGGTTTCCGCAGCCGGCAAACAACAGAGAAAGAGCGAGAACACTGGTGAGAGCTGTTATTTTCTTTTTCACTAAAATACCCCCTATAATTTTTGCTTCTTTTTAAAACAATCAAATCATTGGTTATTATCTTACTCGATAACGCTTACAAAACATCTAGCAAAAATTGTGGAGTACTAGCATAATTTTGCTGTCCTATACTTTGACGGTGTAACGTTCATATATTTTTTAAAGGTCCTGCTAAAATAATTGGGGTCATCAAAGCCCACAAACAGTGCTGTCTGCTGTACGCTGAAATCGGGATTTTCCAAGTAAAATAACGATTTTTTCACCCTGATGCGATTCAGATAATCGATAAAGCTCTCCCCGATTTCCCGTTTGAACAGATGGCTGAAATGATAGACGCTCAGACAACAATATTGTGCTACTTCTCCCAAAGATATTCTTCTTTGATGGTTGTCCAATAGATAACGAACCGCCTTCTGAATCACCGGTGATACCTTGGATACATGCAGCCCCTGCACCAGTTGCGTTAACCTTTTGCAATGTTCGCACACTTTGAGAACAAATTTGTCATAGCGTATCGTTTTATAAAGGTCCTGAATGAACCGTGTATTTTCCGACAAAATGGTTGAGGCATCCCTGCCTGATTCCAGCACAATGCGCGTTATCGTCATGACCAGATCCACAACCTCTGACTTAAATATGTCTACATCCTTTTGATAGGCCTCCGCCATTTTTTCAAGGTAAGCTTTCAGCAGGTCGCAAACACCATCATCATCGCCAATCCGCACGCGAGCCAGCAGCTCTGTCCTCTCCTGCGCCGACAAAGCGTCTTGCCATTGCTTGTTGTGCGCCTTTTTTTCGTAACGGAAAATCAGTTGATTTCCCTGAAAAAAACGATCGTTCATAGACTCCATCGCTTCTTCGTATGAGCAATGAAGCAAGTAGGGATTATCCTGATAGCTTCCGATCCCGATCGACACAGAAGCGCCTCTGCGGGCTGCACAATTTTGTATCTTACGGGCAATCTCTTCGACCTTTCTCCAATAGTCGTCCCGCTGTTTTTGCTCCAATTCCACTTCCAACAGAACCGCCAGCACACCTTCCGCTACCCAAATCCAGGCGAAAGGGACAGAGATCGCTTCTGAAACGCCTTCTACTACGTGTTTTCCTATCTCCATTCGCCAAAGAAACGGTTTCCCGATAATCAAATCCGTATATCTGTCAATAGACACGATCATCACGATTTGCGGGTGAAACTGAATGCCATAGCTTTTTTGAATCTCTTCAAAGCTCCCTTCATGCACCAATGTTCCTGAAAGAAGCAACTGGGAAAATGCCGTTTGTGCGAAGTTTAGCGTCATCGGAAAACTCCCTTTCCTTGCATAGATGTGTATGACTCTATCAATATAGAGAAAGATATAAATATTATCAAGCAACTAGCTGTTGGGATGCAGCTGGTTTGTGTTGGAAGTTACGGTACGCTGTATGAAAACTCGAATGAAAGAAGGGGGAAGTCTCGAGGTTGGACAAAAGCCGGAATGCCAGTGACCCGTAAGATGGAGACTCTGAGAAAAGTACTCCGCTTACGGGTCACTTTACACTTTTCGCCCATGGCTTCTTATACATCGATCATATCTGCCAGGAATATATCATCCTTGCGATAAAAGATTTGAAACTCTCCCGGCCAATTCCATCGGTAGCCGAAGTCGGTAGTTTGAATCAGATCATCGGGTAAAAGTGAATGTCTCAGTGCCTCACGCAGTCTTTGCACGGTGCGGCGGACAACTGAATCGCTTCTGGAATCAGGAAACAGGCGGTCTTTGATCGTTTGCCGGGAAACAGGCTGCATCTGTTCCATTAAAAGCTGAAGCAGTCTTGCCAACTGCTCCGAAAGCTCTATCTGCACGTCACGCCGAAAGATAAGGAAGTACTTTTCCCCCAACAAATCGAGCCGAATCTCATCACATGCAAGTTCCTTCGCCTGAAAATCAAGGGCTTCCTGCTCATCGAGACAGCGCCTATCGCTTCGCGTCACGAATACATATGGCTTCTGATCTCCATAGGAAAAGAGCGCGTTTCTCGTTTCATCAATAAATGGCTCGACAGCATCCGCGACGATCGGGTCTCTCTCATCGCTCCACATTTGATTGGCCTGTTCGAATGTTTCCAGGCTCATGTTTTGATACGCTTTTGCCAGATAGCAGAGGGCTTTCATCCTTTGCTCCCGGTTGATCTGTTGTGACAGCTTCGCCGGATTTCCCCGCAAAGCCCTCTCAAAATAGTGAACAGCCATACTCCACTTCTGATCGTAATAGGCGAGAAAGCCCATACGATAGTTTGCCAGGGCATGTAACGGCTCCAGCTTGATGAGCTCGCGAAACAGCCGCTGCGCCTGACTGAAATGATGCTGCCTCATCTTGAGATCCCCGCCGGCCTTCAGCAGAAGATTGGCCAGCTGCACCCTGAATCGCTCATTCCCCGGATCCAGCCGTAATAATTGCTTGTACAGCCGGATTCCTTTATCCCACCAGTCAAAAAGGTCGATTTCTCCCTCTTGCCTCTCCCAAATCAACTCTTCTGCCAGTAACTCCTCAAGCGTTTGCGCTTTCTTATACACTTGATCCACTCCTGTACCCCTCTTTAATCCGATAGGCGGAAAATCCTTCGCCTGCAATTTTTTCACAACCTCTGCTGAATAGACGCAAAAAGGTCCTCTGCAATAAGCAGCGAATTCGATGTCCCGGGGGAGCAGTTGGATATAGGCATCGATTTCGTCGATCGGGACAGAAATCGCTCCCACCACTCCAGTAACGTGGTGCCGCAATACAAAATATTAGCTGGAACCTGCTTTTTTTACCCGATAGGTACCCATACGAGTCTTAGTTGTATCCCCCTAAAAATCCCATGATGGCTTCATTCGTCAGATAGGCACCTAATTTCACTGTTCTTCCGTTTTCATCCAAGACCGGATTCACTTCACAAATATCAAAAGAGAGCGTTTTTTTATGAGCGGCAACGGTTCGGATCAAGGTTCGAACCACCATCGGCGTCAATCCAAAAGGAGATGGCGCACTGACCCCCGGCGCAAACGCCGCGTTTAAAACATCCGTGCACAGGGTGAGCATGACATGATCATGATTTTCGATGAATTCGTGTAACGCAGAGGTGATGTCATCCATCCGT
This sequence comes from Brevibacillus sp. B_LB10_24, assembly GCF_046036945.1. Lineage (NCBI taxonomy): Bacteria > Bacillati > Bacillota > Bacilli > Caryophanales > Paenibacillaceae > Brevibacillus > Brevibacillus sp. B_LB10_24. Next base: position 12,492 of record NZ_JBJQOQ010000045.1, on the reverse strand, counting down.
TCGCCAGCCATATCTTCTTCGTACATATACCGGGCACCAAGTTCGTCCGCCTTATCAAAGAGTTCCTGCGTATTTCCGAAGCGCTGGATTCCCACGACAAAATAACGGCTGTTTTTATCGTTTTCTAGGATCTGTCTGAACATCGTCCCGGATGAAGGCTGAATTTCATAGGAACGTAAATCAAAATGAGCGTCAATATTGATGATTCCAAGTGAAGCGTCTTTTCCGATATGTTTTCGGACACCCAAATAATGTCCATACAGCGTTTCATGTCCTCCGCCCAAAATAATCGGAGTTGCCGATTTTGCCAGGAGACCGGAGACAGCCAGCCCCAATTCCTCCTGGGCTTCTTCGAGCTGTTCGCCTTGACAGCGAACATTCCCCACATCAACGATCCGATTGCCTTCCCCCTGTTTCCAAGGAAGGCTTGCAAGCGCCTGCCTCATCGCGTTCGGAGCTTGGGCTGCACCTACCCGCCCTTGATTGCGCCTCACTCCTTCATCGCATTCAAACCCGATAATGGCACATGTGTTATCCCTGGAGGCCTGCAAATCATCCAAGTCCACCAATTCTACAACCTGATGGCAGCGAAAGCTGCTCCTTCTCTCCGCATGATCAGTCCGGCCGGTCCATACATCAGCTGAAACAATCCTTGGCAACGTTTTCATCCTTTCTAAACCTTAAAAAGTCTTTTTATTTATTGATTATATAACGACAAACTTATTATTTCTAATATATAATTTAATTAAATTTATAGTTTAAAGCTATAAATAAGGGTGGGGAGAAACCTGTGGACATCAAACAATTGCATTATTTTGTAACGGTCGCCGATCAGCTGAGCTACTCTAAAGCCGCGCAAAAGCTGCATATATCACAGCCTTCTTTAAGCAACGCGATCAAAAATTTGGAGCAAGAGGTCGGCTCGCCGCTGCTGGAAAGAAATACGAGAAAGATGGAACTGACCGACGCCGGCAACATTTTTTATCAAAAAGCGGCTTCGCTCCTTTCCCAAATGAACATGTTGAAAAAAGAGATGGAAGAAGTAAAGCTGACCGGCAGCGGAGAACTCATTATCGGCATCATCGAGTCGGTGAAGCATTGGATCCCCAAAGTGATCCGCGAGTATCAAGGGCTTTATCCATCCATGAACATCAAGCTGATCGAGGTCCTGAGCGGAAATGCCGTGAAGGAATCATTGCGGAAGTATCAAACACATTTGCTGATTACGAACCAGTATATAGACGAGGAGGATATCGAGTCTGTTCCCTTATATAATGAAAAATTGGTTCTGGTGCTGCACAGGGATCACCCGCTGGCCCGGAAGGAATTCATTCACATAAAAGAGCTGGAGAGAGAGCCTTTTATCATTAGTACGGAAGGGTTTCAGACGAGGGAGGATATTCTGACCGCCTTTGCCCTTGAACAGGTGACTCCGAATATCAAGTTTGAAATTGAACGGTTTGAAACGGCTTTGACATTGGTACGGGAAAACCTGGGAATTACCATTATTCCTGAAAATTATGTATCTGAGTCTACGGATGTGTCTGTTGTTCGGAAGACGATCGATTCGCCGGCGTTGGAGAGGACGATCTATTTGACGTTTATGAAGAATCGGTATTTGGCTCCGGCGGTTGAAAGTTTTATGGAGGAGGTGCGGGGGAAGTTTGGGTGAGGGGGTACATCCCGTTCACCATACAAAAAAGCTGTCGCCGAACACAGTGGCGACAGCTTGCAGATTGACTCCCCTTCATCGAGGAGAACGGCCATTTTTTCAGCTTTGTACGGCCAGTTTTCTTTGGCGTTCCAGATCTTTCGCTCCGAGATGGGTCAAGATACAAAAGACGACGCAGCATATCGCTGCAACCAGCAATACGTAGAATCCGCCGTTCCATCCGACCATATCAACCGCGACGCCAAAGAGGGTCGTACCCAAAGAAGCACCCAGAATGTAACTCAAGAAACCGCGCAACCCAACCGCAGAACCAACGGCGAACGCCGGAACCACTTCCATCGTTTGCACCGAGGCCAAAAACTGCGGAATGTAAATCAGGCAGCCGACGATTGCCGCGAAGATCACGGTCCAGAACAAGGAGGTGCTTTGCCAGTAGCCGATGATACAGAAGAAAATGAGTATCATTGAGATGATTGCCGGCGGCATGCGGTATCCTTTGAACAGCTTGTCTGACAGATAACCAGCCAAAAGGGTCGTAGGAATGGCTGCCCATTCAAAGATCAAAAAGGCGACGCTCATCTCCTCTTTTGTGAACTGTTTTACATTCAGCAGGTAAATGGGCAGCCAGCTGATCATACCGAATCGCACCATGTAGACGAAAACATCGACAAACGAAACAAACCAGGCGTTTTTATTGAAGAGCACGTAATTTTTGAAAATGTTCCAGACACTCATATCTTCCGGCGGTTGGGAATCCTGCCGTTGTTGCGATTTCTCTTCGGACGCGTCCTTGACGATTTCGCTTACCGGCGGCAAGCCTTCATTCGTCGGGGAGCCTTTGACCAGGGCCAGTATTACCAATGCGAAGACAATGGCTATGGCAGCCGGAACCTGGTAACTCGCCGCTTGCCAGTGATCGGAGCCCGCCAACGCAAAACCGACGCCTACGATTGGAGCGACGATGCCTCCGCCCAAATTGTGCGATATGTTCCAGACGGCACCCACTATCCCTCTTTCCTTGCGGGGAAACCAGTGTGCAATCGTAATGAAACAAGGGCCAACCCCCATCCCCTGAAACAGTCCGTTGAGCACGACTAGCACTGCAAACATCCAGAATGCCGTGCTGAAGCCCATCATGACATTGACCAGTGCGCACAGCAGCAAGCCAAGGGCCATAAACCTCTTCGGGCTCGCCTTGTCCGACAGACTGCTCGCCAGGCCCTTGCTGATTCCGTAAGCGATCAGCATGCAGCTGCTCAACAGCCCGACCTCCGTGGCGCTCAGATGAAGTTCGTTCTTCAGATGGGGAGTCGAGAGGGCAAAGTTGTTGCGCACAATATAATAAGCCATGTAACCGAAGAATACACCCAACAAGGACTGCATGCGGAATAGCTTGTACGTTTTCTGAACCTGTTCCGGCGCTACGCGTGCAGCCGCAGCTTTTGGCTGTAAAAAGGAAATCATACGATCCACCTCGCCTTTCTGTATTTTTTTGCTGACCGGGCCGCCCCGGTTTCGTGGAAGCACTTTCAAAACCGCCCGCTTCCGATCGCCATCCCCCTCCACTGCTCTATTTTCCTACACGTCCGCATCGCACATTATCGGAAAACATCTGATTTTTTGTAGGATGATCGCCTGGGAATGTCAGATTTTATCTGACAAATACCGCGAATGGCCGATCGCTGTAAGCTCGCATCGCTATTTCCATCTGAAGGCGAGAGGACCTGCACGACCTGACAAGATGCGCCGGTTTCATGCTATACTTGTCTGTATTGAATTGTTGCATCAATCCCTCAGTTGCAAAAATGGAGGAGAGTATGAAACATGCATGGAAGATGTACCTGATTCTTCTGGTTGCGCTGCTTGCCGGGGGATGCCAGGATGGCCGCACCACCTATCAAATCGTCTTCTCCGAATCCGAAACGATGCCGGCCACTTCCCAAGAGAGCAAGCCTGCTCCTTTGCGAGTGGCCATTTCCAGCGTGTTGTCGCCGACAGATACGACGATGTACTACAAGAAAATCGCGAACTACATCGGGGAAAAGCTCGATCGCCCCGCGATCCTGATTCAGCGCAAGAGCTATAACGAGATCAGCACGCTGCTGATCAACGGAGGCGCTGACATCGCCCTCCTTTCGACGGGCGCGTACATCACGTACAAAAATGTGCAGGGTCTGGAAGCGATCGCTATGCAACAGCGTATGGGTGTTCCATATTATTACGGCTATATCGTCGTGAATCGCCAAGATAAAATCGCCGATCTGGCCGATTTAAGAGGAAAAACCGTCGCGTTCTCAGATCCCGCCAGTTTTTCCGGATACATATTTACGAAGGATAAATTGGAAGAAATCAGCGAAACCCCGGAGCATTTTTTTGGCCGTTATTTCTTCACGTACAATCACGAAAGATCCCTAAGCGCCGTGATCAATCGGGTGGTGGACGCCGCTGCCGTCGACAGCTTGGCCTTTGAACGGGCCAAACGTGAAAACCCCGAACTGAACAAGGAACTCAAAATAATCGCAAATTCGAAACCAATTGGCACCGGCCCGGTTGTGATCAGCAGCAAATTGCCGGAGGACGAGAAAAAAATAATTGAGGAAAGTTTCCTGACCATGCATGAACAAGCGGCCATGAAGCCCGCGCTTGAGGGCTTGTTCATCGACCGCTTCGTGCCAATTGAACCGCAATTGTATGAGGTTACCTATGAAATGGATGAATAGGCTGCAAATCAACCAGAAGATATTCGGAGCGATCCTCGTCGCGCTGCTTTTTCTCGCCGCAGTGTTGGGCTGCATCATTTGGGAATCGCTGACGAAGATGATGACCGAGGAACTCGTAAAGCGCGGTGCAAATATTGCCGATAATATAGCCGTATCGAGCGCGGACTCTATATTGGTTGACGACTCTTATGCGATTCATCTTCTTATCACCCGGGCGCAGCAGGCAAATGAAGACGTTCGTTACATTCTCGTATTCAACGGCAATCATGCTCTTGTCGGGCACACGTTCCCCGATTCCCTGCCGAAAGGGATACTGGCTGCCCATCAGCCGAATAACAACAATCTTCAAAATTACGTTACACTCACTTCTGACGAAGGCAATATCCATGATATACTCATGCCGATCCAGGATGGCGACCTGGGCTATGTTCGCGTTGGCATGGCTGAAAAGCAGGAGAGAACCTATATTTTCACGAAAATTGCAGAATTGATGGCCGCTACCCTTCTGGTCTGCGTGGGAGCTGCCGGCATCGCCTATTATGTGACCCGCATCATTACCCGGCCGATCAATGATCTGGCCGCTATCGCCTCAGGTATTTCCGCCGGCGATATCTCCCTGCGGGCAAAGGCAGAGGGTAACGATGAAGTCGGTACGCTCGCCCGCGCTTTCAACGAAATGGCGGACAAGCTGATCACCTCCCGCATGGCGGTAGAGAAACTATTGCAGGAGCTTCAAGAAAAGGATCACCTCCGCGACAAGCTAATCCTGAAACTTTTATCGGCACAAGAAGACGAAAGAAAGAGAATTTCCCGCGAACTGCATGACGAAACCAGCCAAGCGCTCGCTTCTCTCATGGTCACGATGAGCGTTTTGGCCAGCGAAGCGAAAGATCTCGAGCAGCAGAAGCTGCTTCAGACAAGCCGGGACATTGCCGCCAACATTTTGCGGGAAATCAGAGATTTGGCGGTGGAATTAAGGCCACCCATCCTCGATGACATCGGGTTGATTCCGGCAATCCGAAAGTACGTCAAGAAATTCGAGGAAAAATTCGCTGTGACCGTCACCCTGCACGTTTCCGGCAAAGAGACTTCCGCCATCGACAGCCACATTGCGCTGGCCCTCTATCGGATCGTGCAAGAAAGTCTCGTTAATGCAGCGAAACATACCGCCGCCACCGGCATCTCGATCCAGTTGGAGATCGACGAGTATTCGATCGAGTTGACCATTCATGACAACGGCCACGGTATCCAAGAGGCCGATTTCGAAAAAGCCCGTCAGCAAAACCGGATCGGAATCTACGGGATGAAGGAAAGGGCGGAGCTGCTGGGTGGCTCGTTTTTTATGCAAGCAAACCGCAGCGGCGGGACCGATGTCGTCGTGTCTTTCCCATTCAAACAGAAGGAGGGGTCATGATGGAAAAGACTATCAATATGATGCTGGTAGATGACCACGCTTTGTTCCGATCAGGGTTAAAACTGTTGCTGCAAAAGAGACCGGCCTATAAAGTTATAGCCGAAGCCGCCAATGGAATCGAGGCGCTCCGGATTTACGAGACGGCAAAGCCTGATCTTCTCATATTGGATATATCCTTGCCGGGCCTGGATGGCATTCAGGTTCTTACCGAGATCCGCCAGCGCAACGAGCAAGCGAAAGTCATCGTGCTCACTATGCATGAAGACGAGGACTATCTGACGAAGGTGATCCAAGCCGGAGCTTCCGGCTACGTCCCAAAAGCGGCAGTAGATGAGGAATTGTATACGGCGATTGATGCCGTGATGGATGGGCACCTCTATCTCCGCCCGCAGGAAATATCAACTGTGTTTAAGAAAATGCAAACGTCAGGGGATCATATGAATCCGTATGTGGTTCTAAGCCCTCGTGAGCGCGAGGTGTTGCAGTTTCTCGTGAGAGGCTTTTCCTTGTCGGAAACTGCCAGGGAATTGCATGTTAGTATTAAAACGGTTGATACGCATAAAACGAGGATTTTGAATAAGCTGAATTTGAGGAAGAAGAGTGAGTTGGTAGAGTATGCGATGAGGTATCGTCTTACTTGAGTGGGGTGTGGGGGGAAATAATGGTTTTTACTAGGCTTGGGGGTTGGGGGATTAGGACGAGTTGGATGGGATCTCTTTACAGCGATTGTCTTTCCTTATTTCTTGTACAATCTTCTATGTACAGATTTATCCAGGGAAATGGTATTAATATCCAATCACCTTGCAATATACAAAAGGAAGTTAGGTATGATTTCTTTCCTTTGCATGGCTACATACATTCGCAATAAAAACCAATACCTAGTGGGTACATAAATTGACATTAATTTGCCTTATAATGTTTTGTATCCACGGTACAATGTTGCTGTGCTAGGATAAATATTAGTTTTAATGCTTATGATTCTCCTAGAAAATTCTCTTAACACGTTCAATAGATTCATCCTTTATACCATTTGATACGAAACTTCAATGATTGCTACGAAGCGGTACATCATGATGGCTCCTGCAAGCAAACTTTCAGATATAATGATACCCTTCTTGGCGTAATTCATCTTTTAAAACAATATTCAGGTATGCTGATAATTAATTGGCATCCGGACTAGGTTCGAATCAACGCCCCCCTGTCAAGATCAAATACGGCGCTTTCCTTAATTGACTAAAACCCAATTATCAAGGGTCCTTGGCTATTTTTTTCTGTTTTCTTCGATTACTAATTTTTTTTGTTGCGGTTCAGCGGAATGGTTTAACGGTGTTTAAACACCGTGCACGCAATTTTGGTTCTTAATTTAAAATAATACCTCTCACAAATCGCAAATACTTTCTTTATACTTTTTAACGTTAAAATAGATGTTGACAAAAAATAAAACTACCAAATTTCGCTAAAACAGCGCAATTGGCAGTTTTATTAACACGAATGTTATTTCGATCCTGGGCATAATAACTTAAAATCGCATCGACTACAACGAGATACATCAGAAGGTTTACGTTCAAATTGCCCATTTTTTATTCCAGTAACAGCATCCCTAACATTATCTCTTACAATTTGCTGCATATCCTCAGAGATGTTTATTGCCCTGTTTTGTACTTCTTCGGGAGATAGAAAATGAACCTTCGCATTAACCGGATCCATTCTGAGGGCATCTCTTGTTGCGAGTGCATAAAGTCGCATCTGTTTTTCAACATTATCTAATCTTTCTTCAAAATTATCAGCATCAATGCTTCCAGTTTTAAACTCAACAACACTTACAGGGGTTCTTTCGCCTGTGGCCCCATTAATTTCTTCAAGCAAATCAATAGTACCGCTTATTAATGCATCTTCTAAGACGAACTCAAAAGGCTTTTCCGGGTGATATACGAGTTTATTAATGTTATCAAACCTCTCAATGTACTTGCCCAATGTTCTTTTAGCGGCTTCTTTCATCAAATCATATGGATTACCAGTCGTATAGCGTAAATTAAACTGCTGATCAACTAATTGATCTAACCATTCTTTTGTAACATTACTATTTTGTGCATGCTCATGGATTGCCGTAAGTAGATTATGAATCTGTTGTCCATAGCCAAATTCCTGTCCAATAGTTGGTCCAAAACCCATTAGTCGTCTCAGTCTATAATCTTGTGGACATTGCCAATAATAATTTAGATCAGAATAGTTTGTAGGGAACAATTCCACCTTAGAGCCAATTGTTGATGGGTCAGATCTGAATCTAGTAGTAGGGTCTATACCATCATCTCGAACATAATCATGTTTAATTTCATTATAATATTCTGTTGGTTTTTTTCTGGGTCTATTAACAGAGGTTATATGAAGGAATTTCTTACTTCTAGTAAGAGCAACATACCATAATCGTCTTTCACCTTCATCACCACTTTTGTAATTATCTAGGTTACATTCACTTTGTTGCAGAAATACTTCTATTACTCTATTTCGCTGACTACTTGGAAAAATTCTACTTGAAATCTCCGGCAAGAACACTACAGGCCATTCCAACCCTTTAGCGGCGTGAATTGTTAGTATTTGCACAGCATTTATTACACTTGGATCATCAAGACCTCCTTCATCGATTTTTTCTGATGCCCAATTCTCCAGAAAAACATTAAACCAAAACAGATCATACGGTGTTATCCATTGATGTATCGATTCATATTGAGTAATTAATTTACTAAATTGCCCCAAATTATACATAATTCTATCTGGCCATGCTTCTGGTCCCCGATTTGCACCAAGTACCTCTAACATTTCATGAAAAAGATCTTGAGGAAATACTCTTCGGCTGACGGTCCGTGGTCGAATTCCTTTTGGTAATGAAGCGATCTCTAATTCCCTTCTTTTTGCGGCGATCCATTCTAGGAAGGCAGTTTCATCTGCATGAGGCATTTCACTACTGCCCCTTAGGGAAATAATCGTTTGGCGAATGAATTGCCTTGTCCTAGCATCATCGTAATATACCCTTTCCCCTTGTTCATTCAAGTGAGGGAATTCTTTATTTGATAGCTGACAAAATGCTGCCTGAATAAGTCTGACTTCATCACTATCAAAAAGTCCACCAATACCACGGACAACGCAAGGTATTCCTCTACTCCGAAGTTCTTCAATAATTGGCCTTGCTGTCGATTTTACACTTCTGAGCAATACAGCCATATCGCCCCAGTTTAATCCCTTTGCACCATCTCTATTTGTGCAAACACCACGTAAATATTCTATTTGATCCGCTATGTATTTCGCTTCCTCATTTTCGTTAGAAAAACTCCTTCTTTGGATATCCCCCTTTTCTGCCATTTTTTCACGAAAGGATTTTGACTCTTCAACCCATTCTTGAGCAATCATACTTTTGTTTAATCTTCTATTTGCAGGAAGTCTTCTGATAGCAGTATCCGCTATTTCAACGATAGCATGGGTTGAACGGAAATTTTCTGTCAAATTTACTCTTTTAACATTTTTATAACGCTGCTCAAAAGTCAGGATATTATCAACTGAAGCTCCTCTCCAGCCATAGATAGCTTGATCATCATCACCAACAACACATAAAGAAGTGCTCGATCCTACAATATTTTGGATTAACTCTTCTTGACGTGGATCAACATCTTGGTATTCGTCAACAACAATATGTTTAAAGCGAGAACGAACAAGTTCTCGTTTTGTATGATCGTTCCGTAAAAGCAACAAAAGTTCGTCAATGATCATATTAAAGTCAAGGAATAGTCGTGGTCTTGTCGTTAGTAGTTCTCGATACTTCCTTACACAATTTGCCAGTAATGGGTTTCTAATATTTCGTACAGAAATTCCCTCAACATGGAGGACTTTTAAAGTGTTTATAAAGCGATTAATTGTAGTGAAGTAACCATTTTCACCTTGTATTTGATCTAACCCTATATCACGAAAATTCGAAGCAATAAACGCTGCTTGACGAATTTCATCTATTACCTCGTAGTTCCGATAATTAGGTTCTATTTCTTTAAGAAGTTGTAGACAAAAACTATGAATAGTTCCAACATACATCGGCCCGAGTTCGGGATCACTTGGAACTAGTATTTCCAAATGCTTACGGATTCTAGCCTTGAGTTCTTCAGCTGCCTTTTCAGTAAATGTAAACGCAACAATTTCCTCTTTTTTTACTCCTTCAGAGACAAGTTGGGATATTCGTTTTGAGATAACTTCAGTTTTGCCAGAACCAGCACAGGCAATAATTAATAAATGTCCCCCCCGGTACTCAATTGCTTCATTCTGACTAGGCGTATAAACCCATTGCACCTTAATCAACCCCTTAAATGACTTCTAATATGGCAAGCGATATTTTTCATCATATTGACTGGAACAGCATTTCCAACTTGGGTTGCCACTTGTTCAAGATTTCCGTAAAACTCATATTCATCCGGGAATGTTTGTAGCCGCGCAGCTTCACGAACAGTAATGCCTCTGTCCTCATTTGGATGAGCAAATCTCCCTCTGGTGATATTAGTACAACCTGTTGTTAGTGTTGGAGCCACTGTATCCCAAGCCATTCGACCATATACATCCTTATGACCATTATGTTTTTTGTGACATTCAAGTTGAAGATAATCCGGAAGTGAACTTCTACTTCCCCCGTCCTTAGGGATATACTTTAGTCTTCGAAGTGCTATTTCTTTGTGTTTACGAGCTGTATGGAGTCTATCGTTTGGGTCTCTTTCTCCGGAGTTAAGTTTCATCAGATCTCCAATTGCTTGCCTTACCGTTATACGTTTTACTCCAGGAGTTACTGCTCTAGGAACAGAAATGGATTCTTTAGTCCTACTTGCTAAATAGATAAATCTAGGTCTGCGTTGTGGGACGCCATAATCGGCAGCGTCAATCACAACAGGGTCTATCGTTGTATAGCCATCTTCATGCAAAGCTGTTTGAAGATCAGTAAATACATAACTTTCAGCTAATCCTGGAACATTCTCGAAGAAAACTACTCTTGGTTTCAGTACTTTTATGAACTTAATAGACTCTAAAATAAGAGGAGTTCTTTCATCATCTCCCTTGTGCCTATTTTGAGAACTAAAAGGCTGGCAAGGGGCACACACAGTTAGCAGATCTAACTCCTGACCATCTGGTATTAGTTTAAGAAGGTCTTTTGGTTCAACTTTCCTAATATCCTTTTTAAATAGTTTTACTTTTTTATGATTTAATTTGTAAGTTTTACAACAAACAGGATCTATATCCACTGCCGCGACAACCTTAAAGCGAGCTTGCTTTAGCCCCTCGGTTACTCCCCCACAGCCTGAAAAAAGATCAATTGCAATCGGCCATTTTTTTCTTTTTTCTTCCATATTTATCCTCTTCCTTATTTATCTTAAATCATATTTATCATGTGAAAATTCGACGAATTGTACCCTTTTCCTCCATTTTTCCAGCTTGGTCGCGAAATGTTATTCAAAATATTGGGTTCACCCCCCCATACTATCAACAGTAGTTAATTTCAAATCCCCTTCAAGAAATGCAATCCATTTAGGTTCCTTAGTTTTATTCTTTTGTATAAAACTTTAAATTCAAAATTCCATTGGGCATTTCTTGGTTGTAATTCAAAATAGTTATTCTCTTCGTTAACTTTATTGGGCAAAATTAACTGGTTAAAATTCCGTACATTCACATTAAAAAGGTAGTAGTATAGTTTCAAATAAACAACCTCCCTCTATGATTATAGTCCCTAATTCAATGCAACTTTTTCTACATAATGTAACAAATTCCTTCAATAGTTTATGTATGGTACATCAAAATGGGTAATTTTTGCTTTATAGAAAAAAGAGTATTGGATTGTCAACACCAAACTAGACAGATTTCTTAAGTGCCTGCCTTTTGTAAGCAGCTGGGCTGAGATAGCCTAATGTGGAGTGAATTCTTGTTTCGTTAAACCATTTCACAATTTTCCTAGCTCTAGCTTTAAATGGGTGAGGGATTCAAACTGCCGATTCTTTACAAACTCTGCCTTGATCAGCTTAAAGGTGGCTTCTGCCACCGCATTGTCATAGGGACAGCCTTTCATACTTAACGAACGTTTGATTTCGAACGTGTCAATGACTTCATCAATCGTTTGATTTTTAAACTCACTACCACGATCCGTGTGGAAAAGTTGAATTTGACGCAAGTCTCCTTTCACGCTTGCAAAAGCCTGGTAGACCAGGGCGGCATCTTTGTGTTTTCCACAGCTATGACCAATGATTTCTCGGTTAAACAAGTCCACAAGCAAGCAGATATAGTGCCATTTGTTTGCGACCCGAACGTAAGTCAAGTCACTCACAACAGCTTCGAACGGTTCTTCTTTTGCAAATTCTCGGTTCAATTCGTTCCGGATGGGTGAATCGTTACAGGAAGACACATGCGGTGTATACTGGGCAACCGTGTAGACCGATACAAGGCCGTTTTTCTTCATCAAGCGTCCAATTCGCCGTTGGAGCATGCGATCATCCGTATTTTTGAAGAAAATCAGCGCGTTTATGGAGCGAGAAAGATAAAAGCCATCGACCGAGAACAAGGACTGGTGGTTTCCAGATTAATCTACTAGACCTTAAGAGAACTGTCCAATTCAGTGTAGCCTATTCAGTTTATATTTACGCATTAATCGACGAATCTTTTTGTGGTTCATA
>NZ_JBJQOQ010000044.1:0-39937 GCF_046036945.1 Brevibacillus sp. B_LB10_24 | reverse complement strand
AGAATATACATTTTGTATGTTAATTGGTCAGTCGTAGTTTTTTTTCAATGCGTCCCTCGTTGATCTTGACTGACCGGAAAACGGCCTGTTATTTGCCTCGATCCCGTTGCTTCTCTTCCTCTTCCCGTTTCTTTTCTTCCTGTTTCTTTTGCCACTCTTCCATCTCATGCAACTTTTTATCGATCAGCGCGCTGTTGTCATTGTTGTTCTCTTTTTTCTCGGCTTTTTCTTTTTCTTTCGCCTCTTTTTCCTTCTCTTTTTCCTTTTCCTTCTCTGCTTTCTCTCTTTCCTTCTCCGCTTTTTCCTTTTCTTTGTCTGTCACAGCGGGAACGCCCTTGTTCTGTCCCTGCCCTGGACTGCCATGATTGCTCTTTGCCGGAGCATTCGGCGCATTGCTTTGCGAGGATGCCGAATTCTCTCCACTGCCTGCCGGCTGATTCTGCTTAGGCGTACCCTGGGAAGCGGAATCCCCCGGTTCCTTCTGCGGCGGTTCTGCCTTGTCAGGAGCGTTGTCGCCAGGTGAGGCAGGATCGTCAACGGATTGCTGCACCGTTACCGACTTTGGCTGTGAGCCGGAGGTTTGGTCGACGACCCCCGCGGGTTCGCCTCCCTTGGTGAGCATAAACAAACCGAACAGCAGGCAAGCAGCCGCCACTCCGCTGCCCGCTTTTGCCGCCCACAGGGGAAATCTGCGGGTTTTTGTACGGGGTTGTTCCTGAGCGGCAGCCGCCCGGCGCTCCAACCTCGGCAGCTCTCCCTGCTTTGCCGCCAGTACGGGGACAGGATCTGGGATTTCAAGCTTAGGCAGAATGGAATCGACGATACTAAACGGCGGGGTCACGTTGGGAAGCTGCTCCAGCTGGGCGGAGACTCGCTGCAGCCGGGAGTAGACCAACTGAAGTTCCGGATCGGCTTGCAGATGCTTCTCCAGTACAAGCTTTTCCTCCGGACTCAGGTCGCCGTCGAGATCCCTTTGGATCAGTTCCAGCATATCTGCCGTCATCCCTTCACCCCTCCTTCCTGATAGTCGTACAGAAGTTCCTGAAGCTGCTGCCTGGCCCGGAACAAGTAGGACTTCACCGTGTTCAGCGGCAATTCAAGCGTATCGGCAATCTCCTGATAAGACAGTTCCTGTAAATAGCGTAAGACAATGACAACGCGATAGTGATCCGGCAGCTTGGCGACTGCCTGATGAACCTCATGAGTTAGATCGTTCAACAGAAACTCTTCCTCTACATTGTTAATAACAGGCAACGCTAGCTCGTGCTCATCAATCGAAATCGTTTCTTTTTTCGAGCGAAATTTATCCATGCAAATGTTGCTGACAATACGCTGAACCCACGTGGAAAATTTTGCCTTTTCCTGGAATAGGTGGATTTTTTGATAAACCCGAATCAGCGTTTCCTGGGAGGCATCAAGTGCGTCTTGCTCGTTGCCCAATATATAAAAGGCACTCCGATAAACAGAGTTTTCGATAGAGCGGAGCAATTCGATCATCGATTCCCGATCACCCGCCTGAGCTCTTCTAATCAGCTCTGCTTCGACCATTATTTCTCCTCCTCTTCAGACGTGGCGCTGCTCGGAAAAGTTGCAGATGGCAAAGGCGATTTTTTCCGTTATGTATTTGTACTATAAGATCAGTTGATTTGTACACTCCAATTAATTCCATCCCGGTTGATTCTGGCCGTGACCGCACCGTGCCAATCTGTTCTGTAAATCGTGGTGCCGCCGTCTTTTAAGCGCTCAATTACTGCTGGTGCGGGGTGGCCGTAGCGGTTTTGCGAACCGACGGAAATCACCGCCACCTTCGGGCGTATTTCGTTCAGGAAAGCTTCCGAACTGGACGTTTTGCTGCCGTGATGGCCGATCTTTAATACATCGATCTGCGGAAGTTTGAAGGTTTTCATCAGGTGTTCCTCCCCTTCCCGTTCCAGATCGCCGGTAAACAAAATGTTTTTCCCATAAGCGGTCAACAGCAAAACGACTGACTGATTATTCTCATTGCCTTCGCCCGAACCGCCCGGATGAAGCCACGTCCAGCGGACATGCGGGCTGTCCCGCCACCCGGAACCGACTGTTCCGCTGTAGACGGAGACGGATCTTGCCCTCAATTCGTCGAGTATCTCCTGCTCAAAGTCCTTGGGCGGCTGCCCGTTTACCAGAGCAGCTCCAATCCCGAAGCGGGGGATGACAGCGGCCAATCCGCCGATGTGATCGAAGTCGCCATGCGTCAGCACCAATCGGTCGATTCTCTCTATACCGCGGGAACGCAGAAACGGTACGACGACGTCTTTGCCCACTTCAAACGGCGAACGTTTGGCTCGCCAGGGCTCTTTTTCTGCAAATCGAATAGTTCCTCCTCCATCTATCAAGTATACTGTGTTTCTACCAATTTCGACAACGGCGGAATCTCCCTGACCGACGTCCAAAAACGTAATTTTCACTTCGTCAGTGCCGGATAAGGGCTGTCGAGCCGCCAGAAGCAGGAGGCAGATAGCCAGCGCGTACATGAGCATATCGCGCCTGCGATGGTACCCCCGCTTCCACAAGTGCCAGATGGCGGCGATAGCGGCCACATAGCTCAGAATCCAGCCCACGCCAGGGTGAGGCCAATTGGTAAACGGTACGATCAGACCGCCAAGCTGAATCAGCCAGTGATGCAGCAGCGTGAGCAGTCCATCGACCAGCTTCCCTGGCAAAAAGGCAAGGGCCGGGTGCAGATGAGACAGCAGCAGCGCCACGTAGCCCGCAGGCAGCACAAGCAAAGACAGGACAGGGACTACCAGAATATTGAGCGGCCAGGAGAGCGGCGAAACCTGATGAAACCAGTACACCAGAAACGGAAACGAGGCAAGCTGTGCCGCACAGGAGACGGCAAGCGACGAACGCAGCCAGGGCGGACCGGCATACGGTATGGCGTCCAACAGCGGAACCAGGCAGATCAGGCCGAGCGTCACGGCGAATGACAGCTGAAAGCCGATCTGAAACAGCAGATACGGATTGTACAGCAGCATCAGCAGAAGGGCGAGACCCCACAAATCCAAAACGGCAAACCGGCTCTTCACGTACCTCCCCCACAGGCCGACTCCCCCCATCAACCCGGCCCGGACAGCCGAAGGAGATGCGCCGACGAGCATCACATACCCGGCCAGGAAGAGAATCGTGATCAGCAGAGCCTTTTCGCGGACAACTCCAAACCGTTCCAGCAGCCATAAAAATCCGCCGCTGACCAGCGATACGTGCAGCCCCGATATAGCCAAAATATGAATCAACCCCAGCCCAGAGTACACCTCCTCAAGCTGTGGGTCGACCGCGTCGCGAACGCCGAGCAAAAGCGACTTCATATATCCTGCAGTCAGCGGATTGCTGAAAAGTTGATCCAATTTGGCCGCTTCCACCTGTTGGACGCGGCCAAACCAGGAGAAAAGCGACCAACCCGCAGCCCCTTCTGTTAAATCGGCATACTCCGCCGCCGCCGTCACCCGGACACCCTGCCAGCGCAAGTAATTGGCGTAGTCAAAACCGTGCGGATTCCGCGCCGGATCAGGCAGACCCAGGCTTACCCTGCCGGCAAGACGAGATCCGACCGACCATGAGGCGATACCCTTCACCTGTTCCTCCTCGCTCAGCTTGACTCGCAAGGCGATTCTCTCTTTGGGAGATAGCAAATCGGAAGGAGCGGATCGACCAAAGCGGTCTGCCAGCAGAAAAAAGCGGACACTGTCCCCGTCCAGCTTGACCGGCGAATCGATGATCCCCTCGATCAGCAGATCGGCCTCAGCCTCGGCGTAGGCAACCAGTGTCGAACGGTGCATGTAGTCGTATATGACAAAGGCAGATGCCGACAGGGCAATCAAGCCGCAGAAGGCAATGACACACTTGCGCAGCTTGGCCGGAACGGCAAAGAGTCCGATCGCTGCCGCGGCGGCCACGCCAACCAGCAGCCAGAAGTATGTGATTGATGCGGCCAATGCCACCCCTGCCGCCCAGAGCATGCCGGCGGCAAAGAATCGATTCTCACTGCGTCCCACGCCCTTGTCCCTCCGCTCTCGGTTTTTCCCGATGATACGCTAAATGGGAAGGACATAAAAAACGCTGTCTGGCCTCATGTCCCATGTTGGACTAGGTGTTTGGCAGATTGCACTGCCGTTTAATACATGATAGATTTAGCTATAGTGTTAGTAAGGCAACCCACTGCGAGAGGAAGAAGCATAAACTTATGTGTGGAATTGTATCGCTCTTTAACAAGCGGAGTGTGCCCGTTCAGCAGGAGGTCATGGAAATGATGACCAATGTCATCCTGCACCGGGGGCCTGACGACAACGGTATTTACACCGAAGATCATGTCTCTCTCGGTTTTCGCCGTTTGAGCATCATCGATGTCGCGGGCGGCCACCAACCGCTTTTCAACGAAACGAAGGACATGTGGATCATTGGCAACGGAGAAATCTACAACTACAAGGAACTGCAAGCCTGGTTGAAAGATTGCGGACACGTCTTTGAAACCGGTTCAGATATTGAAACCATTCTCCACCTCTATGAGGAAGTGGGTTTTGATGCACCCAAACACCTTCGCGGCATGTTCGGCTTCACGATCTGGGACCGCCGCCGGAACCTGTTGTTCGGCGCTCGCGACCATTTTGGAATCAAGCCGCTTTACTACACGGAAACGGCCGATGCCATCGCAGTCGGCAGCGAAATCAAAAGCCTGCTGGAACTGCCCGGCTTGAAGCGCGAGGTAAATGAAACGGCTTTCTACCACTACTTAACCTTTCAATACGTGCCTGACCCAAATACGATGTACAAAGGAATTTACCGCGTTCCGCCGGCCCATTTTTTCGTCGTTCAAAACGACCAGATCACCCTCGTGCCCTACTGGGAAGCAAAATTCGCTCCGGACGAGAGCAAGCCTTTCAGCTATTTCGTCGAGGGGACGCGGGAAGTGCTGCTCGAATCGGTCAACAAGCACCGGATGAGCGAAGTGCCGCGCGGAGCCTTTTTGTCGAGCGGAGTGGACTCCAGCAGTATCGTTGGCATGCTGCGCAGCTTTGAGCCGGTCAAGACTTTTTCCGTCGGCTCCGACATACCTGGCTACAGCGAACTTGAATTTGCCAGGCGGACGGCGGAGTATCTGGGGAGTGAACACCACGAGGTCGTCATCTCTGCCGAACGTTATCTGAATGAACTGCCCCGCCTGATCTGGCATCAAGACGAACCGGTCGCCGACCCTTCGGCGATCCTGCTCAACTTCGTCGCCGAACTGGCCGGTCAGCACGTCACGGTAGTCCTGTCCGGCGAGGGGGCAGACGAATTCTTCGGCGGGTACAATATCTACCGGGAGCCCCACTCCTTGCGCATGTTTGCGGGCATGCCCCAGTGGATGAGAGGCTCGCTTCGCACCATTGCGGAAAAGCTGCCAACCAACATAAAAGGGAGAAATTTCCTCATCAGGGGATCAAAGACTGTAGAAGAACGCTTTTTCGGCAACGCGCTGATCTTTGACGAAGAACTGAAAGAACGGGTCGTCACCCGGGACATCTCACACCTGGACAGCTATGAGAATCCCTGGATGATCACCGAGGAGATCTACAAAAAAGCAGCCGCTTACGATGACGTTACGAAAATGCAGTACCTGGACATTCACACGTGGCTGCGCGGTAACATCTTGAT
Organism: Brevibacillus sp. B_LB10_24; assembly: GCF_046036945.1. Lineage (NCBI taxonomy): Bacteria > Bacillati > Bacillota > Bacilli > Caryophanales > Paenibacillaceae > Brevibacillus > Brevibacillus sp. B_LB10_24. The sequence continues at coordinate 34,267 of NZ_JBJQOQ010000044.1, read as the reverse complement.
GAAGGCAGACAAGATGACGATGGCCAATTCCCTCGAGCTGCGCGTTCCGTTCATCGACGTGAAAGTCTTTGAATTCGCCGCCACGATCCCGACCAAGTACAAGATTGCCAACGGGACGACGAAGCACGTCCTGCGGGAAGCGATGAAAGATTTTCTGCCGCCCGATATCAAAACGCGTCCGAAGCTGGGTTTCCCTGTACCGACGCGGCATTGGTTGAAGAACCAGTTTTACAAATGGGCAAAAGAGCTGATCTTTGAATCGAAAGTGGATTACCTGATCAACAAAGCGTTTGTCCTGTACATGCTCGATGAGCATCGCGAGGGGCATGCGGATTACAGCCGGAAGATCTGGACGATTCTCGTCTTCATGCTCTGGCACCAAATTTTTATCGAGCAAAAATATCAGTTCGAACCGTACGTCAGTCCAACCGTCGAAATCCGCCGGCAAAAATCGGCAGATCTGCATCAGCAGATCGGGTAGGATTGCAGGCAAAAGCTGCAATAGTAGACAGGATGAATAGACCAATTGAAACAGCCTGAGTCCTATCGATTAGAACTCAGGCTGTTCTCATTTCTTTTCGAATCCCTTGGCCGCTACGCCTTGCATAATTTTTGCGCTCCCCCTCTGTCTTTTTATAAGATCTCAGCAAGGAGATTTTATAAAAAGACAGAGGGGGTTTATAAAATGCTGTACGATTTGTGGGAGCGGCACCGCAGGATCATTCTCATGATCGGCATCACGCTGTTTGTACTTGTCTCGTTCTTGTTCTATCCGGGAGGGCCCAAGGATGCCCCCTCACTTCCGCTGCCCGCCTACGCCGCCGCGGAAGCAAGTAAAGACACGCCCCTGCCCGTGGAGAATGTGGAGAAAAAAACAGATAGCCCGCCTGCGCCTCCGGCTGTAAAGTACGTTGACGTAAAAGGGAGCGTCAAGCAGCCTGGTGTCTACACCTTCTCCGATAACGAGCGGATTCAGCAAATGATTGCCAAAGCCGGAGGATTTTTGCCAGAAGCTGATGCAGACTGCGTCAACCTTGCCCAGCCGCTCACGGACGGCATGGTGATCTTTATTCCCGCCAAAAACGCCCAGTGCGGCCCGTGTGATACCCTCGGTCGAACCGCTGGTACTGCAAGCGGAGGTTCCTCGAGCGGACAGGCTGCTTCGGGCGGCGACAAGGTAAACTTGAACACGGCCACCCTGCAGCAGCTGATGACGCTGCCCGGAATCGGCGAGACCCGGGCACAGGCGATCCTCGCGTACCGCGAGCAGCATGGCCCGTTCTCTTCTCCGGAACAGCTAAAGAAAGTAAGCGGAATCGGCAACACTACGTTTGACCGGCTGAAAGACAAAATTGCCGCTCCATGACCAAGGCGTTATCCGGTATGCTTGATCCCGGTATGGGCTTTTACCAGGATCTCGGTGTGCTTTCTCTGTTCCTCCGGTGTCGCACCGCCGCTCAGAACGGTACCGAGGTAGCAGGCCAGGAATCCGAGGGGGATTGAGATGAGAGCTGGATTCTTTAACGGGAATATGGCCTCTTCCATCACATTGCTGCTGAGCAGGATCAGGCCGACAGAGCTGATGAGTCCGGTCAACATCCCTGTAATTGCACCTTTTGTGTTAAATCGCTTCCAGAATATTGTGAACAGAATAACCGGCAAATTCGCGCTGGCGGCAACGCAGAAGGCGAGGGAAACGAGGAAGGAGACATTGAAGTTTCGTGCGCCCAGCGCCAGCAGGATGGAAATGATGGATATGCCGATCGAGGCCCACCGCGCAGCACGCATCTGTTCTTTTTCCGTCGCCTGGCCATGCCGGAGCACATTGGAGTAAAAATCGTGGGCGAACGCGCTGGCGGCTGAGATAACCAGTCCTGCCACCACTGCCAGAATGGTGGCAAATGCGACCGCCGAAATAAACGCCAGGAAGAAGTCTCCGCCAAGGTATTGTCCCAGCAGCGGGGCTGCCAAATTGCCCGCTTTATTCTCCGCAATGATGACTTCCTTGCCGACAAAATAGGCCGCACCGTAGCCTAAAATTGGCGTCAGCAGGTAGAACACCCCGATCAGCCAAGTGGCGATGACAACTGATTTGCGGGCAGTTACCGCATCCGGCACCGACAGGAACCGGATGAGAATATGCGGCAGCCCGGCTGTTCCGAATACCAGTGCCATATTGAGGGAGATCGAATCCAATCCGACAGCAATCGTCGTGGGAGGCGGCGGCGCAACCATCTCCACGCCCAGTTTGGCCTCCACCTGATTAAACATCTCTACAGGGTTGAAGTGAAAATGGGCCAGTACCATGATCGCCAGGGTAATTGTCCCGAACATCAGCAGCACTGCCTTGACGATCTGCACCCACGTGGTCGCAAGCATGCCGCCGGCCACGACATAGATGGTCATAAGAATTCCGATGATGATGACGGAAGTGGTGTAGTCAATGTCAAGCAGCAGCTTGATGATCGCGCCGGCGCCAACCAACTGGGCGATCATGTAGAAGGTGCTGATCGTAATCGTACTGAGAGCAGCCGTAGAGCGAATCGCCTTCACGTTAAACCGCGACGCGATCATGTCTGCCATTGTGTATTTTCCCAAGTTTCTGAGCGGTTCGGCGACCAGCAGCAAGACGACCAAATACGCTACCAGATAACCGATGGAAAAGAAGAAGCCGCTGAAACCGTTTAGCGCTATAGCACCGGCAATACCGAGAAATGAAGCTGCCGACATGTAATCCCCTGCGATGGCAAGTCCGTTCTGCCAGCCGGTAATCGATCCGCCGGCGACGTAGAATTGACTGGTCGATTTGTTCCGTTTGGAAGCCCAGTAGGTGATAATCAGCGTGATGAGGATAATGATCACAAACAAACTGAAAGCGGTTCCATTCATCCGGCCTTCACTCCCTTCCCCTCCGCCTCTTTCTTCACTTGTTCGACTATCTTGTCAAAATTGGTTGCCTTGCTCGCGTACAAGTGGCAAATGATCCAGGTCATGGCAAATTGGGCAAAAGCATAAAGATACGCCCAGTTGATCGCTCCGATTGCTCTTCCGTTCAACGAGGTCGTAAAGGCTGTCAGCAGGGGGAGCATAAAGTAGAAAACGATAAAAAAGATGGTTGCCGGGATGATGAACGATTTTTTTTGCCGCATCAATTCCCGGAAAGCGGGTGATTGGACCACTTTGTCCCAATCAGGTTGACTCATGCATTTTCCTCCTTCTGGTTCCCAATTTTGCAAAGATCGATTTCCAATCTCTGCCTATTTTAATTTATTACAGTATTCTGCCAATTTCAACACACATTTCTTGCATGTCTGCCGCCTGGGGCATTTTTCCTCCCCCGCTGTCATACTATGCAAAAAAGAAGATTCGATAGGAGGATTTCCATGCAGGTTGGCTTTATCGGTACGGGCAGTATGGGGGCCATCCTCATTGATGCTTTTATCGCCGCCCATTCACTCACACCCGACAAGATCATCGCCTTTAATCGGACGCCCGATAAATTGACAAACCTGGCTGCTCGACATCCCGGCCTTCGGGCTGCAAACTCGAATGCTGAAGTAGCGAAAGAGAGCGACATCGTGCTGCTTTGCGTCAAGCCGCTGGAGTATCGCCAGGCACTGGAAGAACTGGGAGATACCTTGACGGAACAGAAGATCCTCGTGACGATTACGAGCCCCGTCCAATTGGTTCAATTGGAGGAGCTCGTCCCCTGTGCCGTCGTCCGGGCTGTGCCGAGCATTACCAATGCCGCTCGCAGCGGACTAACACTGATAGAGTTCGGCCAGCGCGCCACGGATGGACAGCGGCGGTTGGTGCTCTCCCTGTTCTCCCGGATCAGCCAGCCGCTGGAAGTGTCTGAGCGTTTCTTGCGGATTGCCTCCGATCTTAGCAGCTGCGGTCCTGCCTTCCTCAGCTATTTGCTGCAGCAGATGATTCAAGCGGCCGTCGATGAAACGGGCATTTCCCGGGAATCGGCCACATTTCTCACCACGCAGATGGTCATGGGCTTTGCCGATCTCCTCCGTCAGGACGTGTTCTCCCTACCCTCCCTGCAAGAGCGCGTCTGTGTTCCCGGAGGCATCACAGGTGAAGGTTTGATCCCCTTGCAGGAACACCTTCCCGGAGTGTTTCAAGAGGTATTCAGACGAACTCACGCCAAGTTTGCCGAAGATCGTGAGGCGATGAGCGAACATCTGAAGCTTGCAGCAACAGAAAGGAACGAAGCAGCCAAAGAATCTGTCTGATCTGGCAGCCGGACCTCAAAGCGTGCGGCTGCAGCCGATGAGCGAAAGCAGCACGTATGACGTATGGCCGTATGGTTCCAAAGCGTGCGGTCGCAGCCGAAAAGCAATAGCTGCACGTATGCCGCATAGAGGTCGTCGGAACGGCCGGGAAAACAAAAAAAGAGCGCCCCTTTCTTTGGGACAATGGTGAAAAATTGTCCCAAAGAGGAGCAACTCCTTATGCTTTCTACCAGTATAACGGCAGGCTTTTTAACCGACGACGATATTGACCAGTTTGCCGGGGACCGCAATCACCTTTCTGACGGTCTTCCCTTCGATCAGGCCTTTGGCCTTGTCGTGGCCGAGCACGAGCGATTCCAGATCTTCTTTTGACAGGCCGCTCGGCACGACCAGCTTGTCGCGCACCTTGCCGTTTACTTGCACGACAATCTCCACTTCATCGAGCACAAGGGCATCGGCTTCGTAGCCGGGCCAGCTTTGCTCGTGTACAGAGCCGGTCTTGCCGATCAACTCCCACATCTCCGCTGCGATATGCGGTGCAATCGGCGCCATCAGCACGATCAGCGTCTCCAAAGCGAAGGCCAGTGTGCCGCGGTCGGCTTCCTCGGGATAGGCGTACAGCTTGTTGACCAGTTCCATAATCGTGCTGATCGCCGTGTTAAATGTGTACCGCTCGCCGATATCCTCGGTAACCTTTTTGATCGCGTGGTGGGTCATCCGATACAATTCTTTTGCATCCGCGCCAGACGGGTCGGCCGCGGCAGTCCCGTTTCTCATCATGTCCGCATGGGATTCGACCAGCCGCCACACGCGATTCAGGAAGCGGTAGCTGCCCTCTACGCCGGTATCGGTCCAATCCAGGTCGCGTTCCGGCGGCGCGGCGAACAGAATGAACAGGCGGACTGTATCGGCTCCGTACTTTTCAATCATCTCGTCCGGACTGACCACATTTCCTTTCGACTTGGACATCTTCGTTCCGTCCTTGAGCACCATGCCCTGGGTCAACAGGCTGCGGAACGGCTCCTCGCAAGAGATCATGCCTGCATCATGAAGCACCTTGGTGAAGAAACGAGAGTACAACAAGTGGAGGATCGCATGTTCAATTCCGCCGATGTACTCGTCTACCTGCATCCAATTGTCCACATTCTCCTTGGCGAACGGAAGCGCCTCGTTTTGCGGGTCGGTATACCGCATGTAGTACCAGGAAGAATCGATGAATGTATCCATCGTATCCGTCTCCCGCCGGGCCGCCTTGCCGCAGCTTGGACAAGTCGTGTGGACAAACTCGTCCGATGTCGTCAGCGGATTTCGCTTGCCGTCAATGACGACGTCTTCCGGCAGCATAACCGGCAGCTGATCCTTCGGCACAGGAACGACGCCGCAGCTGTCACAGTAGATCATCGGAATCGGGGCACCCCAGTAGCGCTGGCGGGATACCAGCCAGTCGCGCAGCCGATAGGAAACCGTCGGACCGCCAATTTCCTTTTCTCCCAGATATTTGGCGATCGCTTGAATCGCCTCGCGATTTGGCATGCCGTCGAAGATGTCGGAATGAATCAGCGTGCCTTCCCCGGTATAGGCGGCATCGATGCCAATTTCCTCTACCAGCATTTCGCTGTCCGGATTGATGACTGCTTTGATCGGCAGCTGGTATTTTTTGGCAAATGCAAAGTCCCGCTCGTCGTGAGCCGGCACGCCCATTACCGCGCCCGTACCGTAGTCCATCAGCACGTAGTTGGCCACCCAGATCGGCACCTGTTCGCCTGTCAGCGGATGTTTGGCGTAGGCGCCGGTAAAATGGCCCACCTTTTCCGCATCGGCGGAGGTGCGGGAGATGTCGCTTTCCTTCTTCATCTGCTCCACAAAGTCGGCAACCTGCTTTTCCTGCGGTTTCCCGGCAATCAGGCGGGGAACGAGCGGATGTTCAGGTGCGATCACCATGTAAGTAACACCGTACAGTGTATCAGGCCGCGTGGTGAAAACGGTGATCTTCTCGTCAGCCAACTCTGGCAGGGTAAAGGTAATATTGGCCCCTTCGCTTTTGCCGATCCAGTTCTTCTGCATCGTCCGAACTTTTTCCGGCCAACGCGGCAGGTTCTCTAGATCGTTCAGCAAGCGCTCGGCATAATCGGTGATTTTGAGGAACCACTGCTCCAAGTCCCGTTTTGTCACTTCCGAATCGCAGCGCCAGCAGCGGCCGTCAATCACCTGTTCATTGGCCAAAACAGTGGAACACTCCGGACACCAGTTGACAGAAGCCCGCTTCCGGTAGGCAAGTCCGCGCTCATAGAAGGTCAAGAACAGCCACTGGGTCCATTTGTAGTAATCGGGAGAGCAGGTGGTTACTTCACGCGACCAATCGATGCTGACCCCCAAACGGTGCAGCTGCTCCTTCATGTGGTTGATGTTTTGATACGTCCACTTCGCCGGGGCGGCGCCAAATTTGACGGCTGCATTCTCCGCCGGTAGACCAAAGGCATCCCAGCCCATCGGATGGAGCACTTGATAACCGTTCATCCGTTTCAGTCGGGCGATAATGTCCCCGATCGAGTAAACCCGCATATGACCTATGTGCAGGTGACCGGAAGGATAAGGAAACTGCTCCAGGCAGTAGAATTTTGGTTTTGATTTGTCTTCATTTGTCTTGTGGCTTTGTCGTTCCTTCCAGACCTTTTGCCACTTTTGCTCAATCAAGGCTGGATCGTATTGCTTTGCCATAGAAAAGCCTCCCTCAACGACATGTAAATAAAAAACCTCCCATCTCCAACAGCATGCTGTCAGGGACGAGAGGTTACTTTCCCGCGGTACCACCCTACTTGACGAACGAGTCTCTGCCGTACGCCCACTTGTGCTTCCGTAACGTGGAAGGGTCGCTTCACCATACGCAGCCTCGCAGCCTTCCGGTGAAGAGCTCAAAGGCGAGTTCAGAAAAGATTGGGTTGACTTGCACCATCCGCCAACTCTCTTTATGCCGAATCCATTTCCTACTGCTCCTCGTCATTGCCAATCATACTCATCATTACCAATCATTATAGTCAGAGATGTCGCTTCCTGTCAACTTAAGGGGCGGCGTGCCGAAAAAAATAGGCGTTCACTCTCGGGAGTCGGCGGCAACCAGGTAAAATCCCCCGTGATGACAATATCTTCAAAGCCAGCTGCCCTCAGCCACCCGGCCAGCTGGATCGGCTGGTAGGTGCGCTGGACGTGGACCTCTTCCATCCTGCGGAACAGGTCTCCGCGCTCTTGGATGAAGAAGGTAAGCTGATGCTCCACTTCAAGCCGCTCGGGTTCGCAGCAGCACTGCCAGATGTAGTTGATCTCGTTACCCGTTAAGGTAAACGTGTTGTCGCCAAAGACCTCTACGATCTTGTAAGGGCTGTGAACGTCGAACAAAAAAGTCCCACCGGGCCGAAGCTGGGCAAATACGCGCTCAAACGTCCGCTCGACATCCCCCTCTTCGAGCAGGTAGCAAAGCGAGTCGCAAAACGAAATCACCGCATCTGACTCCGGCAGCGCCAGCTCCCGCATGTCCTGTTCGACCCAGGTGACCAGCGCCTGCTCCCGCTTCATTTTTTCGTAGGCGATCGAAAGCATTTCGGCGGACAAATCTACACCCGTGACCTGGTAACCCCGCTTGGCCAGCGGAATGGCTAGATTTCCCGTACCGCAGCCTAAATCGATGACGCTCTTCGGCCGTCCCGTTCTGCTCCAGACCGCTTCCGCCCAGTCCAGCCACTCGCTGTAGGGGGCATCCGCCATCAGTGCGTCGTAAACGGCGGCTAAATGCGTGTAAGCCACGGCCTTACGCCTGTTTGCTGAGGGAGACGTGTTCCGCCTCGCTCCACAGCCGTTCGATATGGTAGAAATCCCGCTCTTCCTTGTGGAAGACGTGTACCACGACGTCGCCCAGATCGATCAGTACCCAGCGTCCTTCATCTGCGCCTTCGATGCCGCGAACCTGATATCCATGCTTGTAGACTTGATCGCGAATTTCACCTGCGATCGCCTGCACCTGCCGTTCGTTATTGCCGTGACAGATGATAAAGTAATCGGCGATGACCGACAGCTTGCTGATATCCAAGGTCAGGATGTTTTCCGCCTTCTTGTCCTCTGCCGCCTTCACAACGAGGCGGGCCAGTTCTTCGATTACATTTGCCACAAAACCCCTCCTATCGGTTGAGTTGATCGTTGTATGCTGTCAGGGTAAGCGGATGGACCCGCTTTTTTTGCTCGATCAAATGGGTGATCGTGCCGCCGAGGGCCTCAGCCAGAGCCAGATTGAGGTCGCTTTCGGCCAGCCGGCGGATGTTGTCCACACCGGGATACGCCCGGCCCGGTTCAATGTAGTCGGCCACACAGACGACCTTTTCCAAGAGGGACATCCCCGCCCGGCCAGTCGTGTGGTAGCGCACCGCCTGAATAATCTCCGGGTCGTCAATCCCCAGTTCGGTCTGGATCACGATCGCTCCGACGAAGGCATGCCACAGCTCCTTGTCGCCGGTCAAAATATCCTCGGGAAAATCGTAACGCAGCAGGTATTCGCGCATCCGTGCCATCGGCCAGCATTTGCAGTAGTCGTGGGCAAAGCCGGCCAGCTCCGCCTTGTCCGGATCGGCGCCGAAGCGCTTCGCCAGCTCGCGGGCAGATGCAGCCACGCCAAGGGTGTGGGTGTAGCGCTTCTCATTCATCTGGGCGCGAATCTGTGCCAGCAGCTTCTCCCGATTGTACAACAGCTCCATACAACCCCTGCTCCTTTATATAGTCTGTCACGGCGGCGGGTACGAGATAGCGCAGGCTTCTCCCCGCTCTCACCTTTTCGCGGATCAGCGTAGACGAGAGATCCCAAGCCGGCATGTCGACAAATGTCACGTAACGGGCCAGCGCAGCCTCGTCGTAATCCGCTCGCGGGCGGGCCAGGCCGACAAAGCGGACCAGGCTGACCAACTCTTCGATCATGTACCAGCTTGGCAGCATCTCTACCATATCGCCGCCGATGATAAAGTAAAACTGAACGTCCGGATAGAACCGGGTCAGCTCCCGCATGGTGTCGATCGAATACGACGGACCGCTTCGCCGGCATTCGATGTCCGTCACCCGGAAAGCGGGATGGTCGGCCGTAGCCAGTTCCGTCATTCGCAGGCGATGCCTCGCTTCCGCCATGCCTTTGTGCTCCTTGTGGGGCGGAATGTAGGCGGGCATAAACCAGACTTCATCGAGCCCGACCTGTTCCCGCGCCTGTTCTGCCGCGAGCAGATGCCCGTTGTGAATCGGATCAAACGTTCCGCCCAGTATCCCAATCCGTTTTTGCATCGTTTCCCGTCCTTACGGAAGCGTAATCGTTTTATGTTCTACAGATTCCTTATATAAGACGACAGTGTGGCCGATCAGCTGGACCAGCTCGGCACCGGAGCCTAAGGCCAGCGCTTCCGCAACCTCGTGCTTGTCGTCCAAGTTGTTTTGCAGGATCGATACCTTGATCAACTCGCGAACTTCCAAAGCTTCCTCTATCTGCTTCAGCATATTTTCGTTCACTCCGCCTTTGCCCACCTGAAAAATCGGGGTCAGGTGATGGGCGAGTGAGCGAAGATAGCGCTTTTGTTTTCCTGTTAACATCATATCATCCTTCCAAGCGTTTGAGCACCGACTCGCGCATCAGCTCCGTCGGTGCAGGCTGCCCGGTCCACAGCTCGTAGGCAAGCGCCCCTTGATTGACGAACATCCCGACGCCGGAGTGTGTTCGGGCACCAGCCTGCCTCGCGTGACGCAGCAGTTTTGTCTCTAATGGATTGTAAATTAAATCGCTGACGAACAGCCGCTCATGCAGCCACTCCGCCGGTATCGGCGTCTCGTCGACATGGGGATGCATCCCGATCGAAGTGGTGTTGATCAAAAGCGTAGCGGCCTCCACAGCCGCTTTCAGCTCGGTGGAGCCGATCGTTTTCACCGCAGTGATCGATTTCAGCTGTTCTGCCAAAAATTCCGCCTTTTCCCGCGAACGGTTGTATATCTGCAGCTCTTTTACTCCTTGGTCAGCCAAGGTAAAAGCGACCGCCCGGGCCGCGCCGCCCGCTCCCAGGAGCACAACCACCTGGTCTGTGAGATTGATCTTCATCTCTTCCACCAGCGAGCGGACGTACCCAAGCCCGTCCGTATTGTATCCGATCAACTGCCCCTGGTCGTTGACGACGGTATTGACCGCGCCGATCTGACGAGCCAAGGGATCAATCCGGTCGAGAAAAGGCATGATCGCTACTTTGTGCGGAATCGTCACGTTGACTCCCCTGAGGCCGAGTGCGCGGATGCCGGCCACGGCGTCTTTCAAATCGTCAGGGGCGACGTCGAAGGCCGTGTAGGCAAACTCCAGGTTCTGTGCGGCAAAGGCTGCATTGTGCATCAGCGGAGATTGCGAATGGCCGACCGGATGGCCCAACAACCCCACCAATACGGTTTTGCTCGTTATCATCTCTATTCCCCCCAGCGGTGCTCCCGTTAGATCAGCGCTTTGCGGACGGCAACGCCGACGCCTTTCGGGACGTGTACTTCCAGAATGGCTTTCTGTTTGCCCTGCAGCGTAACCCAACCCAGGCCGGAGATGACGATGTCAACCGGGCCGGCGCTCTCGATCTTCAGCGTATGTCGAGTAAACGGCGGCAGCAGCTTGACCGCTTCGCCGACTGGCGGAGCCAGGAGCTCGCCATGGTGTTTCGCCATCAGTTCGTCTGCTTTTTCCAGCTTGGTGCGGTGAATCGGCAGGGCGTTGGCGACGTAGACGACAAACGGCTGACGTTCGCCGCTGACGTAATCGATCCGCGCCAATCCGCCGATAAACAGGCTTTGCCGATCGTTTAATTGATAGGTTTTGGGATTGACCCGGCTGATCGGCGTCAGCTTCCGCAGGTCCTGCGGGGTGACCATATGGCCGATCTGATCCCGATTGATGATCCCGGGAGTGTCGTAGATAAAGCGCCCGTCATCAAGCGGGATCTCAATCTTGTCCAGCGTCGTTCCCGGGAACGGAGAAGTCGTAATCTCCACACCCGCAGACCCGTAATCGTGGATGATCCGATTGATCAGGGTAGACTTGCCGACATTGGTGACCCCGACGATATATACGTCCCTGCCCCTGCGAAGTTCCCCGACTCGCTGCAGCAGTTCGTCGATCCCCTGTCCCTTTACGGCACTGACCAGCACGACGTCGACCGGGCGAAGTCCCAGCTGTTTGGCCTCGTGCTGCATCCAGTTGCGGACGCGGTTGGGGTTGATGCTGCGCGGCAAAAGGTCGACCTTGTTGCCGACGAGCAGGATCGGATTGTTCCCGACGAAGCGAGGCAGTCCGCGCAGCCACGACCCTTGAAAGTCAAAGATGTCGACGACCATAACGACCAGGCTGTCCGTAGCCCCGATGCCGTTTAAGATCCGCAGAAAGTCGTCGTCCTCCATGTCGACCGGCGCCACTTCATTGTAGTGTTTGATCCGGTAGCAGCGCTGGCAGATGACGACGTCCCGGCTCAGCGCAGATACGGGGGCGTACCCCTGCTTCGTCTTGTCTTCCGTCTGTATGGCGACGCCGCAGCCGGCACACTGCAGCGGCTCATCCGGGCTCACGAATGGTTCTTCCACGTAATCAATCCCTTTCTGCGCATCCAGTAAAGCGCAATCCTTTCCATGCGGCGGTTAAACCGGGTCCAAAATCCGTCGGTACTGGCAACCGGGACAACGAGAATCGTGTGGAACCCGAGCAAATTTCCGCCCAGGATGTCCGTAAACAACTGGTCCCCGATCACCACAGTCTCTTCAATCCGCACATCCATCTCGCGGATTGCGCGCAGGAACGCCCGGTTTAGCGGCTTGCGCGCCGCCCAGATAAACCGGATGCCGAGCGGTTCGCAAAAGCGCAGCACGCGCTCCTGATTGTTATTGGAGACGACCGTCACCTGTATGCCGGCCTCGCGCATGCGCGACAGCCACGCCAGCACCTCCGGAGTAGCCTGTGGCCGATGCCACTCGACCAGTGTGTTGTCCAGGTCCGTGATGATGGCCCGGATATTTTTCGCTCGCAATTCTTCTATATCAATATCGTGAATTGTCTCCACGAATTGGCTCGGCATTACTTTTTTGATCAGCCTAAGACACCTCCAAAACATCCCGTCAAGGCCTGCTTTACTCTGTTCAGTATGTGATTATCGGGACTAACTATATCACATCTGCAGCCTTGTTTGCAAAAGAAAACGGCCCCCATAAAAGGGGCGAAGGCAAGGAGAGGTTGCCTGCAATCGAAATTTTTGTATTTATTATTTAGCGAAGGCAGGTTACGCTATTACAGACTTCTATCATTCTTGTTATTACGAAATGGACGAAGCGAGGTCTTATTCATGTCGATTCTTACTTCCAGCAATGCAAACCAGAGAAAATTGCTGTTCAGCGCAGGGCTTAGCTGGCTGTTCGATGCGATGGATGTGGGGATTATCTCCTTCATCGTCGCCGCGCTGACTGTCGCCTGGGACCTCACCCCGCAGCAGGTGGGCTGGCTGACCAGCATCAATTCCGTCGGGATGGCCGTCGGAGCGGCGATGGCCGGGATTTTGGCGGACCGCTACGGGCGAAAAAACGTGCTGATCGCCACTCTGCTCATCTTTTCCGTCGCCACCGGGTTGTCGGCACTGGCCCATTCCTTTCTGATCCTCTGCGTGCTGCGCTTTGCGGCCGGGGTGGGACTGGGCGGCGAACTGCCCGTCGCCTCGACGCTCGTATCGGAGTCCATGCCTGCAGCCCAACGCGGACAAGCCGTCGTGCTGCTGGAAAGCTTTTGGGCAGGCGGTTGGCTATTGGCTGCACTGGTCGCTTACTTTGTCATCCCTGTGTACGGGTGGCAGGCGGCTTTTGTGATCGGCGCCATCCCGGTGCTCTACGCCCTGTACCTGCGCCGTTCCATCGAAGATTCCCCGCGTCATACGGCAGTTCGCGGGCGAAAGGAGCGCTCCTTTGCCGAAAATCTGTCAGCGATTTGGAACCGCGAACACCGCCGCTCGACCATCATGCTGTGGATCTTGTGGTTTACCGTCGTGTTTTCGTATTACGGCATGTTCCTTTGGCTGCCGACCGTTATGGTCATGAAGGGGTTTAGTCTGATCAAGAGTTTCGAGTACGTGCTGATCATGACGCTTGCTCAGCTGCCAGGGTACTTCACGGCCGCCTACTTTATTGAGCGGTATGGCCGAAAATTTGTCCTGGTCCTCTACTTATCGATGACGGCACTCTCCGCCCTCTGGTTCGGCAATGCCGGTTCCCTGCCCGCTTTGCTGGCATCCGGCATCTTTCTCTCCTTCTTCAACCTGGGAGCATGGGGCGGCCTGTACGCCTATACGCCGGAGTTATACCCGACGACGATACGCTCAACAGGGGCAGGCATGGCCGCTTCTATCGGCCGCGTCGGCGGAATCGCCGCCCCGCTCCTGGTCGGCCTGCTCGTCGCCGCCAAGTTCAGCATGGCCTGGATTTTCACGATGTTCTTCAGCGTGATCCTGATCGGCGTCTTGGCGGTCGCCTTCCTCGGACAGGAGACCCGGCAGCGGGAATTGGCAGATGAATAGCGCAAAGCGCCTCAGTCTTCATCGGACTGAGGCGCTTCCTGTTCCATCCGCCGCCTCACCTGTTCCCTTGGCGACCAGCAGTCGAAGCGGTAATGCGGCTTTGTCTCATACGTAAGCCTGGCGCAGCGGTACGACGCTCTGCCGTTCCCCTTCTCGACGCGAAAGTGCTCGCAGGTGGCACAACAGTGGTAGCGGTTCACATTCATTGCAGTACCCCGAGCATCTCTTCCGTCGTTGGAACGCCCCTTCGTGCAAAAGCGATCTTTCCCGCTTTGTCAATGACGTAGACAATCCGCTGCTGGGCGATCAGTCCGAGCATTTTGGGGACAGCGTACCGCTTCCGGATCGCTCCTTCCCGATCCGCGATCAAGGGAAAGGAAAAGTGATATTGCGCGGAAAACCCCTGATGCGTCTCAAGGGAACCCGGGTTTACGCCGAACACCGCCGTATCGCTTCGCTCAAACTGGTCGATATCCGCCTGTACGGCACAAAGCTGCTTGGTGCAGACGGGCGTGTGATCCCGCGGATAAAAGATCAGCACGACGTTTTTCTTCCCGATATAGTCTGCCAAACGCACTTCGCCGCAGGTACTCTCGGCCGTGAACAAGGGCGCACTTGCTCCCACTGGCAGCATGGCTGTCGCCTCCCTTTGCCCCTTGGCTTCATCTTGACTCAAGTGTACCTTGCCTTCGTGCCGGCGGGCAATCCCCTTCTTCCCTCTCACATGTGCCCTTTCATCATGCCCTGCCAATACATCACCGGCAGCACGTGTTTTTTCAGCAGGTACATGCTGTAGCGCTCCTTGGACTGGTCAAACCAAAAGGTCTCGCGGGGATTCAGATCGTAGTCAAATTCGGCCAGCACCAGGTTGCCGTACCCGGTGACGAGCGGACAGGAGGTATAGCCGTCGTACTTCTCGGCAAGCGGCTTCCCCTCCATCTGGGCGAGCAGATTACCCGCCACGACGGGGGCTTGCTTGCGGATGGCGGCGCCCGTCTTGGAGGTGGGCAAATTGCTGCAATCTCCCAAGGCAAATACGTTGGCAAAGCGCTTGTGCTGCAAGGTATGCTTATCTACGTCCACCCAGCCGGCTTGGTCGGCGATCAGGCTCTTCTGAATGAACGGCGGGGCGTGCATGGGCGGTACGACGTGAATCATGCTGTACGGGAGCACTTCCAGCTCCCCCGTCTCGACGTGCTCAAAGACGGCCTCCTTGGCATCCGGCTTGATCTCGATCAGATTGCGCTTGAACTTCGTGATGATCTGCTTGCGCAAAATGACCTGATCCAGGGTAGCGGCGTATTTCTTGACGGCGAAAATGGTTGGGCTGGCCGACGCAAAAATCACTTGGCAGTGCTGTCTGATCGCCCTTTTGCAAAAATACTCTTCCGCCAGGTACATGATTTTCTGCGGGGCGCCGCCGCATTTCACCGGGGTATTGGGCTGAGTGAAGATCGCGTTTCCCCCGGTAAAGTTCCGGATGCTCTCCCATGTGCTGTCGACGAGGTCATAGGAATAATTGCTGCAGACGCCGTTCCTGCCCAGGGTTTCCTGCAGACCTTTGATCTTGTCCCAGGCTACGTGGATGCCGGCGGCCACCACCAGATAGTCGTAGCGAACGCTCATCCCCTGTGCAGTCACGAGCCGATTCTCTTCGGGAAGAATGTCCGTCACGCTGTCCTTCAGCCAGTCGACCCCTTCCGGTATGAGGGCAGACATCTTCCGCTCGGTCGCTTCTTTTTTGGCTACACCTCCGCCAACCAATGTCCACAGCGGCTGATAATAGTGCTTTTCGGCCGGGTCGAGGATGGCGATTTTCCCGGACAGCCCCTTGGCCTCCCGAGCCAGCCTCGCCGCAACCGCAATCCCGCCGCTTCCGCCGCCTACAATCGCAACCGTATAATGCGTTTGTGACACGCTTATCCCCCCTGCAGAGTCATCGGGTACCTCTTTCTTTTTTCATATGAAAAACCGGCGGAATTAAGACTGAACAAAAAAACGGACCGCCCCCAAATGGAACGGTCCATGCGTTTACTTCGCTTCGTTGGAAGCGTACTTGAAGTCGACAAAGCCGAGCGGGTCGATGACCACGTCTTTTACCGAATCCTTTTTCACCCATGCGTAGGTGTAGTAGTAAATCGGAATCGCCGGCATTTCATCCATGATCATCGCGTCTGCCTGCTTCAACAGTTCAGCCCGCTTCCCGCTGTCCTTCTCTTCCGTTGCCTTGGTCAAGAGGTCCTTGTATTCCGGGCTGAACCAGCCGGTTTTGTTGTTGCCGCCCTTGTCGCGGAACACGTCAAGGAAGTTGATCGGGTCATTGAAGTCGGCTATCCAGCTGGCGCGGCCGATCTGGAAGTTGCCCTGTTTCATGTCTTCGCGAGCAACCTTGTTCTCCTCGTTTTTCAGCTTCACTTCGACGCCGAAAGCTTTCCGCCATTGGTCTTGAATGGCTTGGGCAATCCGTTGGTGGGTCTCGTCCGTGTTATAGAGAATCGTAATTTCCGGAAGCTTATCCAGCTTCTGCTCCTGCATTCCCTCAGCCAGCAATTTTTTCGCCGTTTCGATGTCTCCGTCTTTGAAGTAGCCGTCGGGCTTGTACGACATCGACGGAGGCAGGATGCCAAGCGCTACCTCGCCCTTGGATTGCAGGATGTTGTCGACGATCTCCTGGCGGTTGATCGCGTAGCTGAAGGCCTGGCGAATTTTCTTGTTGTTGAACGGCGCCTGCTGCGTATTGAACAAGTACCAGTACGTCCCGGCCGTCGCTTGGCTCTGCAGCCCTCCGGACTCCTTCAGGGAAGGCATTGCGTCCAGCGGCAGGTTGCCCAGCGGGGAGCCGGCCCAATCCAGATCGCCGCTGTCGAACATATTCAATTCCGTATTGGCATCGTCGATCATATACAGCGTCATTTCCGACAGTTTGACGTTGTCCTTGTCCCAGTACTGGTCGTTTTTCACCAGGGTGATTTTTGACTTGTGCTCCCACTTGTCCAGTTTAAACGGACCGTTGCCAATATAGGTAGACGGGTCGTCCGCCCATTTTCCGTTGCTCTCGGCCACTTTTTTGTTTACTGGGAAGTAGGTGACAGATGCAACCAATTCAGGAAAAAACGGGGTCGGATGCTCCAGCGTGACGACCAGTGTCTTGTCGTCCGTCGCCTTGACCCCGACTTCGTCGA
Source organism: Brevibacillus sp. B_LB10_24 (assembly GCF_046036945.1). NCBI lineage: Bacteria > Bacillati > Bacillota > Bacilli > Caryophanales > Paenibacillaceae > Brevibacillus > Brevibacillus sp. B_LB10_24. The sequence goes on along the minus strand of NZ_JBJQOQ010000044.1, from coordinate 17,251 downwards.
GGGAGACACTGCCTTTGGTGGCCGCTTCCCCGTTCTTCAGGTAGTAGAGCTGATAAGCGTAGCTGGAAGCCGTCTTCGGATCAAGGACCCGTTTCCAGGCGTATTCAAAATCCTGGGCCGTGACCGGATCGCCGTTGCTCCACTTGGAATCCCGCAGGTGGAACGTATACGTCAGCTTGTCATCCGATACTTCGTACTTCTCGGCAGCTGCCTCGTGCAGTTTTCCATCAGGACCGAGGCGAAGCAGTCCGTCGAAAGCCGCCCGCGGAACGACCATGGAAGGGATGTCCTCAGCCAGACCAGGGTCGATTGTCGACGGTTCAGAGCCCATGTTCACCGAAAGCTTTTGCGCCCCCGCAGCCGATCCAGAATCCGCGGCGCTTCCTCCCGATGTGCTTTCAGAGTTGGAAGAACAGCCGACAAATAGTAAACTAAGCGTTAGAACGATACTCATGGATAGCATGCCGAATTTGCTCTTGTTCATAAGCGCCCCCTTGTTTGTCCATAAACAATCAAAACGTTCCATTACTCCATGCAAAACCTAGTCAACATCCGTTTTCTTCTTCCTGTGTTGTCCTCCCTTGCTGTTCTATAGCTGTTATTCTATCTTGCTAAAACGGAATATGATTTATAATATTATATTACGAATATTATGTCTATCAATTATTTTTTGGGTACATAAGGAGGGGTAGTATGTTAGCGGATTTGCATGAGGAACTGGAAGCGCTCCTTTCGTCGGCTGGCGGGGAATGGGGGATTGTCCTGGAACACCTCGGGACGGGTGAGCGCTGGACGCTTCGCGAGGATCAGCGGTTTTTCTCTGCCAGCCTGATCAAAGTCCCGGTCATGCTGGCCGTCTTTGCCGAGGCTTACGCCGGCCGGCTGAGCTTTGAAGAGAAGATTCCATTGCGGCAGGAGGATTTGGTCGGGGGATCGGGCGTACTGCAGCATATGTCGCCGGGTATTGCTTTGCCGATCTGGGACTACGTGACACTCATGATCATCCAAAGCGACAACACTGCTACCAACGTGCTGATCGACCGCGTCGGCAAAGAGAGCGTCCGCGCCGCCTTGCAGCTTGCCGGGATGACCAACAGCCAGTTTTACAACAAACTGATGATCATGCCTGCCGAGTTGGAGGGACTTAACGAGGTGACCGCAGGCGACATGGCCAGGATCCTAGGGAAGCTGGCGACCGGAAAAGTTCTCTCCTACAACAGCTGCCTGCAGATGATCGGGATCATGAAACGCCAGCAAATTCGCGACTGCCTCCCCCTGCACCTGCCGGACCCCGATCCGTCTATCATCGGCGGCCAACTCTTGTGGGAACTGGCTCACAAGACGGGAAACGTGACGAACATCCAGCACGATACCGGCATTCTTTACATCGGCCAAACGGCAATCACGATCGCTGTGCTGTCCAAGGATGTAGAGGCGCGGGCAGCCCGTGACACGATCGGAAAAATCGGCAAACTGGTGTACGATCATTGCCGCTAACCGGAAGTTATCCTGGTAACAAAAGAAACTTTTTTAAACTTTCTGTATATTTGTTCCAATGTACATGTTATAATGCTATATAGAGAGAATTTTAACCTTCAAGGGCAGTTGGCTGATCCCCTATAGAAAGGGGGTGAACAAAAATGACTGTATATGAAGGGTTATCTCTCATGGTTACATTTGGGGCGCTGGTATTAGCAATGGTTTCTTTCCCCAACAAACGGAAATAACCGCCTGTACATGTGGAGATCAGCGGTCATTTCAATCTAGCCGCTCCCTTGAGGGAACGACAATTTTTGCCACAGGTGTTGGCACCACCTGCGGTTTTTTTGTGTTTGTCGAAGGGTCGCTTTGACACCAACAAGATTCATTTTATCACAGGTAATTTCCTGATGAAACATTTTTTTATGTAAATTCATTCAATTCCTCGCCTGCTCCCCGTCGGCAGCGGCTGGTAAAATCACATCGATGACCGTTCCTCTGTTTGGCTCGCTGTGGATCCGAATGCTGCCGTGATGTTCCCGAATAATCTTGAAGCTCACCATCAATCCCAGGCCTGTTCCCGATTCTTTCGTAGTGTAGAAAGGGGCTCCCAGTTTGGGGATATGCTCTTCGGGGATTCCCGGACCTTGATCCTGAAACTGGATCAGCACCTTGTCCCCATCATGCACTCCGATGGTGACGGCCACTTCTCCGCCCCGGGGCATGGCCTCGATCGCATTCTTCAGAATGTTGAGGAAAACCTGTTTCAGCTGGTTGGCTTCTCCTTCGATCTCCGGAATTCTCCCATTGACGCGGGTGGTAATCGATACGTCGTTTAAGATGGCTTCCGGCTGGATCAAGGTGATTACGCTTTGCGTAAGCGATACCAGATCGATTCGTTTGAAATGAACGCTCTGCGGCTTGACCAGCAGCAGCAGTTCATTGACGATAAAGTTAATCCGCTCCAGCTCTGTCAACATAATGCCCAAATAGGCCTGATTTTTGCTCTGCGTTGACTGAAGCAGTTGAATAAATCCCTTGAGCGCTGTCAATGGGTTGCGTATTTCGTGGGCAACGCCGGCAGCCAACTGTCCCAGGGCAGACAGCTTGTCCGACTGCCGCAGCAATTCCTCCGTGTGTTTCCGCTCGGTGATGTCCCTGGCAATACAAAAAAGGCCAACAATCCGGTTCCTAATCATAATCGGAATACTGTTGACAGACAGATCGATAAATCTTCCGCTTTTATGTTTGACAGTCAATTCGCTCATTATCTGTTCCCCTGCGATTGAGCGCCGAAAAACATCCTTTGCCAGATTCAGATCGCGCTCTACGATTAACCTGTCAAACGAGCGGCCCAGTACATCTTCCTGCGAATATCCCGTAATCCTCGTGGTTGCCGAGTTGATACTGACGATGGTTCCCTTTAAATCGACTGAGCAGACGATGTCAGGATGATGTTCGAACAGCGATTTGTAGCGTTCCTTGTTCTCCAGCATCAACTGTTCCCGGATCCTCTGCTTCGTGATGTCACGAAAAATACAGACGTAATACACACATTCTTCGAAGAGAAGGTCGCGGATGCTCACGCCTAGGTCGAACATCTGGCCGTTTTTGCGCCGCCCCATTCTTTCGCGCTGCGGGTCATCTGCTTCAGGCCCGTAAAGAATGTGCATAAGCGAATCTCCGTTTGCCTGGGGAATCAGCAAAGAGAGCTTCTCCCCCAGCACTTCATTTGCCGAAAAACCGAATAGTTCTTCGGCCGCCGCATTAAAAGAGCATATTACACCGGAGGCTTCGATCGTGACAATCGCCTCGGGAGCATTTTGGATGATGACGTGTTCTTCAAGTCCGGAATGATTGGGATAGCTGCGATATCCGTTCAAGTCTCCTTTTCCCTCCTGTTATGCTGGCGTTGCTTTGATAGTCATTTCAATTATGAAATTTTCTGTCACTTTCAGCATAGAGGAGAGTGATTCCTCCAACAAGCGAAAAATTACGACATAATTCGACAAATACACCAGCAACAATCGACAAGCTTACACAAAGGAGGCAGCCGCTCTGACGCGCTGCCCCCGTCTCCAGGATCGCTTTCTATTGTCAGGTGTTTCTTCTGGTCATCTGCTGCCAGACTGTACCGCTGGCTTCCTCTCCTCCTTCAATCCGTTCCAGGGCCATCTTCACCTGCATGCTCACTTCAAATTCCGGATCGTCCTGGGCCTCCCGCAGCGCGGGCAGGGCCGACTCATCCCCCACCTCGTACAGAAAGCGTGCGGCTCGCCAGCGCACCAGCTTGTTCGGATCCTGCAGGGCTTTTGCCATCGGTCCGATCGCGACCGGATCACCCAGGTCAGACAAGGTATCGCCAGCAGTCCGCCGCACTGATACCGAGTCATCCATCAGGGCTTGGAAGAGCAGGGGAAATACTTCTTCACCGCCGATCATGCCCAGATAGACGACAGCGAGCCGGCGAATGGAGGACTTCGAGTCGGCAAGCGCTTTTTTCAGCAGCTCGATGTCATTTTCCGTCGGGTTGAGCCGCTCAAATGCCGCGTAGCGCTTTTTCCAATCGGGATGGTCGAGCATTTCCGCTATTTTTTCGGTTGACCATGTATCGATCTGCTCAGGGGCTGCAGGCTCAAAGTGGAAGGCCTGTTCTACAAGCTGTTCCAACCGTCCTGCGTCGTATGCCGCATCCAGCTCCTGGGCGACCTCTTCGCCGATCTCCTGCATGGTCCCGTAGCGGACACCCTGTTCCACCCACTTCCGCTCCATGACCAGGTTGGCCGAAGCCGCTCCGGCGCGCATGGCCGCTTGGGTAAAGCGCTCCGGCAAGCCGACCCGCATCTGCTCCAGACCGGCAGTCACTTTTACCTGCATCGGTATGTGGCGGAACATCTGAACAAAGACGTTGACTTCCTGCCACGGGTCTTCCTGGCAGCTCTGTGCCTCGGCCTGTACAGGCTGTGCAGTTTCTTCCCCCAGTACCTCGCCTGCCTGGGCCAGAATCGCTTTCCAATCGGCGTTCGCCTTCCGCTCCAGCGCGATAAAGTCGGCTACGTGGAAAATGCTCTTGACTCCTTCAATCTCCAGCAGCTTTTTGATCTGTTCCGGCGCGCGATCCCGGTTCTCCTGCGTATATGTCATCTTCACCCCGGGGGGCAGCTTCTCGTCCAAATTCAACTTCATGCTATTGGGGCTGGGAGTCGGTTCAATCGATACGATTTTCATCTTCCTTGCTCACCCTCCATCGTTTTTGCTCTGGTTCAACTCGTAACCATTATATCGGAATTACCGTTTTCTCCATAATATGAATGTGCACTTGTTAAAAAAATCAAGTATAATATGGTTCTGAACGAAATTAATTGAGGATAGGTGGATGTTGGGATCATGAACGAACAGAAAGCATACAGGGTTCTCCTATACTATAAATATGTCCATATTGAGAATTACGAGGAATTCGCGGCGGAGCACCTGCAATTTTGCAAAGAGCTTGGCTTGAAGGGGCGGATTCTCGTTGCCGAAGAAGGAATCAACGGAACCGTATCAGGCACGGTCGAACAGACTGATGCCTATATGAAGCACATGCACGAAAACCCGCTGTTTGCCGATCTTTGGTTCAAGATCGATGAGGTGGACAAGCATGCGTTCAAAAAAATGTTTGTCCGGCCCAAAAAGGAACTGGTTACGTTCCGCGTGGAAGAAGAGCTCGACCCCAACCAATTGACCGGCAAGTATTTGCAGCCGAAAGAATTCTACGAAATGCTGCAGCGGGATGACGTGGTTGTCCTGGACGGTCGAAACGACTACGAGTACGACCTCGGCCATTTCCGCAACGCGATCCGGCCGGACGTGGAATCCTTCCGCGAGTTTCCGGAGTGGATCCGGAAAAACTTTCACCAGTTTAAAGACAAGAAGGTGCTCACCTACTGCACGGGCGGCATCCGCTGCGAAAAGCTGACCGGCTTCCTGTTAAAAGAAGGATTTGAAGATGTCTACCAGCTGCACGGCGGCATCGTCACCTACGGGAAGGATCCCGAGGTAAAAGGGCAGCTGTTTGACGGGAAATGCTACGTGTTCGACGAACGAATCTCTGTTCCAATCAACCAGGTGGAGAATGTTGTCGTCAGTACATGCTACCACTGCGGCAAGCCGGAGGACAGATATCTCAACTGTGCCAACCCGGAATGCAACCTGCAGCATATCTGCTGTCCGGAATGTGAAATCGAACACAAGCGTTCCTGCTCCAAGGAATGTGAGGAGCATCCTCGCAACCGGTACGTTCTGGAGCAGGCCGAACTGGCTGGCGCCGGAAAATAGAACAAACATCTGGAGCGGTCTTTCCGAAGCTGTTAGCAGCTTAGGGAGACCGCTCCTGTCATTTCTGTAACGCTTGTGAGCGTTGGAAACTCTTATACCAATCACCTTGATAGGTTAAGACTCCTTCGTCGCCTTCTACCAGCAGTCCGTACTCTCTTCCGCTGGTCACCAGCTCCATTCGCTCTCCCGCAGGCGTTTCGAACGTTACGTAATAATGGGTGGTGGAATGGCGGTGCGCCTGATTGTTGTGCATGCTCGTATGTCCGGTAACTTTTATCCTTTTTGCGATAACCCTTGCCCTGGTCGTTAACAGCGGAGAAGTCGCATTTTTTACATAATAGCGAATCGTACGCAAAATACCGAACAAGATAAAGCCGGCAACTGCGAGGAAAAACAACAGAAAAAACGGAGGCATGCCGCTAAAAAAGCCATCTCCAAATCCCGGACCTATGAACATGTGAACAACCTCCATCTGAAAAACGTGGCATATCAGTTTATTTTACCATAATTCGACCGATATAAAATGTTCTTTTAACCTGTCATACTTGTCCATACCCTTCCAACTAGACATGCATAGGATGTAGTAGATTTACGTAAAGGGGGTGTACCGGACAGCCATCATGACTCTTTCATGATGGCTGTCCTTTTTTGCTTTGAAACATTTGGAAGCAAGTTTAATGTGACAAAATGTTGAACATGCAAAAGGATCATAGTAAAATGAAAACGCTCCCAATTATTTATCTACAAATCTTTTCGTTTCGCCGTTAGACGATTTATCACTCATTTTTGTCAGGAAATCCAGTTATTTTTAAAATATTACTTGAATGAAAAAGTTTGTTCTTATTGATGGAGGGATTTTCATGCGAAACGAGCAAAACTCTACCGAATTGAACCGCAGTCTGGAAAAGCGCCATATCACGCTGATGTCGCTGGGCGCTTGTATCGGCGTCGGCTTGTTTCTCGGTTCCGCTACCGCGATTAAAATGGCCGGTCCTGCGATCCTGTTGGCATACGCCATCGGCGGTTTGGCTATTTTTATCATCATGCGGGCCCTTGGCGAAGTCGCCGTGCAAAATCCCGTCGCCGGGTCGTTCAGCCGCTATGCACGCCGCTACATCGGACCGCTGGCCGGTTACTTGACGGGTTGGAACTACTGGTTTTTATGGATCTGTACCTGTATGGCGGAAATCACTGCAGTCGGCATTTACATGGAGTTCTGGTTCCCCGGGATTCCGCGTTGGATCTGGGCATTGGCGGCCCTGATCATCATGAGCGCGGTCAACCTGATCACGGTGAAGCTGTATGGTGAACTGGAGTTCTGGTTTGCGATGATCAAGATCGTCACCATCGTACTGATGATCGTCATGGGCATTGGGATCATTCTCTTTGGCTGGGGTAACGGCGGTATCGCTACAGGCATCCACAACTTGTGGACCAATGGCGGCTTCTTTGCGGGTGGCGTAAGAGGCGTTCTGATGTCGCTGCAGATGGTCATGTTTGCCTACCTTGGTGTCGAAATGATCGGGGTGACGGCAGGTGAAGTGAAAAACCCGCAAAAAAACCTGACCCGTGCGATCGATACCGTCTTCTGGCGGATCCTGATCTTTTACATCGGAGCCCTGTTCGTCATCATGTCCATCTACCCGTGGACCGAAATTGGCGCGAACGGAAGCCCCTTTGTGCTTACCTTTGAGAGAATGGGCATTCCGGCCGCAGCGGGAATCATCAACTTCGTCGTACTGACGGCGGCGCTCTCCTCCTGCAACAGCGGGATTTTCAGCACAGGCCGGATGCTGTTTAACCTGGCGGAGCAAGGCGAAGCTCCAAAGGGCTACAGCAAGCTGACCAAAACAGGCGTCCCGGGCAAGGCAATCCTCGCCTCCGCCGTTGTACTGCTGTTCGGCGTGGCGCTTAACTACCTGGTGCCGGAAAAAGTATTTGTCTGGATTACCAGCATTTCTACATTCGGCGCTATCTGGACGTGGGCTGTCATTCTCGTGACCCAGCTTCGCTATCGCAAGAGCTTGTCCAAAGACGAGGCAAATCAGCTTCAATACAAGTTGCCGTGGTATCCGTACAGCGTGTATGCAACGCTCGCATTTTTAGCGCTTGTGATCATCATTATGGCTTACTTCCCTGACACGCGGATTGCGCTGATCGTCGGACCGCTCTGGCTCGCTCTGTTGACCGGCGTCTACTACGTCAAAAAATTGAACCGTACCGCCGGCAGCAAAGAAAAAGCCGTCTCGCAACCGAACTAAAATCAGCCCACTCCCCCGGCATCCTGACAGCTTTTCCCTGTCCGCTTCTGCAATTTTATGGAAGCGGACGGTTTTATTACAGCTGGTTTTGCTGTACACTGTAGGTTAAAGAATCCCTGCAGCCATTGTCGACAGGGAGGTACGATAGGAGGGCTCTGTTTTGAAACGTTTGCTCATCGCATCTTTGGCAGCAGGCATCATTTTGCTGCAAGGATGCACTGGCCAAAGCCAAACCCCTACGGACGCTACCGAACCGACAAATCCGCCGGTCGCCCAAGAACCGGGGAACAATCTCAATCCGCAAGAACAGCCAACCGAACCGGGTTCTGCCAAAGTCTATGAAAATGACGTTTTCAAAGGGGTAACGGTAGAAAAAGAACAAGATGACACCTACCGGGTGAAAGGGCAGGCCAAAGTATTCGAAGGCGTTGTCAACTATTCTGTAGAAGATGGCCATAATGTACTTGCCTCCGGTTCTGCCAAAGCATCCAAGGGAGCGCCTGAGTGGGGCGACTTTGCGTTTACCGTCACCGCCAAGAAAGCAGAACCGAATACGACGCTCATCCTTTTCCTGTCTGAAAAAAGCGCAAAAGACGGAAGCTCTCAAAACGGATTGCCGATCGTGCTCGAAGAGAGCCAGCCGAAGTGAATACCTGGCCGCTGCCGGACTTTACGGAGCGATGGCCGCATGTTGAAAACCGCCAGGATGGGAATCCTGACGGTTTCATTGTAATAGGCGGCTATTTTTACTCGTTTAAGGCCGCTTGCAATTCTTGCAAATTTTTCTTCATCACGCTGATATAGTCAAGGTTTTGCGCCCTCTCCTCGTCAGTCAGGCCTTCCAGCGGGTTTAAGACGGCCGTTTTGGCGCCAACCTCCTTGGCGACGGTTTCTGCTACCTTGGGAGAGACGAGTGTTTCGAAAAAGATCGTTTTTACATCGTGTTCCTTGGCAAATTTGACGATCTCAATCAATTGGGCCGGAGACGGTTCTTCCTCCGGTGACAAGCCGGAGATGGGAACCTGGGTCAAGCCGTACTGTTTAGCCAGATAGCCAAAGGCGGCGTGCTGGACGACAAATTCTTTCCGCTTCGCAGAAGAAGCCATCTGTTGAAACGCCTGATCCAGCTCTTCCAGTTCTTTGATGTAAGCGGCAGCGTTTTTCTCGTACGCTTCCCGATGGGCGGGGTCGGCCTCGATAAGGGCCGCTTCGATCTGCTGAACCTGTTTTTGCGCCAGGGCGGGATCAAGCCAGACATGGGGATCGAGGCCGTGCTCATGATCGTGTTCGTGTTCGTGGCCGTCGCTGTGGGCTTCATCCGCTTCTTCTTCCGCGCTGCCCTCCATCAGGTCTATCCCATGCGTCGTCTCCACTACCTTCAGCTTCTCGTTTTTGGTGCTGCCCAGCGCATCCTCTACCCAGCCCTCGAGGCCGCCTCCATTGTAGACAAAGACATCTGCGTCGGCAATCGTCTGGATGTCTTTCGGAGTGGGCTCCCAATCGTGCGGTTCGACACCTGGCGGCACGAGCGCGGTTACGTCGGCGTAATCTCCCGCTACCTTTTGGGCAAATTCATACATGGGATAAAACGTGGCTACTACCTTTAGTTTGCCGCTCGGTTTTTGTGTCTGATCCGAAGCGGCGGGTTGGTCTGCCGCACCGCAGCCCGCCAAGGCAAAACCGGCGGCAGCCACGACGGCAACAGTCTTTTTCCACAAAGGATGCATATCTCTACCCCTCTTTCGCATAATACCAAATATGGATTGTCTCATATTGTCCGTACATTCTCACAAAACGGAATGATTATGATTTAAGGACAATAATAGCCTACCTTACGCCAGGGGTTGTTGTCAACACAAATCATAATGATTCCGATTTATTTTTCTCATGCAGCAACCCCCCGTACTTTACGGGGGGCTGTTGTCGTTCGTCTTTACTTCAAGGAGTTGTATGCATTGGCCTCGCCCGCTCCAAACAGCTGGTCGGTGCCGGGTTTTCCGTAATCGATGGCTGTTTTCCGGATATGTGCTGCTACCTGAGCCGGCTTCCAGTCAGGATGGGCAGCCTTGATTACTCCGGCGATGCCGGCCACTTTGGGAGAAGCCATTGAGGTGCCGTGCAAGAGCGCGTACCCCTTCAAATTGGACGTAAAGTACGGGTCGAGATAGGTCGGCCAGGTGCTGAGCGTTCGGTAGTGGAAATCCCGTTGGTTCAATTCGCCCGTTTTGTCATAGTCCGGACCGTTGTCCCCGCCCGGGGCTGCAACGTCGATCGAACGGCTGCCGTAATTGGAGTAGAAGGCAATCTTGTCGGTCGACCATTGGATCGATGAAGAGACGGTGATTACGCCTGGAATCTGACCGGGCACCTCCATTGATGCTCCTTTGAATTTGAGGCCCAGGTCGCCGTACGTTCGGTTCATGTATGCTGTGACCTCGGTCGGATTGTTTAGGTTGAGCGATTCGTTTCCGGCGGAGACGACGACCGTGGTTCCTTTTTTGACGGCGTACTGGATCGCTCGCTTCCAGACTAATACGTCGGCGATGTCGCTGTACGATCCGCTGTTTTGATATGTGTAGCGAGAGATCGCGTCAAATCCGCCTATCGACATGTTGATTACATCTACGTTGTCGTCGGCAGCCTGAATCAAAGCGTCGGCAATCCATGAAGTAGGTGCTGAACCGCTTTCGGGGAAGACACGATACACCCGGATGCCCAGGTTGGGTCCGACCCCCTTCACTTTCCCGTTCGCAGCGATGGCGCCGGCTACATGGGTCCCATGACCGCCGCGGTCTTTGATGTCGTCGGGATCGCCAGTCTCATCCTTGTCCGCTCCGGCCGGGACGAAGTTCTTTCCGCCGAGCAGGTTTGCCCTCAGGTCGGGGTGCCAGGGATCGATTCCCGAGTCGATGATACCCACAACTGCCTTGTGTTTCACCTCGCCGTCTGGTCCCGCTGTTCCGCCGGTCTCCAACTCGTAGGAATCGCCGTTGTGAGTGACCCGCTTAATGTCCCATTGGTAATCCCAGTAGCTATCGATTTGATCGGGCTGCGGGATGTCAGTGACCGGCATTCCGTCTGCCGCTTCAGGTTCCAGTCTCTCGTCAAAGAGCTGGTGTTTCATCTCCAGATTGGCGGCATGGATGGAAGGCTGCCCTTTCAGATTGGCGACAAAGGATGCATCGTCGGACTCCACTTCTACAGCGCCGATCTTCGGCAATTCCCGGAGAACCTTCCCGTTAGCCCGTGAGATCATTTCATCATAGTTGGCCGGAAGAGCGTTTTTAAACGTGACGAGGTAGACTTTTTTAGCCTCTCCCGACTGCGAGGCGAGCACCGATCCGTGAGTGCCCCACGCCATACTCGCGACCAACGCTACTGTCAAAGCGGCAAATGACCATTTTCTTTTCATACCATCCCTCCGACAATTTGGAATAGAAAAATAATTCTCGTTACTATTTCCTATTCCTTTCCGTCGAAAGTCCTGTTATGTTAAATTTTCTACATCAGATGAGACAAAAAGGGCACAGCCGACCCGCTTGTTTTCTTATTACTGCCATGAGAAAATGATCGAGATCTCGACGGCAAAAAAATCCCCTCCTGTGACAGTGTCATTTAACTCCATAAAATGGCGTCTCTTTTCACTGTCTGCCGCAAGGGGATATCCTGTCCTCATTCTCCGCTCATCTCATTTTCCGGCCGATAGGAATGCAAGAGACCGGGATTGGCCTCCATCGTCTGCCGCGTTTCTGGTGTGCCCAATTCGTAGATCATGTTGTAAATCTCCCGTAAGATTTCATCGTACTGATCGTTGGGGGAATCGAGGTGGTATGGCACGCCGGGAAGGTGGTTTCGCCAAAAAGCGATATGGTCGCTGTCCCACTTGTTCCCAAACAGATCCATCAATTTATCGACTTCTTCCGGGGTGGCGTCGATTTCCCATTCGTAAGCGGCATCCCCCTGGTTAAGCATGACCGTTCCCGCTTGAACAGATACGTAATACCTTCTCTTGTCCATACATGTCGCCCCCTCATTTTAATAAAAATAGTACAAGTACACGACAACGCCGATCACAACCACTATCGGAAACAGGATATAGGCGAGCAATACGGGATTCGCCATGACGGGATGCCTGAGGATTGTCCGATTCGTCCCTTGATCCACTTCGTGATGCTGTTGCTTTCGAATCGTCATAAGGGAAAGAATAAAGCCGATCACAACCACTACTGCGGCAAACAGCAACAATACAATCATCACAGTAGGCAACTTGCCCAACTCCCTTCTCCTTCGCAAACTGGGTTATAGTACCTATAGTAATGCTCGAAACCAGAGCACTTATGTGTGTGAAAATAAGGAACTCCGATGAAAGGCGATGAAGTCATGAGGATAAACCGGCTTGAACGAAGCATCCGCGAACTTGCAGGCTCACTCCGCGGAAAAGCGAGTGTGTTTATTGAAACGGAAGAAGGCACGATTCAACTGGCCGCCAACGAACCGTTCCCCGCTGCCAGCTTGATCAAAATTCCCATCATGCTGGCAGCGTACCGACAGGCCCAGCTTGGTCTGCTTGACCTGAGTAAAAAACACCTCATCCCGGAGAGCATGCGGGTCGGCGGGATGGGGGTGATCGCCCATCTGTCTGCCGAACTGAGCCTGTCGCTGCAGGATCTGATCGCCTTGATGATGATGGTATCTGACAATACGGCCACCAATATGGTGATTGACCAGGTGGGCATCGACGCAGTCAACCGGCTGGCCGTCGATCTGCAGTGCTACCAGACGGTACTGGGACGAAGGATGATGGACTGGGAAGCCGCCAAAGCGGGAAAGGACAACCTTACCTCAGCCGCCAATGCAGTCCGCTTTTTACAGGAGATCACAAGCGGCAAAATATTGAACGAAGCAGGCAAAAAAGCGGCGTACCACACCCTGCTCCATCAACAGTTCCAAACCAAGCTGCCCGCCCTGGTCACAGGCAGCCGCTTTCGGGATGTCGTCATCGCTCATAAAACCGGAGAACTGCCTGGCACGGAACACGATGCCGGTATCATCTCGATTCACGGCAGGCGGGCATATGTCGCGGTACTGACGACCGGGCTGGAAGACAATGCTGATGGACGCCGCTTTATCGCCAATATAGGAAAACGGGTCGCCGACTACTTACTGGGCTAAAAAGCATGCAGCCCCTCCATCTCTAGCAGCCGGAGGGGCTGTCGCTTTATCCCTGGTTCGGGCGTTCAATGTGACGGATGCGAAAGCAGTTCATTCCTGTTTTGCCCAAATCTTCAAGCAGCCCGTAGTTGGCCCACGCCCCGACCACCGCTCCGATGCCGGGCAACAGCTGCAGCATTTTGCGAAAGTCGATGGAGTCGCGGTATTCCCGCTGAAACTGCTCCCAGTTGATGTGATCCAAGGAGCGCTCGGAGAGGGGCAGCGTCTCGACATGCTGCTCCCAATGAACGATCGTTTCGAGCAGTTCCGGGCGCTTCTCCTGACTGGAGAACGCGAGCTGGAAGACGTACAGGAGAAACAGCCGCTCCCGGTAATCGCGGGTGTCAAATCCGTAGAGGTGAGCCAACTCAAACAAAAACTTCATTTTAATCGCGATCAGAGCGGGAAAGTCGGCCATACCCGCTAAAATGCCTCCCGCTCCGGTGCCCGCCCCTTCGGCAGCGGCGATCTTTTTGTAGCGGGAGAGCAGCTCCCGTGCCTTCTCATCCCGCTGCTTTAATGCGAGCCCGTGCTGCGGCTGCCCCTTAGGGACCAGCTCAATTCCGAGCAGCGTGGATTTGACGATTCCCTTCACCGCTGCGGTAATCGTTCGGTGCACCTTCTCCGGGATGACGGCATTGACCCGATCCTGCACCTTTTTAGAGGTGCGTTCGAGTATTCCGGCCGGCTTCAACAACTCCCGTTTCCAACGCTGTATCTCCAACCGAACCTGTTTTTCGTATAGATCCATGCTGCAGCTCCTTCAATTGAATCAGATACTCCTCATCGCGATTTTCTGCTTCTTTTGCCGCTCTGTCAATCGCGGCGTTTACAGTCACCGTGTCAGGGAAGGATAAGAAAAAGTGCACTGGCCCTGTGGCCGGGTGAGTCGGAGGAACGAAAAGGGAGGAAAAGCATGCCTGAACTTCCTGAGATGGAGAACTACAGGAAGCTGCTGTCGCAGCAGCTCGCCGGCCGAACGATAACGAATGCGGCGATTCATCGCGTGAAATCGATCAATACGTCTGTCGAACAATTTCGGGAGGAAGTCATCGGAAGCCGCCTCGCACAGATCAACCGGCGGGCCAAGTATCTGCTGTTCTCACTCGACAGCGGAAAGGTGCTGCTGCTGCATCTCATGCTTGGCGGGTGGATGTACTGCGGGACAGACCGGGACAAGCCCGAGAGGACGACGCAAGTGGAGCTTTCGTTTGGCGAAAAGACGCTGTATTTTATCGGCTTGAGATTGGGGTATCTTCATCTGTTGACCCCGCAGGAAGCGGTGGCTGCTCTGGCCGGATTGGGGCCGGAACCGCTGGACGAAGACTTTACGGAAGCGATCTTCATCGACCGCTTCAGGGGCAAGGGCGGCAGACTGAAAACGGCGCTTATCGACCAAAAACAGATCGCCGGGATCGGCAATTGCTACTCGGACGAAATCTGCTTTGCCGCCGGAATTAAGCCGACACGGAGCTGCCGGGAGCTGACGGAGGGGGAGTGGTCAAAGCTGTACCGGTCAACGCGCCGCGTCTTGACGGAGGCGATAGCCCGCGGCGGCTATATGGAGTCACCGCTTTACGCGGGAGACACGTTGACCGGCGGCTTCGACGAGCTGTGCAAGGTATACGACCGCTCAGGCGAACCGTGTTACCGGTGCGGCGGACCGATCGTGCGGACAGTCATTTCGGGAAGAAAGACGTTCTACTGTGAACGTTGTCAGAGCTGATGGGACCTTCCCGGTCAAGAAGACGGCTGGGATTGAATGACTTTCAACAAGGATGAAATCGTCGACAGATGCATCGCTTCATGGACAAAGGCAAAGTTGAAAACTTCACCGGCGGTCTCGAATCGCAGTGCCCCCATTTCAATCGGCGACTTCAGCGGTTGATCCAGCATATCCGGTGAAACCGCAGAGAATCGTTCAAGCTGCTCGGATAAGTATTGGACCAGCTCCTCTTTCGTCGGAGGCTCATCCGTCCAGTTCGCCGGTTTTGTGCCGGTGTTGAACAGGCCCTTGTACGTCTCAGGAAGATCGGAGCTAAAGGGGAAGCCCAGAGAGAGAAAGAAATCCACGGTTACAAGCATGTGCCCGACATTCCATCTGATCGTATTGTTGAACGCCTGCGGTTGAACGTCAAACAATTCCTCGGGGATCGCTTGTACCTGTTTCAGTGTGATTTGGCGGACGTTTCTGGCTGTGTTCAGGATGGTTTGAGACATACCGCAACTCCTCCTTGCCATTCTTTATTTGACCCTCTCGATTGAGGTCAAAGTCAGTATACCCCCTTGATCCATTTTCTTCAATTCAGATTACCGATTATAATGATAATTAGCAGTGATGATCGTCTCTGGGGGGAAAGCATATGGAACTAAGGCAATTGGAGTACTTTGTCGCCGTGTGTGAACAATTGCACTTTTCAAGGGCAGCAGAGAGGCTGAACACGACACAGTCAAATCTCAGCCAGCAGATCAAACTGCTGGAGAACGAACTGGGGATTCCCCTTTTTGACCGGATGGGGAAGCGCATCGCCTTGACGGAAGCGGGGCGTCTGGTGTACGAACAGAGTCAGCGAATTTTTTCCCATCTGCAATACACGCGTGATGCCATCGAAGAAATGAAACATGTTCAGGGAGGAACGCTCTCGATCGGTGTTCTCCCCGGAGATGCCGACCTGTTGTTTAACGCCCTGCTCGTAGAATTTCACCGGACATATCCCAAAATATCTTTATCCGTTATCGAAACCACCAAAATTTCCGAACAGATCATCCAGGGAACGATCGATATCGGCGTCACGACCACGCCGCCGCCTGATAAACGCTTGACCATCATCCCGCTGGTGAACGAAGAATTCGCGCTGGCGGTCCGCTCCGACAACCCGCTTGCCCGCAAGAAAGCAGTTCCTTTTTCCAGTCTGCAAAATTTGAAAATGGTGATGTTTCCTCCAGATCATCAGGTGAGACAGCTCATTGACCAGACTTGTCTGCAGTCGGGCTTCCGCCTGCAGCCTCATATCGAAACCACCACGCTATCCTCCCTTCTCTCCTTGGTGGAACAAGGAATAGGAGCTTGCGTTTTGCCCCGCTTGCTGCTGGATAGTCTCGGTTCAAAAGAAATCGTCACCGTTCCGTTGACCGATCCTGTTCCAAGCCAAGACATCTGTATCGTATATCGATCCGACAGGTACATCGGATTTGCTGCACGTACGTTTATGGATATCCTGCAGGCGTACATCCAAGCCGCGATCGAAAGGTCGGGCAGCAAGCACGCCGTCGCAAAATAATCTGGCAGGCGCGCCCACCGCACAATGCCGACAACCTGATTATTCCGGTAGTCGGCATTGTGCAGCTTATTCTCCAGCTTTGTCTCTTGAAAAACCGGAAGAAGACCGCTGGTATAGAGACTGCCAACGGTCGTTGATCATTACCTTCCCTGGGTCTGCTTGGTCCGGTAAAACTCGTGAAACAGCTTCATTAAGGCCCGTTTTTCGATCCGGGACACGTACGAACGGGAAATCCCCAATTCCCGGGCAATCTCCCGCTGGGTCTTCTCCTTGTCTTTGTCCAGGCCGAACCTGCCGATAATCACTTCCTTTTCCCGGTCATCGAGAATGTGAATGTGCTGATAGATCTTATGACTCTCCAGTTTCAACTGGACTGCGTCCACCACTTCATCCGATTCCGTGCCAAGCACGTCGATCAAGGTAATTTCGTTCCCCTCTTTATCAGTCCCGATGGGATCGTGCAAGGATACGTCTTTGCGTGTTTTTTTCAGGCTGCGTAAATGCATAAGGATTTCGTTTTCGATACATCTGGCGGCATATGTGGCCAACTTGGTTCCCTTGTCAACCTGGTAGCTTTCGATCGCTTTAATCAGCCCGATCGTCCCGATGGAGATGAGATCCTCACTGTCTTCCCCGGTGTTTTCGAACTTTTTTACAATATGGGCAACCAGCCGCAGATTGTGCTCAATCAGCTTGTTGCGC
>NZ_JBJQOQ010000043.1:0-42542 GCF_046036945.1 Brevibacillus sp. B_LB10_24 | reverse complement strand
GTGCCGTTTTTTTCCGTTCCGACTGGGTGGGCGTTGCCAAGGCCTCAGCTCGCTCCATTTTTCTCGGTCTCAACGGGGCTTTGCTACTTGATGTCGGGAAGTCCGTCGTTTTGTATTTCTAGCCGAGCAGCCCTATGTCAAACTCCGGATGCCATGCATGCTCGCCTGCCAAGCTCACGACTGGCTTACGGCGATTCCGGCGAAGCCGTTGCAGGCTGCGGTTCGCCCGCCTCGTTCAAGCGGCGGTTGATTTCGGCCCAGAGTTCGTCCTTGCCCTGGCCGGTTTCGGAGGAGAAGATGATCAGCGTGTCGGACGAGCGCATGTTCAGCGTGTTGCGGATCACCTTCAGGTGCTGCTGCCACCTGCCGCGGGCGATCTTGTCGCCCTTGGTGGCGACGACGACGGTGTCCAGGCCGATCTGCTTGCAGTATTCGTACATGGCCACGTCGTCTTTGCTGGGAGCGTGGCGGATGTCGACGAGCTGGATGATGAACTTCAGCTCTTTGCGGCTGGTCAAATACGTGTCGATCATCCCGCCCCATTGGCTCTTCAGCGATTTGGACACCTTGGCATAGCCGTAACCGGGAAAGTCGACGAAGTAGAGCGACTTATTGACGAGAAAGTAGTTGAGCGTCTGCGTCTTGCCTGGCCTGGAGCTCGTTCTCGCCAAGGCTTTGCGGTTTAGCATTTTGTTGATAAGAGACGACTTCCCGACATTGGAGCGACCTGCCAGGGCGATCTCCGGCAGGCCTTCCGTCGGGTACTGTTTCGGGGAAACAGCACTGATGATAAATTCGGCAGAAGTAACTTTCATCTTATTTCACCAGATCATTCTTGACCAAGGCATGGACAAGGACTTCGTTCAAATGATCCACAGGAATAAACCGCAGCTCCTTGCGTACGCTCTCCGGAATGTCGTCGATGTCTTTTTCATTCTCCTTGGGAATGATGACCTCCTGCAATCCGGCCCGGTGAGCAGACAGCGCCTTTTCCTTCAAACCGCCAATCGGGAGCACCCGTCCCCGGAGAGTGATCTCGCCTGTCATTCCTACTTCCTTGCGCACGGCAATGCCTGTCAGCGCAGATACCAAAGCGGTCGCCATCGTGATCCCGGCAGAAGGGCCGTCTTTGGGAATCGCTCCTTCCGGGACGTGGATGTGAATATCGTTTTTCTCGTAAAACTCTGGGTCGATCTTCCACTCATTGGCACGGGAGCGGATGTAACTGAACGCCGCCTGCGCGGATTCCTTCATCACGTCGCCGAGCTGCCCGGTCAAAGTGAGCTTTCCTTTCCCCGGCAGCACGCTAACCTCGACATTGAGCGTGTCGCCGCCCGTCTCGGTCCAAGCCAGACCGGTAACCGAACCGACCTGATCCTCCAGCTCAGCCAAGCCGAAGCGGTAGCGGGGTTTGCCCAGCAGCGTCTCAACGGTGTTCGGCGTCACGACCACCCGCTTTTTCTCGCCGCTGACGATCAGTTTGGCGGCTTTCCGGCAGATGTTGGCCGCCTCGCGGTTCAGATTGCGCACGCCTGCCTCCCTGGTGTACTGACGGACCACCTTGAGCATCGCTTCTTCATTGACCTGCAGCTTATCCTTGCCAAGTCCGTGTTCCTCCATTTGCTTGGGCAGCAGGTAACCCTGCATGATCTTCAGCTTCTCCACCTCGGTATAACCGGAGATGTAGATTGTCTCCATCCGGTCCAGCAAGGGACGGGGGATGGTATGCAGTGTATTGGCTGTCGTGATAAACATTACCTGTGACAAATCGTATGTCTCTTCCACGTAGTGGTCGCTGAACTTGTCGTTCTGGTTAGGGTCCAAGACTTCCAGCAGGGCGGAAGCAGGGTCGCCGCGGAAGTCGGAGGCCAGCTTGTCGATTTCGTCCAGCAAAAAGACGGGGTTGACTGTTCCTGCCGTCTTCATCCCTTGGATAATCCGGCCCGGCATGGCGCCGACATACGTGCGGCGGTGGCCGCGAATTTCCGCTTCATCGCGAACTCCGCCGAGAGAGATGCGGACGAATTCGCGCTCCAGCGCACGGGCGATCGAGCGGGCCAGCGATGTTTTCCCCACGCCGGGAGGGCCGACGAGGCAGAGAATCGGACCGCGCATGTGGTTGACCAGCTTTTGTACAGCCAGGTATTCCAACACCCGTTCCTTTGGCTTCTCCAGCCCGTAGTGGTCTTCGTTAAGCACTTTTTCAGCATTGGCGATATCGAGGTTGTCGATCGTCTTGCGGGTCCACGGCAGGGCCAGCAGCGTGTCGACATAGGTGCGGATGACGCTTCCCTCGGCAGATGTGGACGGCATCTTTTCCAAGCGTTCCAGTTCCTTCTCGATCTTGCTCCTGATCCGCTCCGGTACATCCGACTTATCCAACTGCTCCAGCAGTTCGTCCACCTCTCCGGCTCGCCCTTCCTTGTCCCCGAGCTCTTTTTGAATCGCCTTCATCTGTTCGCGCAGGTAATACTCTTTTTGCGTCTTTTCCATTTGTTTTTTCACACGCTGCCCGATCTTGCGTTCCAGCTCGAGAATATCCCGTTCGTTGCCCAGGATTCTCAACAGGATTTCCAGCCGCTCTTGAATGTCGACAGTCTCCAGAATCAGCTGTTTGTCCTGCATCTTCAGGGGCAGGTGAGAAGCGATGACGTCGGCAAGCCTTCCCGGCTCTTCGATGTCGCTTACGGATGAGAAGGTTTCCGGGGAGATTTTTTTCGACAGCTTGATGTACTGCTCAAAGTGATTCAACACGGAGCGCATCAATGCTTCTACTTCGTTCTCCCGACCCGGACTCTCTTCCAGGTATGTAATCAGTACTTGAAAATAATCGTCTTCGCGGGTAAACTCTTCTATTTTCGCCCGCTGCAGCCCCTCAACCAGAACGCGTATCGTACCGTTGGGCAGCTTCAGCATCTGTTTGACGCGGGCAACCGTCCCTACTTGAAAAATTTGGGCAGCTCCCGGGTCTTCTACTTGAACCTCTTCCTGTGTAGCCAACAAAATTTTATTGTCATCCACCATGGCTCGTTCCAAGGCCTTGATTGATTTTTCCCGGCCTACGTCCAGGTGGAGAACCATGCTAGGATACACCAGCAACCCGCGGAGCGGTAACAATGGAATCTCTCTTTTTCCACTCGCATCTTCCATGGCCATGCTCCCCCAATCCTCCTGTAAACTCTTGCTCTTCTTGGATTTGTAGCGTTTTCGTTCCATTTTAACGTAAACCGGAGACAATGTCTAATCCGCCGGACAGTTGCCGGCGGATTCCGGACAACAAAGGGCAGCCCAGACCCCAAAAAAGCCTGGGCAGCTACATCGGCAGGCTTGACGAGGCCAAGCCGTCTGCCTGGATCGCAACGGAAAACGGCGCAGCCGCCGGTTCGCCTACCTCTTCTGTTTCTTCCACCAGGGAGAGGCGAATGGCCTCCTCTACAGTCGATACAGGGATGATCTGGATCTCCTTCATCTCCTCGAAGATTGACTGCCAGTTCTCCGCAGGAATCAAGACGCGCGTCGCCCCGGCGAGCTTGGCAGCCTCCACCTTGGCGACGACGCCGCCAACCGGTTTTACTTTGCCGTGAATGCTCACCTCACCGGTCAGCGCTACCCGGTTGTCGATCGGCTTTTCCTTGATCGCCGAGTAGATCGCAGCGGCAATCGTAATACCGGCAGACGGGCCGTCAATCGGGATGCCGCCGGGAAAGTTGATGTGCAGGTCGTAATCGTAGGGGTGCAGGCCCATCCGCTGCAGAACGGTCAGGACATTTTCGATCGAGCCTTTGGCCATCGACTTGCGTCTGATCGTCCGGCTGCGCCCGCCCATCTCCTCCTCCTCCACCAATCCGGTCATCGTCACGCGTCCGCTCCCGGGGACCTGGGCAGGAGAGGCGGTCACTTCCAGCTCCATGACGGTGCCCATGTTGGGTCCGTAGACGGCCAAACCGTTGATGAGTCCGACCTGCGGCAGCTCGTGCACCTGTTTCTCCTGCCGCGGGGACTTTTGGCTGCTGTGTACGACCCATTCCACATCGGATGCCCGAATCTCCTGTCTGCCTTCGGTAAGAGCGATGCCGGCCGCAATCTGCAGCGTGTTGATCGCTTCCCGTCCGTTCGTCGCGTATAGCTGAATCACTTCAGCAGCTTCCGGCAAGACATCCATATCCATCTTTTGCGAAGCCGTTCTGACGATACTGCCAATCTCTTGCGGCTTTAACGGGCGAAAGAATATTTCCAGGCAGCGCGAACGAAGGGCTGGAGGGATGTCCTCCGGCGTGCGGGTGGTGGCCCCGACCAAGCGGAAATCCGCCGGCAGCCCGTATTGAAAGATGTCGTGAATGTGCTGGGGAATTTGCGTATTTTCTTCGCTGTAGTAAGCGCTCTCCAGAATCACTCGCCGGTCCTCCAGCACCTTGAGCAGCTTGTTCATTTGAATGGGATGAAGCTCGCCGATTTCGTCGAGAAACAAAACCCCGCCATGCGCTTTGGTAACGGCACCCGGCTTGGGCTGCGGGATTCCTGCTTGACCAAGCGAACCGGCTCCTTGATAGATCGGATCATGAACCGAGCCGATCAGCGGATCGGCGATACCCCGTTCATCGAAACGGGCGATCGTCGCATCAATCTCGACAAACTTGGCATCCTGCTTAAACGGAGAGTGAACCGTCTTCTTCGCCTCTTCGAGCACCACGCGGGCAGCCGCCGTCTTGCCGACGCCAGGCGGGCCGTAGATGATCACATGCTGCGGATTGGGCCCGCACAGTGCGGCCCGCAGCGCCCGCAGCCCGTCTTCCTGTCCGACGATCTCGCCGAGTGAGGCGGGGCGAGTCTTTTCTGAGAGCGGTTCCGTCAGGGCGACCATTCGCAGCTTGCGCAATTGGTCCACTTCTTTTCGCGACTCGCGATCGACGGACGTCTTCGAGTTCCTCTGGGTTTTGAGCAGATTCCAAAAATAAGCGCCGATGATGACACCGACGACTACTTCAATACTAGCGATGACTAAAGTCGTATACTCCATCTTGGTATTCCCTCCCATGAAATCCGTGTATGCGAGGACACGTCCGCAAAACTATATTGAGTAGTATTGCCCGCAGAGAGGGGGAGTAAACGAAAAAAGCCGCCCTTCAGTGAAAAGGGCGGCAGAAGTTCTTTAAGCCGATTCGCTTCGGACGATATCGCCTTCTTTATTCGTCAAGAGCGGCTTCGCTTTTTCGCGAACAGTCTCTTCGGTGATGCGGCACTTCTCGACATCTTCGCGAGACGGCAATTCGTACATCATGTCAAGCATGATCTGTTCGATGATCGCCCGCAGGCCGCGTGCCCCGGTGTTGCGCTTGATCGCTTCCAAAGCGATCTGCCGCAGCGCTCCTTCTTCGAATTCCAGTTCGACACCGTCGAGGCTGAGCAGCTTCTGGTACTGTTTGATCAGCGCGTTTTTCGGCTCGGTCAGGATCCGGATGAGGGTTTCCTCATCGAGCGGCTCCAGCGTAGCCATCACCGGCAAACGGCCGACAAACTCCGGGATCAGCCCGAACTTCAGCAGGTCCTCCGGCAGGACGTACTTCAGGTACTCCCCTGCTTTCAGATCGCCCGAGATCCCTTCTGCCGTATCTGCGCCAAAGCCGATGACTTTTTTGCCGATCCGCCGTTTGATAATCTGTTCGATGCCGTCGAAGGCACCGCCGCAGATAAACAGGATGTTGGAGGTATCGATCTGGATAAACTCCTGATGCGGGTGTTTGCGGCCGCCTTGTGGCGGAACGCTGGCCACCGTTCCTTCCAGGATTTTCAACAGCGCCTGCTGGACGCCTTCGCCCGACACATCGCGGGTGATGGAAGGATTTTCCGATTTGCGGGCCACCTTGTCAATCTCGTCGATGTAGATAATGCCTTTTTCCGCTTTTTCCACGTCGTAATCGGCCGCCTGGATCAGCTTCAACAGGATGTTCTCCACGTCTTCCCCGACGTATCCGGCCTCGGTGAGCGAAGTGGCGTCAGCGATGGCGAACGGTACGTTGAGAATGCGGGCGAGCGTCTGTGCCAGCAGGGTCTTCCCGCTCCCGGTCGGTCCGATCAAGACGATATTGGACTTCTGCAGTTCGACCTCTTCGATTTTGGCCCCTGTATTAATCCGCTTGTAGTGATTGTAGACGGCTACAGAGAGCGATTTTTTTGCCAAATCCTGGCCGATGACGTAATCGTCGAGGATTTTGCGGATTTCCACCGGCTTGGGAATTTCCTTCATGTCGACGTCTTCTTCGTTGCCGAGCTCTTCTTGAACAATTTCGTTGCAGAGTTCGATACATTCGTCACAAATGTACACACCTGGTCCCGCGACTAGTTTGCGCACCTGCTCCTGTGATTTTCCACAGAACGAACACTTCAACTGGCCCTTATCATCGTTGAATTTAAACATCTCTTTTCACCTCTTGTCAGGTCAATTCCTACGCGTCATAACTGCATCGACTAAGCCGTAAGCCTTCGCTTCCTCGGCACTCATAAAGTTATCCCGGTCGGTGTCCCGCTCGATGCGCTCGTACGGCTGCCCGGTTCTGTCTGCCAGGATCTCGTTCAGCTGCCGTTTTGTCTTCAGGATCCAGTCGGCGTGAATGCGTATGTCCTCCGCCTGCCCGCGGACGCCGCCAAGCGGTTGGTGGATCATCACTTCACTGTTGGGAAGGGCGTAACGCTTGCCTTTTGCTCCGCCAGCCAGCAGCACGGCGCCCATGCTGGCCGCCATCCCGACACAGATCGTCGATACGTCCGGTTTGACGTGCTGCATCGTGTCGTAGATCGCCAGACCTGCCGTCACTGAACCACCCGGCGAATTTATGTACAAGCTGATGTCCTTCTCCGAATCCTCCGAAGCTAAAAAGAGAAGTTGGGCCACGACGAGATTGGCTACTTCGTCGTCAATAGCCGTTCCTAAGAAAATAATCCGATCTTTTAACAAACGCGAATAGATATCATACGCTCTTTCGCCGCGGTTCGTTTGCTCAATGACCATAGGAATCAGCATGGCTTTGCCTCCTTTACACACTTCATTCTTATGTATAGACACCTTCCCGCGTGAAAAAAGGAAGGTGGAAAAACAAGGCACGAACTCAAATTTCGTGCCTTGTACTTAGATTATGCAGATGCTTTGCTTTCTGCTACCAACAAATCGACTGTTTTGCGCGTTTTGATGTCATGGTAGAGACCAGCCATGCCATCTTGCGAGGTGAAGATGCTGCGAAGCTCGTCTGCCGGGCGTTTGTACATCTCAGACAGTTTATTCAGCTCTTCCGTTACATCTTCATCTGTCACTTCGATGTTCTCCGCTTTGGCAATCGCCTCCAGCGTCAATGCGGTGCGGACGCGAGTGGTGGCTTCTGCGTTAAACTGGTCGCGGAGCGTGCTCTCATCCATTCCGGAGAACTGGTAGTAGAGCTCCAGATTCAGGCCTTGGAACTGCAGTCTTTGCGCAAACTCGCGCAGCATTTGATCGACTTCCTGATCGATCATGACGGCAGGAATATCCATCTCTGCATTTTCGCTTGCTTTCAGCACCAATTCCTGGCGGATGTACGTATCTTTATCGCGAACCGCTTTTTCTTCCAGGTTTTTCTTAATATCCGCTTTCAGTTCATCCAAGGTGTCAAACTCGCTGACGTCTTTGGCGAACTCGTCGTCCAGTTCAGGCAGGTTCTTGCGCTTGATCTCGTTTACTTTTACGTTGAAAACGGCCTCTTTGCCGGCCAGGTTCGGCGCGTGGTAGTCTTCCGGGAACGTGACCTTGACTTCGCGCTCTTCGCCTTTTGCTGCGCCGATCAGCTGGTCTTCAAATCCGGCGATAAAGGTTCCGGAACCGATTTCCAGGGAGTAGTTTTCCTCTTTACCGCCTTCAAAAGCGTCGCCGTCCTGGAAGCCTTCAAAGTCGATCAAAGCGATGTCGCCCGACTCTACCTTGCCGTCTTCCACCACGTACAATTCTGCGTGGCGCTCCTGCATGCGCTTCAGCTCGGCATCGACGTCTTCGTCCTTGACGGCGAAGTCTTTCGGCTCAATTTCCAGTCCCTTGTAATCGCCCAGCTTCACTTCCGGCTTCACGGTCACAGTAGCTTTAAAGATGAGCTTTTCGCCTTTGCCCATCTGTTCTACGTCTACTTCCGGGCGGTCTACCGGCTCGATCCCGGCTTCCTTTACAGCTTGTCCGTAAGCGGTCGGGAGCAAAATATCAAGGGCGTCCTGATACAGCGACTCGACGCCGAAACGCGCTTCAAACATTTTGCGCGGAATTTTGCCTTTGCGGAAACCAGGTATGTTCACCTTTTTTACAACTGTTTTAAATGCCTGATCCAAGGCCTGGTCCACTTGTTCCGGCTCTACTTCGACCGTCAAGACCCCTTGGTTATTCTCTAACTTTTCCCATTTCGCTGCCACTTAAACTTCCCCTCCTAGATTGAATCCAAGAAACATGAGCGAACCACCCGGAAGCTGCAATCTTTCCGAGTGAGAACAGTTTACCTGCCATTATAACCATTATAGTATATCACATACTTAGAGAATATCAAGAATCACCGACGCAGCTTGAAGCGTCCGCCTCGTTCCTTGACCGTTTTGCCGTGGTGGTCAAAGTACTTCACTTCTACTTCAATGCCGTCGCTGCTAGATTCCCGCTGCTCGATCACCGCACAGGTCGGAGTGGCAAACCCCCGCGGCAGCTGCAGGCTCCCCGGATTGAGAAAGAGGATCCCGCGCTCTACCGTGCACAGCGGAAAGTGGGAGTGGCCAAACAGCACGACATTGGCCCCGGTCTCCTCCGCCCGATAGTGCAGCTTCTGCAGCGAGCTTTTCACCCCGTAGAGATGACCGTGCGTCTGGTAGATCCGCAGGTCGCGATACTTGATCTGCCTGTCGAGCGGAACGCTGTCATCTGAATCGCAATTGCCCCGGACCAGCTCCATCCCGGCAAACGGCTGCCGCCTGCGGTCGACGCAAAAATCTCCGCAGTGCAAAATCAACTCGGCCGGGTGCCGGTTCACCACTTGTTTTACCTCCTGCACCAATCCGTGCGTATCGCTCAGTACGAGAATGCTCACACCTGATTCCCCCTGATCAGCGTAACTAGATTTTGCAGCGCTTTTGCCCGGTGACTGATCTGGTTTTTCACCTCGGCGGGAAGCTGAGCCATCGTGCACTTCCGCTCGGGCAGGTAAAACACCGGGTCGTAGCCAAAGCCGTTTTCGCCGGCCGGGTCGCGGATGATGACTCCCTCGCAGCTTCCTTGTGCCGTCAGAGCCGGCTCTGTACCATTCACCATCACTAGCGTGCAGCGGAAACGAGCGGTTCGCTTGTCCATGGGAACATCGCGAAGCTCATCCAGCAGCTTGCGCCAGTTTTGCTCGTCCGTCGCCTCCTCCCCGGCGTACCGGGCCGAGTAGATGCCAGGTGCCCCGTCGAGTGCGTCAACTTCCAGCCCGGAATCGTCACCGATGGCGGCAAGTCCTGTATAGGCAAAGATCGTCAGCGCCTTTTTCAAGGCGTTCGCCTCAAAGCTGTCACCGTCCTCGACGACCTCTGGCGCTCCAGGAAATTCGTCCAGGCCTGCTACTTCCCAGCCCAAGGGGGCAAGCATCTGCCGCAGTTCACGCACTTTCCCCTGGTTTCGGGTTGCCAACACGACTTTTCTCACGGATGCTGCCTCAGCCATTTGTTCTGTCTCCTGCAGGACGCGACGTCTGAGCCTGGGCAGCCGGTTCCGGCTGCGGCGGGGCGAACAGGACGACTTCGCCAAGTACCTGTTTTTGGATGTCGATCAGCTGCAGCACCCCGTGTTTGGCCAAATCAAGCAGTTCCTGCAGCTGCTCGCCGCTGAACGGAGACTCCTCGCCCGTCCCCTGCAGCTCAACGTACTTGCCGGTACCGGTCATCACTACGTTCATATCGACGATCGCGCTGGAGTCTTCCTTGTAGTTGAGGTCGAGTACGGCCGATCCATCGATGACGCCGACGGACGTAGCCGCGAGGTAATCGGTGAGCGGGAAGCTTTTCCAGACACCGCTGTCCACCAGTTTGCGCATCGCGTCCACCATCGCCACAAAAGCGCCGGTAATGGAAGCGGTGCGCGTCCCGCCGTCAGCCTGGATCACATCACAGTCCAGCCAGATGGTGCGCTCGCCCATCGCCTGCAGCTGCACCACAGAGCGGAGCGCCCGCCCGATCAGGCGTTGAATCTCCATCGTCCGTCCGCCCACTTTCCCTTTGGACGACTCACGGGCATTGCGTGTTTCCGTCGCTCTCGGCAGCATCGAATACTCCGCCGTCACCCAGCCCTTGCCGCCCCCCCGCATGAACGGCGGCACCCGTTCTTCCAGTGAAGCGGTGCAGATCACTTTGGTGTCCCCCACTTCAATCAGGCATGATCCTTCCGCGTGCTTTATGTAATTGCGCGTGATCGTTACCGGGCGCAGTTGGTTTGGTTCCCGTCCATCCACTCTCATTGTTCGTCCTCCTATGTATCGTCGGTCATCTTCTGCGCTTCAAAAGTCGTGACACCCGGCTGCCGGTCCGCCTGAGAGGGAAGCCGGCCGCCTGCTGCTGCGACGCTTTTCATATTATACCAAGGCAATGGTGCTTCTGCCACTCGTTAGGCCAATTCGGTACATCCCCTGTTCGGCTTCCGCGCCTGAGCATTGGTCTGGATATAAGGAAAAACCTGAGCAGCAGCTCAGGCCTGTTTGTATGACGATTGACCAAGGGTTGTACTCTTCACGATACAACCCTTTGTTTTCGAGGGGGATAGCCGCTTCCAACGAACGACGCTGCTCCCTTTCGAGTACCGTCGGGATCATCTCCTGGCTTTCCCTTCTCCCGCAAGCTTTGCCGATCCAAGATAAGCCTCTTTTACCTGTTCGTCGTAAAGCAGTTCAACTGCCTGGTTTTGCAGGACGATCCTGCCCGTCTCAAGAATGTAGCCACGGTGGGAAATGGCCAGGCTTTGGCGGGCATTTTGCTCCACCAACAGGACGGTTGTGCCCTGCTGATTAATCTTCCTGATTGTCTGAAACATGTTCCTTACAATTACCGGCGCCAGACCGAGGGAGGGCTCATCCAGCATGAGCAATTTCGGTTTTGCCATCAATCCGCGGCCGATGGCGCACATTTGCTGCTGCCCCCCGGACAGAGACCACCCCAGTTGGTCCAGCAAGCGTTCCAGATCGGGAAAAATCGCGATAACTTCATCGATTCCTTGTTGGATCTCTCGCCTGGACGCCTTGCGATTTGACGTTCCCAACTGCAAGTTTTCCCTTACCGTTAACCCGGGAAATATTTTTCTGCCTTCTGGCACATGGATAATCCCCAGCTTCGCAATCTGTTCTGCATCCATTCCTTCAATGCGCTTTCCCATAAACTGAATGGTACCTTTGATGGGATGGATCAAACCGGATATCGTCTTCAGCGTTGTCGTCTTTCCCGCTCCATTTGAACCGAGCAGCACCACGATCTCCCCTTCTTCCACATGGAGAGAGACATCCTTTAAAGCGACGATTTCCCCATATCTGGTTTCGATATCAGCGAGCTTCAGCATGGGCAAACTCCTCCCCCAGATACGCCTTGATCACTTCAGCATCATTCAACACCTGATCGATGGATCCCTCGCTGATCTTCTTGCCAAAGTCAAGAACAGTCAGGTTGTCTGCCACTTCCACCACCAGATCCATATCGTGTTCGATCAGCAAAAGCGTCAGACCCAGTTCATTCAACCTTTTGAGCAATAGAACCAATTCTTTTGTTTCCTCCGGATTCATGCCGGCAGCCGGTTCGTCCAAGAGCAAAAGCTCCGGTTCTGTTGCCAACGCTCGGGCAATTTCCACCATCCGCTGCTGACCGTAGGACAAATTCTTCACTTTCTCGTGAAAATGGGTAAACCCTACGAACGCCAGCGCTTCTTCTGCCTTCGCTCTTATTCGCTCTTCTTCTTGCCGCGCCGGTTTGCTGCCGAATACGATTCCCATCAAACCGGACTTGCTTCTCACTTGTGCGGCGATCATGACGTTGTCTATCACCGTCAGTTCAGGGAAGAGCCGAATATTTTGAAAGGTCCGGGATATACCATTTTGCACAATCACATGAGGCTTTTTGTTGGTCATCTCTTTTCCCTTAAAACGGACCTGCCCGCCAGTAGCCGAATAGAGTCCGCTTAGCACATTGATCACCGTTGTCTTTCCGGAACCGTTCGGCCCGATCAGGACGTGAATTTCCCCTTTTCGCACCTGAAAATCAACGCCGTCCACGGCCTTTACCCCGCCGAAATGCTTTTTCAGCCCGACGGCTTCCAGGAGGACAACCGAACGATGGGTATCTGCTTTCTCCAACGCCGCCGCCGTTACCGGATGCTCATCCCAGGCCTTCTTTGCTTGGCGTTCTCTGAGAAAGGAAAGTTCCAGGCCGCGGGGAAACTTTATCTGCTGCACGTTGTCTGATTTGGTTTGCCTGCCCGTGCGGATTCTGTGATACGTCCGGGAGAGCAATCCCCAAATCCCATCCGAAACGAACACCATCACGATGATAATCAAACCGCCGTAGACGGCCAAATAGTATTCTTTAAAGGCGCGGAGCCATTCCGGCAGCCAGGTCAGCAATATGGTGCCGAGCATCGTGCCGATAATTGATTCGGCCCCGCCGGCAATGGCCATGGCAAAGAACATGACGGATTGTTCAAAGACGAACGTCTGCGGGCTGATATACCCGTAGCTGGCCGCAAATAAAAATCCGCCCAACCCGGCCAGCCCGGCACTGATGGAAAAGGCGAGCATTTTCATCTTAAACAGATCGATCCCACAGGCGGTTGCGGCCAGTTCATCTTCCCGAAGGGCGAACAACGCACGTCCCAGCCGCGAGTGTTTCATTTTGAAGACCAGGTAAACCGCAGCGAGCAGTACCACAAGTCCAAACCAATAGTAGGCCGTATCGTTGGTCAATCCGAAGGGGCGGGGAATGTTGCGTATCCCGTCGGCACCACCCGTAAAACTGTGCCAATTGTGCAGGACCAACTGGATTATCACCTGAAAACCAATGGTCACCAGCGCTAAATAGTGGGTGACCAGGCGAAGCGAAACCGCTCCCAAAAATAGTCCGACGAGGAGCGGAACGAGAATAGACAGGAGAGCGCCAACCCATACAGGAAAGCCGTAGAGGGAACAGGCAATGGCAATCGAGTACGACCCTAAGCCAAAGAAAGCGGCTTGGGCGAGTGTGATTTGACCAGCATACCCGAGTGCGACCGTTAAGCCCAGCGTCGCGATGCAAAAGGTGACGCTTTTGATCATCGTCGTCATGTAATAGGCACCAAGCCTTCCGCCCGGCAGCAAAAACGGCGCGACAGCGGCCAGCACCACCAGCAGGAGAATGCCGATTTTGGCCAGATTCCCCATTGGTTGCATGCTTTTACCACCTTGCTTCTTTTCTTTATTCAATAGGTCGTCACATCCTTTCTGTACGGGCTGTTTACGCTTTCTGTCCCACTTTTTCTCCGAAAATGCCGGAAGGACGGAAGATCAGAAAGAGCACCAACACGAGAAACGCAAACGCATCTTTGTATGGTCCTGAAATGTACGCCGCAGCAAACGTTTCGATGACGCCAATCGCAAGCCCGCCCATAATCGCTCCTTTTACATCACTTAATCCGCCAACGATCGCGGATGCGAACGCTTTCAATCCGATCATGGGTCCCATGGTATGTGTGATCATAAAAACCGGAGCCACGAGGATGCCGGCGATACCGCCGAGAGCGGTGCAGTAAATAAAAGTTATGGCGTGCATCCTGCTCACATTGATCCCCATCAGCCTGGCCGTGTCGGGATCCTGGGCCGTTGCCTGCATCTGCTTTCCGATCATCGTCTTTTCGAAAAAAATGTATTGAAACAGGAACAACAGGAGCGCAAATCCCAGAATGGCCAAATACTGCGTCGATATGGCGACTTCGCCCAGTTTAATCGTGTCTACCGTAAACAAGGTTGGCAGTTTCTGGGGGTACGGCCCGTATATGAGTAAAAAGACGCTTTGCAGTACCATCGATGCGCCAAGCGTGCTGATCATCACCGGAAGAAACGCTTTTTTCCGGTTTCGAAACGGGCGGTAGACCCCTAATTGAAACAAATAGCCGAACAGACCGATCACAATCACGCCGACCAACAATCCAATCCAGATCGGCAAACCTAGAGCGGATACCAGCGTAAACGTGATAAATGCCCCCATCATGGCAAAATCGCCTTGGGCAAAGTTCACCACATTGACTGCCACATAGACCAAAACAAACCCCAGTGCCACCAGCGCGTATATGCTTCCCATCGCAAGCCCGCTTACCAGAAGTTGAAACGGCATATTTAATGCGTCCATTCAAACCCTCCTTCCGCCCTTTGCGGAAATGACCGGGGAGCCCGGCGGGGCCGCCCCGGCAAACCAACCTGAGTACTCATTTTTGCGTCACAATTTTCCCGTTTTCCACTTTTACAATCGAATACGAGTGCAGCCCGTCTCCGTATTCATCAAAGGAGTACGTACCTTCCGCTCCTTTGTAATCTTTGATGTTCAACATTGCCGTGCGAATCGCCTCGGGATCGGTCCCATTTTCCGCTATAATCTTGCTGAACATATGCAGGGCGTCATAGGCCCAGGCGGTATAAACATCAGGGTTTTCGCCGTATTTTTTCCTGAACTTCTCTACGAATGCGATGGTTTCCGGGCTTTGGTCCAACGCAAAATCGTTGACGCTGTACACTCCGTTCAATTTGTCTCCCGCCAGTTTCAACGTGACTTCCTGGGCGATGGAGGGCGATCCAATCAATTGCACGTTTAAGCCCAGTTGACGTATCTGATTGACCATTTGCGCAGCGTCTTCCGAATTGGTCATGTAGGTGTTGACCGCCTCCGCCCCGGACTTGCGGATATTTTCCAGGAAAGGCGTAAAGTCTTTGGTGCCGGTGGTGTATCCCTCCACGTCAACCGGTGTGATCCCCTTCTTTTTGTAGTTTTCCAAGAGCAGGTCCTTGCCGCCCGTTCCAAATGCATCGGTGTCATAGACGATGGCGATTTTCTTCAACCCGAGCTTGTCGGCGGTAAAATTCGCAATGGACTCAGCTGCATAGCCGTCATGCGGGCGGAAACGGAAATACCATTTGTTTTTCAACTCTTTTGTCAGTCCGACATTCGTTCCGCCCATCGCGACCGGGACACCGGCCTTCTTTACGAATTGGTCCATCGCTTTGTTGTTGGTGCTGCGAATCGAGCCAATCACCGCAACAATATCGGGATCGGCAACCAGTTTTTGAAACGCAGAGACGGAACCTTCCTGCGTCCCAAGATTGTCTTCAATGACAAGCTGCAGTTTTTTGCCGCCTACGCCGCCGTCCGCGTTGATTTCCTCGACAGCCAATTCCGCGCCCATTTTTTTAAATTTGCCGGACAGGGCGGACTTGCCGGACAGATCAGCGATCATGCCGATTTTTACGATATCTCCTCCCCCCGACTGACTGCCGGATCCGGCAGAACCGCTGCTGCCGCAAGCGGTTACAACAAGCGTCATGGCGACTGTGACGGCCGCAAAGAGAGCGCGGATTGATTTTTTCATACTTTCTCCTCCTTGTCATTTTTGTAGAGAACCGGATCCTTCGACATCCTACATCACTTCATACACCCCCAGGAGTTTTACTATATAAAACTCAGTTTTACATTGAGTATTATAAAAAAACCGGATGTGACCGGTTTTAGTAAATATAGTCAGTTTATTCTAATTGTTCTGATATTATCTTATCAGAGCATGTGAAGGCTGTCAATAACAAAATCATTCAGCTGCAAGGTGCAGATTTCCCGCCGGCGCGGGACCCGCTATACAAACAGTACAGCGGCCCGATCGCCGTGGGAGGGTATGACCGACCTCTATTCACTGGTCGGGATCTGGTAGGTGTCTATCCTATCTTTAAAGGAAGATTCTGCTGTATTTGTTTGTCTCAGTCATGCAGGTCAGAACGAGATCGCATTAATGCGGCTGGGCCTGGTGACCGGTTTGCTGTAGTCGTTTGCCCCTGCAGTGGCAAGCGGCTGTCCTTCCACCAAAACCTGTACCTTCTTGGCGCCCGTATTCTCCGTCAGCGAAAGGACGAGTGACTCCATCGCTTCCGGATGTGCCTCTTTTCCGGAGTCGTACTTCAGCACTTCGCCGCTGAGATTCACCGTGACGGTGTCGTCCTTCTGCTGCACATCCAGTACCTTGGTTGTTCCCAGGAATGAACTGAAGAGCAGGGAGCCTTCCTTCGGCCCTTTGATCAGTTCTTCAAGCGCCGCTTTGGCGATGTTGTCCGTCTGCGGAATCAACCGCGTCACCGGAACGTAGTAGGTGCGTTTGTCGTCAATTTGTCCCTGAAAATAGACAGTAACCGCACTGGTACGGCCAGGCACAGCGTTCTCCGTAAGCTCCAGATTGATTCCGTGGGCGTGATCCAGAACAGCGGGAATCGGCGTCTTGTCGACCGGCATTTCCCGCAGCGGAGTGCCGTTGACCCAGATCGATACGTTTTTGACCGACGGGAACTGGGTCAACGCGCCGACAATGGCGTCCAGAATGTTGTTTTCATCCTTTGCCTCGTACTTCCTAAACTGCGGGGAAAAGTCGACCGTGGCTGTACCATTCTTGATATTGAGCCCTTTGATTTCGGTCCCCTGCGGCAGCACCGCATGGAATCCCGACGGAAGCAGATTTTCCACCGGGCCGCCTTTTACCATGTAGTTCAGTACCTGTTTGGCCTTTCCTTCGGATGCGGGCAGGGCCAACGAAACGGGAACGACATAGCCATTGGCGTCCTCCAGGTACACGGTCTGCTGTTCCACGGCCGGCGCATTGCTCCGTTCCTCGTCTTTTCCTTCAACGACTGGTCCGTCCGGGCCGAACGGCTGGGCAACCGTCTCCGTTACGGGCGGAACGTCAATACCGGTCTTACTCGTTTCCTTTTCCGGTCCAAAAAGGCTGCAACCGCTCATTAAAATCGCACTCATGCCAAGCGCGGCCGTCACTTTGCCGATCCGCTTTATCCTCATGTTTCCCATCCCCCTCGACACACTTTGTACTACTATGTATACGAGCAGGGCTTGGGTTTATGCTTTGAATCAACCTAGATAAAGCGGCTCCAGCTCACGCCGTTCCAGCTCCAGCGGGCGGCCGAGCCAATTCTCGCCAATTTGCCGGAAAATTCCCTCCTCGCCGCTGGTAAAAAAGCGGTGTTTGGGCACGTTCAGCTCTTCATCCGGAGCGAGTATGCCTTGCACGGACAGCAATACGCCGAGTTCCTTTGCCGTCTCCTCGGCGGAGTTGATCAAGGTAATGTGGCTGCCCATCACCTGCTGAATCAAGGGAGCGAGGAGCGGATAGTGGGTGCAGCCAAGAATCAGCGTATCGACATCTTCCGCCTGCATCGGCGCCAATGTTTCCGCAACAATCTTTTGTGCCTCATCCGTCTCCTGTAAACGGTGTTCTACCAGCGGAACAAACGGAGGACAAGCCAGCCCTACAGTATATAGATCGGGCTGCACTCTTTTCAAAGCCCGCTGATAAGCTCCTGTGCGAATGGTTGTTTCTGTCCCAATAATCCCAATTCTTCCTGTTACTGAAGCGGAAATCGCCGCTCGCACCCCAGGCTCTATTACGCCGATAACCGGCAGGTCGAGCTGTTCACGCACCTTGTCAAGCACTACAGCTGTCGCCGTATTGCAGGCAATCACTAACGCTTTCATCGGATACTGCAGCAAAAACTGAATCATCTGATTCGTAAAAGTCCGTATCTCTTCAGCTGTTCTTGATCCGTACGGGCAGCGGGCGTTGTCCCCGAAGTAGATGATTTCTTCCCGGGGCAGCTGCCTCATTACTTCCCGTACAACGGTCAAACCGCCAACACCCGAATCGATAATGCCAATTGCTCTGCGTTCAATCATGGTTAGTCTCCTTTGATAACAGGATGCGATCCGTGCTACTACGATATGCCGCTAGATTTAGACGGGTACTCCCATTTTAATACCGAGACGCGTAATCCGCAAAGGTCTGTTAACCAAATTTGGGCTGTTTTCATATCGTAAAAGGAACATAGAGAAGGAGGAATCGCGTTGAAGTCGAATGTTCAGCAGTTGATCAATTGGAGCGAATGGGGGCGCCAATGGATCGATTACTTGCAGAGAAAAGCTGAGCTTCCCCGCGGGGCGGAGCAGGACCTGCACAGGTTTGCCGCTGCTTTCACCGAAATTGGCCGGCGGGCTGCGTCATTTCAACTGCCGGATTCGGAAGTGGAATTCGCCCATCTGACGGCGAAGGCGGAAGAAATTCAGCGAAACTTTCACAGGTTTTTGCGGCATGTGCACGAGCATCAATCGAGTGAGAGGAGTGAACAGCTCAAGCGGAGGGAAGCGGTGCCAATCGGCCGCCCGGTCCCAATCGGACGCCACACCCTTCCTGAGCTGCCCTACAGCTACGATGCCCTGGAGCCTTACATCGACGCCGAAACGATGCGGATTCATCACGATATCCTGCACCGTAACTACGTCAACGACCTGAACACGGCGGAAAAGATGATGGCTCAGGCCCGCGAGGATGACGACTACGACCTGATCAAACACTGGGAGCGGCAGGCTGCCTTCAACGGCGCCGGCCATTACCTGCACACGCTTTTTTGGGAGATCATGTCGCCTGACGGCGGGGGACTTCCCGAAGGTGAATTGGCAGACCAGATCGACCGTGACTTCGGCTCGTTCGAAGCGTTCCGGCGCCACTTCTCCAAAGCGGCAGAAAAAGTGGAGGGCGGGGGCTGGGCGCTGTTCGTCTGGTCGCCAAGAGCGCAGCGCACCGAGATTCTGCAGGCTGAAAAGCACCAGAACCTGACCCAATGGGAGTCCATCCCTCTCCTGGTGCTCGACGTATGGGAACATTCCTATTTTTTGAAGTATCACAGTGAGCGGCCGAAGTACATTGAAGCTTTTTGGAATATCGTCTGCTGGCCCCATGTGTCCGAACGCTATCAGCAAGCGCGCCGCTTGCGCTGGCAGCCGTATTGATCGGCTGCCTTCGCTTCATCTCGTATACCCCGGCGGATCGGGCACTTCTCCATTGTACGTCTTGACCCAGTAAAAAAGCGGATCCATGGGCGGATAGACGACATGCACGTACTGAATCGTTACGTCTTCAAGTCGAAGCTGATCCGGCAGGGCAAAACGGACCTGGAATGTTTTCTCCAGCTTAAGTGCGAACATCTGAATCTGGCTGTTGTCCGGCGTGTTGGGGTTCTGATCAACGACCCTCGACACCTCGTCTGTCAGGTCGTAAAAAGCCGGATCAGGCTTGGCTTCCTTTATCTGGGTCACGTGAACTTCGCTTCCCTCCGGTAGATGAAACACAATGAAATCAGTCCAGAAGCTGTCCGGATCGAGCCGTCCCCTCCACTTGCCTTCCAGCAGATAGGCATCCCCTTCCCTGGTCACCTGCAGATCAAGGGATTGTGGCGTGGTCTCGTAACTAAACCATTTATATAGAAAAAACACGCCTGCAAAGACGGCCAGCGGCACACCTACCAGGATCAAACCCAGCACACGGTGCCGCTTGAAAACAAGAACGCCGCCCGCCAGCGACATCAGCAGCAAAAACAAGAACAGAAACACGATCATCATCAGGCTCATGTGGTTCTCCCTATACCTAGATATTCTATGTATATTGACAAAAAAACGGAGCGGGCAGCCGGATTGCTGCCCAAAGCTTAGTCAAGCCTCATCTGCTGTCTCCCCCACCTGCAGCCAATGCCGGCCAGACTGGAAAACAACAGGGTAGCCGCTGCGCATGCGATCAGAAACGGCGTGGTAAGCAGCGGTCCAAACCAGTCTCTGGGCAGAACCTGGAGCAGCACCAAAAACATGAACAAGTAATTTAACGTGAGCGGAAGCCGCACCATTTTCTTCATATGGCGCTCAGCTGTCACACCATACCTCTGTCCCAGGCAATAGCCGAATGCAAGCCAGGAGGTCGCATAGCCAATCAGAATCTCTGTTTTGTACTGCGCGATCAAGGAGAACAGCGGCCAGGCGTTCTTTTCCCCCCAGACGGCCTGGACCGCCAGTACGAGAATGCCGCCGAGAAACAGCAGACCGTTTTGCAAGAGCATTGCCCTGCTGAAGTAATCGGCTGAAAAAGGGCGAATGCCGCGAAAGCCGTTGGCTACCTCGAGCGGACTGCCAAGTTCGGACAAGGCCCGGGAAGTCGCCTCCTGCTCGGACAGGCCGCTGGCCATCAGCTGGCAGATCGCTTCGTCTATATGGCTTTCCAATTCGGCGAGTGTCTGCCTGCGGTCAAGGCGCCTGGGCAGGTTGGCGGCGACAGCGTACAGGTATGCTGTTTTCTTAGCGTTCATCGGCCGGTCCCCCCAGCACTTTCCCCATCACGGAGACAAATCGCTGCCACTCGCTCGTCTGTTCCTGCAGCCGCACCCTTCCTTCCGAGGTGATCGCGTAATACTTGCGATCCGGGCCCCGCTCCTGCACTTTCCAATAAGATGAAATCAGCCCTTTTTGCTCCAGCTTCTGCAGGGCCGGATAAAGCGTGCCCTCCTTGAACAGCAAGCTGGCATCGCTGCGCCTTTCCATCTCTTTCGCAATCTCGTATCCGTACATGTCTTGCTCGCTTAGCAGCTGCAAGATCAAAAGGGAACTGCTCCCCTTAACCAGTTCGCGGTTAAACATCGGGATCACCTACATAGAAATTCGATATATAGGGAAGTGTAGCCGATACCTGCTGTTTTTACAAGAGTTTCATTTAGCGGCCGATTGAGTGGCTTCCTTGTTAATCCAAGGCTGAGACATGGCGAAATTTAACAAAGCTGCCGATTCTCCAAATGCCGAGGTAAAGAAGGGCCATGAACATCGTCAGTACGGTCAGCTCGAGATAATCCATGCTCTTGAAGTACTGGGCCAACGCGATTCTGATCGCGATGATCGCAAGAATGACGAATTTGAAATTCTTATTCGGCTTTGAATAAACCAGCCCGTCCTCTCTTCGCTCATACGCCGTTTGGCTAAGCATGATCATACCGAACAATATGCCCAATACACCGGCGATCAGCAGCTCCCAATAGGGAGGAAAGTGGAAGGGCTTCCCTGGTATATGCGTGATTTGGTACAAGCTAAAGGACATCAGCGGAATCACCACTAAAATTGGCGCCAATATTCCGAAGCCATTTCTTTTGATCGGCTGCTTCCTCCCTCTGCTTTTCATCCAGACCACGAGCCCGATCACCAGGACTACTATAAATAAAGAAACAATCGATTGCATGTGACTCCACCCTTTCTTATCCGAATTGAGATTAATCGTGATTCGTTCCGTTATGCCGACCAGCGAATGACGTAACAGCGGGAGACC
Source organism: Brevibacillus sp. B_LB10_24 (assembly GCF_046036945.1). NCBI lineage: Bacteria > Bacillati > Bacillota > Bacilli > Caryophanales > Paenibacillaceae > Brevibacillus > Brevibacillus sp. B_LB10_24. The sequence goes on along the minus strand of NZ_JBJQOQ010000043.1, from coordinate 21,121 downwards.
AATTGATCGGCATAATGGCAGTCAGAATGTATATGGTGTATTATATCACTTAATACACATAATGCAACTAGTACATAAAAACAAATAGCCCCGTTATTCCGATAGGCAACGGGATGCGTTTGCCGGGACCCCTATGCCGCTGCCCTGCATCATTCAACAAAACGCGGCAGGCTGGAGCTTACTCTCAAGCTCCAGCCTGCCGCACTTCCCTTTTACTTGTTTACGGGCACGTCTTCATATGTACCTTTATCAGTCGACCAGACGTAATTTTCCCGACTGTCGAGTATCTTCCAGCTATCCCCTGCCAACTGCAGATCAAAGGTCATATAATGCTCCTCTTTTCCTTCCTGCGTCACAATCTTCGACTCGGAGTGCATCCATTTGCCTTCATAGGTTACTTTGGCTGTCACCTGCAGGCGAGTGGGGTCATCCATCGTCGCCGAGTTGTAATTGATCGCGAGACCGGTCAGTTTGCCGTCAAAGATCAGTTTGGGCACCTCGGCGATCTCCCGCTGAAATTGGGCGATTTTTGGCGAATCTTTGGCGAGCAGCGGCGCAAGGCCCTTCAGGCCGGACTTGTCCTTGACGAATTCGATCCAGGCCTTCTCGTACTCCAGCAAGACCCCTGTGATCGCCGATTTAAACTGCGGAGCGGCCGTGAGATCAAAGGCAAATTCGAGGCTGGTATCCGATTGAGCCAGCGTCTTTTGCTGCTCCAATTCTCCGAACGGCGTCTGAACCTTCAACGTGAAGTCAAGCGGTGCAAAAGGCACATCTTCAATCGTCGCGGTATACGACCCCCACGACGGCGAAAACTCGGCTTCGAGCGGATTTCCCTGATAATAGAGCTGCCCGCCGGGGAGGTTGGCCGCAATCTTCACTTCTTTTGTCTCCAGGTTGACGGTGACAGGGGGAATTTTACCGATTGGGACGGTAAAACGGGTTTCCGATTCGACTTCGCCAAAAGCCGTCTGCATCTTCGCCTTGATCCGGTGTTCGCCGGGCAGGAGCGGACCGATCATGTACGCTTGGTTGTCCGCCGATGACCCGCCGCCGCTGCTCTGTTTAATCTCGACGCCCTGCTCATCCGTTGCCAGCGCAATCTCTCGGGGGACGGCTGTCTTCGCATAGGCAGGGGTGTATTGCACTTTGTAGTCATCGAAGATCATCCATTTTTTCCCGCTCTTTTTCAGCACAAAGGTGGACTCGCGGCTCTTTTCCTCACTCGAAGCAGGAGCGGCCCCGGATTTTCCCTGGTATTGTTCAGCCTCTTTCGACAAGCCTTCGACGAGTTCGGCGAGCTTTCCACTCGCTTTTACCGCCGCTATCATTTGACTGGCAGCATCCTCTGTCCACATCGAGCGTTCCGCTGCGGTTTCCGGAAGAGCAATCTGGGATAATAGTAATTTCGCATCGTTTTCTTCCATCGCCTGCTGAAACCGAGCTACTGTCTTTTGCGGATCGGCGGACGAGCTTCCTGCGGCATACAAACATGCTGCCAGCAGAATCGCCCCTCCGACGGGAACTGTCCATTTCCAGTTGATGGCAGGCGACTTCTTCCTTTTTCGCATGACTTTCGTATCCTCCTACTTGATGATCGCGTCAGAAATATGTATACAAGGCTGAACGCCAAACAAGCTGAGTCTGCATGTTCACCAAAACAATATTCGTCAAATGATGCCAGAAGCCTGCCACATTTCGGGGCATTTTTCGGATAAAAAAAACCCGCATGGCTTATACCCATGGGGGAACTCATTTACGGACTGCCTATTTTTGCCGATATTTCTGCAGCCGCCTTCTTTACTGCGTCAATCAGCAAGGAGAGCCGATCCTCTGTCACCCGAAAGCTGGGAGCGTTGATCGACAGCGCCGCCAGCACGGTTTTGTGGTAGCTGAGGATGGGCGCGGCGACAGCGATGGTGCCCTCGGTCCGCTCCCCGTAGCTGACGGCGAAACCGGCTTGTTTGATCCTGGACAGTTGATCGAAAAACGCCTGCCGCTCCTCGGGCGGCAGCACCTGGCTGACAATCCTCTCGGCCTCCTGCTTTGGCGAATAAGCCAGAATCGCCTTGTTGGGAGCCCCGATCGGCATGGGGATCCGCTCTCCGAGGTTTTCTGCGATGCGAATAATCAACGGGCTGTCTACTTTTTCAATCGGGATCGAATCGAGGCCTTCCGGGATATTGAGATAGATGCTCTCCTCCACTTCCTGGGCAAGCCGCTCCATCACCGGCCTGGCGACATGGCGAAAATCCAGCTTGTCCAAAAGGCGCAGGCCTATCTCGACCCAGGCATATCCGGCACGGTAGTGCTTGGTCACGGGTTCCTGCATCACCAGACCGTGCGCGATCAGCGTAGACATGATGCGATGAAGGGTGCCGAGCGGAAGCGATGTGGCCGCGGCCAGTTCCGAGATCGGCCAAGACGGCTTGTTCTCGTCGGAGATGAGTATAGAGATAATCTTCATTGCCCTGTCGATCGATTGAACCATATCCACAACCCCTGTTACTCAGATAGTGGCAAAGCACTGCTCTCTTTCTGTTTTTTCTGCTTTTTCCCGGTGTGAAGCCTGTTTTCCAGCTGGTGGACAAAATACGTGAACAGCATGATCATCACCAGGTAGAACAAGCCGATGACGATGTAGGTCTCCAATTGCCGGTAGTTGGATGCCGCTACGCTTAATCCCGTTCCCCACAAGTCCATCATACCTACGTATGCGACCAGGGACGAATCCTTCAGCCCGATGATAAATTGGTTGCCGAGCGGCGGAATCGCCCTGCGGAAAGCCTGCGGCAGGATAATTCTGCGCATCGCCAGCGGGTAGGACATCCCGAGCGACCGGGACGCTTCCATCTGGCCGCGGTCGATCGACTGGATCGCGCCGCGGAAGATCTCCGCGATGTAGGCGCCATTGTGTACCGCCAGCGCCAACGCCCCGGCCCAAAACTTCGAGAGTACGACGATATTGGTGATTCCGAAGTAGAGGATACAGATTTGCACGATGAGCGGCGTGCCGCGAATGACGGTAATGTATGCATGCGCGAGGTAGTTAAGCGCTTTTACATGAGAAATCCGAAAAAAGGCGAAGATGAGTCCGAAGCCGCATCCCAGCAAGAGCGCCACAGCCGTCAACCGAAGCGTCAGCCATGCGGCCTTGAAAAACAGCGGATAGTTCTGCATGAGAATTTCAAAGATGATCAAGCTTCATCACTCCCCGAGCTTTCTTGAAAACAAGGGGTGCCGGCCTGCGACACCCCTGTTCGTTGCGGCGGATTACTGCTTTTCGCCCAAAATGCTGCGGCCAAACCACTTCTCGCTGATCTTGTCATACGTACCGTCTGCGATAATCTCCGCCAAGGCCTTGTTCACTTTTTCCAGCAGTTCCGTATCTTCTTTTCTCACGGCAATGGCCTGCTCGTCGTAGCTCATCGGTTTGTCAACATCCTTGATCTTGCCTGGGTTCTCTTTCATGAAGCGCAAGCCGACCATCTGATCGGTGATCACCACGTCCGTACGTCCGGTCGTCAAATCAAGCAATGCCGTAATGTCGCTGTCGTACGAGGTGATATTGTCCTGATCGGTCATCTTCTTGGCGATCTCCAGGTAGATCGAGCCTTTTTGTGCGCCGATTTTCTTTCCTTTGATGTCATCAACCGTTTTGATATCGTTGTTTGATTCCTGGACAAAAACCTGCGAACCCGAGCGATAGTACGGGTCGCTGAAGTTAACCGCTTTCAAACGGTCCTCGTTGATGGTCAAGCTGCCGATAACCGTATCGTACTTTTTCGCCTGCAGCCCCTGGATGATCGTCTCGAACGGATTGGTCACCGGCTTCGGGTTCATCCCCATCTTCTCGGCCAATGCCTTCCCGATCTCCACGTCGAAACCGGTCAGCTCGCCGTTCTCCGTAAAGTTGAACGGCTTGTACAATCCGCTCATCGCGTAGGTGAAATCCGGTTTTCCGGAGTCGGAAGGCTGGCTGCCGCTGCTGCTGCCTCCCGTCGAGGCGTTTTCCGACGAACCGCACCCGGTCAGCGCCAGCGCCCCCGCCAGCACCGTCGTCAAGACTGATATCATCCATTTTGCTTTCTTTTTCATAAATTGATTGCCCCCTCTGGCTTCTGTTTTATTTGAAAATGCTTTTCAAAAACTGTTTGGTCCGCTCATGCTGCGGATTCCCGAAAAAATGGCCGGGCTGGCCCTGTTCGAGAATCTGGCCGTTGTCCATAAACACGACCCGGTCAGCTACCTCGCGGGCAAATCCCATTTCGTGGGTGACGACGATCATTGTCATGCCTTCCTTGGCCAGCTGCTTCATCACCTGCAGCACCTCCCCGACCAATTCCGGGTCGAGTGCCGAGGTCGGCTCGTCGAACAGCATGATTTTCGGCGCCATCGCCAACGCCCGGGCGATCGCCACCCGCTGCTTCTGTCCGCCCGACAGCATGTCGGGGTAGACGTCTGCCTTGTCCGCCATGCCTACTTTGCGCAGCAGGTCGTGCGCCATGCTCCTCGCTTCTGCCGGATTCATCTTCTTGACGTAGACCGGCGCCTCCATCACATTTTCCAAGGCAGTCTTATGCGGAAACAGGTTGAAATGCTGAAAAACCATGCCTACTTCCGCGCGAAACCGGTTCAGGTCCGTTTTATGCGGTTCGATGTGCCTGCCGTCGACCCAGATCTCTCCTTGATCATATACTTCCAGAAAATTCAAACATCTGAGCAGAGTGCTTTTTCCGGAACCGCTGGCCCCGAGCAGGACCACTACTTCTCTCTCGTCAACCGAAAGATCGACACCCTTCAAGACGGTTAACGAACCAAATGACTTGTACAGATTCTTCACTTTGATCATCCTGATTTGATCCCCCCATCTCGAAGAGTCTGCCATGATTATTTAATCGTTTCTGTATTTCGGAAAACGTTTCTATTTTTATATTTTATTATATTTCAATTTTACAAATCTGCAAGTATATTTACAAAATTCCCTCTTTGAAAAAAATGCCTTCCGTCTCTTTTCAGAGGGAAGGCTTCGGTCGGACCGTTTTATTTCAGCAGACGGCGAATCACTTCATTGGTCAAATTGGGCACCATCTCTGCCGAATAGGCAATTTCCATCCGCTCGTATTTCTTGTGGGCGTCAAATCCGTACGGCCCGATGTTGATCGCCGGGACGTTGAGATCGCGGATGTCCTGGTACTCCACGTAGTGCTTCGTGCCCCATGCCGGGTTGTTGTCGCACAGCGCACGGATTCCTTCTTCGTCGTCGCTCAGGGCGACAAAGCTCATGTCGCTGATGTGCGGAAAAAAGTTCTTCGCCACGATCGGGCGGGGGTAGTGCGGCTGAAACGCGGCAATCGCCTGCTCCAGGGCGTCCAACAGCTGCTGTTCCCGTTCGTCCCCTCCCGTCACTTCCACGCGCGGAGAATAGAGAGAAGAGTAGAAGAGGATGATTGCGGGGCTCTTGTCCTTCATCCAGTTCCACGCTTCTTCCACCACCCTGGCGGCAAACATCCTCGTATCCAGGCTCTTGTCTTCGAGCAGCTTCTCCTTGAACGCTTGCATATGCTGGACATATCTTTCCCCGTGTTCTTTTACCAACATATCCTGCATCTCTTCGTAGATCAGGACGCGGGTCTTCCAAGGCAGTTCGCGAATGGCGGCGCCGCTTCGCTCACAGTACAGCCGATGGCGTTCGCGCAGCGTTCGCAGGGCGCTGTCAAAGGCGATCTCCGCCTGCTCCTTCAGCCTCGCCAGCACCTCCTTCGGCGACCAGGAGAGGATGAAAAAGTTGTAGTACACATACGCTGCCAAGGCGGTCTGGACCGTGTAGGACGGCTTCAGATCCATCTGCTTCAAAGAGACGGGCGGCGCCGGAAATTCTCCGAGGGCGTCGTCGACCAGATCCGGGTTGTAGCTGATCTGCCGCGTCAGCTCTGCAGCGATGAAGTTCGGGTCCAGCCCTTCAAAGCAGGAACCGACATGGGTTTCCGCCCCGGTGATAAAAAACGAGGGGAGCAGCTTGCCGATCGTCCCTTTGTAGATGTAGCGGTTCTCGTCCCCTTCGCAGTCGGCCGAGACAAAGTCGGAGTTGATCAGGGCGACGTAGTCAAAGCCATGCTGGTCCCGCCACTTTTTCAACTCTTTCAAGGCGGACAGGACCCCGTGGGAGCCGTCTTCTTCGTCGCATTCGGCCAGCAGCACGAGGTTGCCCGCCAGCTCCTCCGGATGTTCGGAGTAGTATTTCAAGAGGTACAGATGGCTGGCGACGCCGCTTTTCATATCCAGCACCCCGCGGCCAAAATGCCACTCCCCCGAGTCCAAATGTTCCTTCACCGGCTGCGGCAGGGGTTCTTCGCGAAGCGCCAGCATCAGTCGGCCCGGATCACAAGCCTTCTCCCTCAAGTGGGCGTAGTCCTCAATGCCTACCGTATCGATGTGTCCCATCAAAATGACCGTTTTGCTGCTGGGCGCCTTCGTGCCTTTGACACAGGCCAGCACATTGTACCGTTCCCGTTCGTCGTCTACGGTCCGAGTCTTGATCACTTGATCGGGATGCTGGGCAAAGTACGGGAAGGCAGCGATGATCTGATGCAGCCGATCGGCCATCCTGATCTCTCCCTCTGTATTGACCACGCTTTCTACATTCACTAGTTCATCAGTTATTCTCAATACTTCTTCACGGCAAGACAGCATCAAGATGCCACTCCTTCAAGGGGAAATAGTTTTATAGTTTTATTGTTCACATTCGTCGCACTTTTGTCAAAACATTCGATTTAGAAAAAAAGCGGCATCTGCTGACAACGATCTTCAGCAAATGCCGCCATGCGATGCGATGTGATGCTGTCTCTTACCAGGAGGACAAAGGCATTCTTTTCCAGTTATTGTCTTTTACACATACGTACAGATAGTTTTCATCCCAGGCGATATCCCCTTGCTTACCCTCCGCCGAGGAGGATGCCGGCGTATACGACGAGCGCACCCGAATCCGGTTGTCGTTCACATCCAGCCGCCGCTCCGGCGTGGTTGTGTTGATCCCTACGTACCCGTTGCTTCGGATGATGGACAGCGCCGCGTCCAACGCCCCTCCCTCGTCGTCAAAGCGGACAATCTGAAAATCGGAACCGGCGTTGTTCCCCGTCTCACGGGTGGAATCCCCGCGAATCGCCCAGCGGTTGACGCCGGTTTTTGTGTCATTTTCCTTTTGAATCTGAAACTCCTTGTTTTGCCCGTCTTCCCCGGTGACCCGGGCTGCCCCGCTTCTCACGGTGAAGTTGGATGAATGGGTGTTGATCTCCGCGACGTCTTGGTCGAACGGGACTTCGAACCGGGTGAATAATTCATTCGCATGCTCCCCTTCCGGCGACATCGTCGTTTCGATCGAGATGTGCTTGTGGGGCGGCTGGCTGGGGTCATTCGCTTTGTCGTGGGCGATGATCGCGGCTTTGTCCTTGCCGTTCTCGTCAGCCCAAGCGATCGCAGGCTTGGCCCGGTCGCCGACCCACTGCAGGCGGATCAAGTCAGACAGGTGGCCCTCCTTTTCCACCCACTTCTGGTCGGTCAACAGGTGCAAGCGCTGATTTTTCGGCAGCTGCAATCCGCCGCCGGGTAGTTCTGATTCCATAAACATCCCTTGAGAATCCTGACCGTTCAGTACGGTTTTAACCGGTGAGGCGTAAGCCCCGACAAACATAGACGCGACAGCAATCGCTGCCATAAGCAGGGACAATCCCAGTTTCCGTTTCATTCCGACTCACTCCTTGAACAGTAGTTTCGTAACCGACAGCACCTTCTTTCGTCCAAAGGGGCGTCTGCTCTGTGATGAATGCCAAGGTACATGGGTTCCGTCGCAACGGCTTTGCTACTTGTCCAACTATTGTTCATCCACTATCGGTGCCTACTGGAATAACCGTAAGGATAATCCCGCGAGAAGTCAATGAGTCTCGAAAACCGGTCTGGTAGTCCTACACGTAAAAAACGCGTCCTATTGCACGATGAAACTGTCGAGGTTTTGCAGTAGCAATTTATTCCTGCGCCAGATAGTCGATATACTCTTCGAACATGTGATGTTCCGTGATAAATTGCTGATAGTAATCCACGTATGGCTCGCCTTGATGGATCAGGCGCTTTAGGTGTTTCGCCAGGCCAATCTGTTCAAATGGCATGTACTGCCGGCTCTCCAGATGATTCTTTTTGTAGTAAAAAACATCTTGATACACCAACTGCTTAGGGGAACACCCCGCCTTGATCGCCCGTTTGATTTTTTCGTCCCGCTTCTCAATGATCCCCAAGTAATCTTCTAGCCTCTTTGTGTACTCTTCCTTTGTTACCACTCCTTTTTGGTGAGAGGTAATATAGTACTTGGCTTCCACCTCAAGCGTTTTTTTCGCCGACTGGATAAACAAGTCAATCTGGCTGTCCGCATTGCAGTACCACGGCCCGAACGAAGTCAGGTCAATATCGCCGACGAGCAGGATTCCGTAATCGGGAAAATAGGGACAGCAAAAGCCTTCGCAATGTCCGGGCGCATGGATCATCACGACTTTTTCACCCGCCAGTTCCATGACTTGATCGAAATGATAGGAGGAATGGATCAGGCCCAGGCAATTTTTCCAGGAAGCAACGCCCCCTTGAGCCGACTGTTCCTGTTTTTTTACCCAAGCTTTCGCACCCTCCTCCCCCAGTACGGCGTAAACACCGTTTGCCTTGGCCAGCTCGGTCAAGCTGGCAACCTTGCCCAGATCGTACGGATTGATCTGCTTTTCTGCCTCCGGGAACAGATAGGCGCCCCATGTGTGGTCAATATGGTAATGCGTCAAAAAGATCTGTTTTACGGCGTGGGCCTGGCGAATCGCTTCAAGGGCTGCATGCCCAGCGCCGCAATCGATCAAAGCGGAGTGATCCCGGCCGTGAATCAGCAGGGTAGCAGAGTAAGGAATTCGGCTGCCGCGCTCCCCCTCGATGACTTCGACAGGACCGATTTTTTGCCTGTTCACTTGCGTCTCTCCTTTTTCCAGCTGTAGTCCGTGCGGCCTGCATCAGCCAAAATAGAAAAAATCACCGGACCGCTTCTCATGTGCGATGCCGCTGCCCAATGGCTCTTGAAGGGATCACTCAAAAGACTTGCGGCTCAGCCACTGCCCGCCATCGATCGTGATGCAATCCCCATTGATGTATTCGGAACCTGGACTCAGCAGGAAGCAGGCCAAGTGGGCTACCTCTTCCGGCTGACCCAACCGCTTTACCGGCACGCTGTTTACGGTCCGCTGGTGCGCCTCTTCTGTCGGCCACAAGCGGTCCGCTCCACCCGTATCCGCGATCGGACCGGGAGCGATGGCATTTACCCTGATGCCGTACTTGCTTCCCCACTCTACGGCCAGTGTTCTGGTCATCGCCAGCACCCCTGCCTTGGCGCTGGCCGAATGGATGACCCCGGCTCCCGCCGTCCAGGCGTATGTAGCGATAATGTTCAAAATGCTGCCTTGCCGGCCGCTGGCGATCCACTCCTTGCCGACCGCTTGCGTACAGTACCAGGTGCCGTTCAAGACGATGTTGACCACTGCATTCCAGCCGTTGATCGAAAGGTCTTCGGCCGGGCAGATAAAGTTTCCCGCTGCGTTATTGACGAGAGCGTCGATGCGGCCAAACTGCTCTTTTGCCGCCTTGACCATTTCCTCCGCTTTCGCCGGGTCGCGCACGTCCATGGGAAAGGGATAGACTTCCCCGCCCGTCTGTTCGATTTCGGTCTTGGCCTGCTGCAGGCGCTCATCTGATCGCCCGGTTATCACGACCCGCGCGCCTTCCTGCACAAATCTCTTGGCCATGGCCTTGCCCATCCCGCTGCTCCCGCCCGTGACGATCACAACCTTCTCTTTCATGAGGCAACCTCCTACCTTTGTTTTCCTTTATCCCCCTTCTATCATAGTATTCCAACTTGAACTTTTTCACTAGTCAAACTTTTCTTTCTCTTCTGCGCCACTGCTTGATCGTGCCGTTTTTAACAATTATATTCCTTGACGGGAATATTCCTTTTAGAGTATATTATTCTCAACAGGAAGACGACAATATGATAAAGGAGTTGAGCTGATACCAAGGGACCATTACTTAATGAGGTGAGCAGCATGTCAGGGAAGCATCGGGGCATGAACATGACGACGCTAAGTGCTTTGGCCGAACCGAATCGCATGAATATCGTTGAACTCTTGCGCGACGGACCCTTGACCGTGGGAGAAATCGCCGACCGGCTGGGGCTGAGGCAGCCCCAAGCCTCGAAGCATCTGAAGGTGCTTTACGATAACGGGATTGTAGAAGTACAGGCCGAAGCCAACCGCCGGATCTACAAACTCCGGCCCGAGCCCTTCCAGTCACTGAATTCCTGGGTACAGTCCTTCCAGCGGGTTATGGAAGAAAGATTCGACAATCTGGATGACTACTTACGGGAACTGCAAAGCAAGGAAAAATCATAAAATCTTTCACGATCTTGAGGAGGTATTACAATGTCAAACAACGCAATGGATTCAAGAGTAGAAAACGAACGTGTGCTGGTGCTGGAGCGCGTTTTCGATGCGCCGCGCGATCTCGTGTTCAAGATGTTTAAAGAGCCGGAGCATCTGAAACACTGGTGGGGACCAAGAGGATGGGAGGTACCGGTCTGCACTGTCGATTTTCGTCCGGGCGGCATTTGGCATTACTGCATGAAGTGCGTCGATCGGAACTTTGGTGAATTCTTCGGTATGGAATCTTGGGGCAAAGGGGTTTATAAGGAGATTGTCGAGCCGGAGAAGATCGTCTACACCGATTACTTCTCGGATGCCGAAGGCAATTCGAATGACTCTATGCCGTCGACCGAAGTCACAATGGAATTTATCGATCTGGGCGGTAGGACGAAGCTGGTCAGCCGTTCGGAATACGTGTCGGCGGAGGCCCTCAAGACTGTCATGGACATGGGGATGCTCCAAGGCATTACCGAAACTTGGGATCGTCTGGAAGAGCGTCTGAACGAGCTCAAGTAAGGAAAAATGGGAACGGCCGCCTGACTTTTAGTGCAGGCGGCTGTTGCATTTATGTCGCGATCAGCTCGATTTCAAAGCCCATGTCCTCCAGCATGCGATGATCGGCCGTACCCTCCTGACCGGCCGTCGTTAAATAATCGCCGACGAATATCGAATTAGCTGCGTACAAGCCCAGGGGCTGCAAGCTGCGCAAATGCACTTCCCGGCCGCCTGAGATGCGGATTTCCTTCGTCGGGTTGATGTAGCGAAACAGGGCCAGCACCTTGAGGCAATAACGCGGGTGCAGCTGGTTTGCTCCGGCAAGCGGCGTCCCTTCGATCGGGATCAGGAAATTGACCGGAATGGAATCCGCATCCAGCGCTTTAAGGGCCCGTGCCGCGCTGATCACATCCGCTTTCGTCTCGTTCATGCCGATGATCACACCGGAGCAGGGAGAGATGCCCGCCTCCTTAATTGCGTTCAAAGTGTTCACCCTGTCTTGGTAGGTGTGGGAGGTGGTGATGTTGGCGTGGTGGTGTTCGGATGTATTGAGGTTGTGATTGTAGCGTTCCACCCCCGCTTCCTTCAACAGGAGAGCCTGCTGCGGTTTGATGATGCCGAGGCAGGCGCAGATCTTCAGGTTGTAATTCGCTTTGATCTCCCGTACCGCTTCTGCCACGATCTCGACATCGCGGCTGGACGGACCGCGGCCGCTGGCGACGATGCAGTATGTGCCCGCCTTCAATTGGTAAGCCTGCTGGGCTCCCCTGAGCAAATCCTCCTTGTTCATGAGCGGATACTTCTCAATCGGCGCGCTGGAGACGGACGACTGGGAGCAGTACCCGCAGTTTTCCGGACAGTGACCGCTTTTGGCGTTTACGATCATGTTCAGTTTTACTTTTTTGCCAAAATAGCGCTGGCGGATGTGAAAAGCTCCGTGCAGCAAGGCGAGCAGCTCCTCGTCAGGGCACTCCAGGATGGCCATCGCTTCCTCGTCGGCAAGCTCATCGCCGGCCAAGACGCGGTTCGCCAGTTCCAACCAATTTGTCATGACTGTTCCCCCATTTCTTTTAATCGCCGCAAAATCTTCTCGGCGTCTGTCCTCGGTTCGGCAGCATGCAACACTGCCTGTTTTACACTCGGGATCAGCGGCTGTTCAAACTTCGGCAAAATTCCCAAAACAGGAACCTGTGTCAATTTTTCGATCATCTTGACATTATCTGTTTCCATGCAGGTCGGCTTTGCCGGCATTCCGTTGACAATCAATCCGGCAACTGGAATGTGATGGGTCCTGGCGTAGGATACCGTCAGCAAAGTGTGATTAATCGTTCCCAAGCCCGGCTGCGTGACGAGGATGATCGGCACCTGCAAGAGGTGGATCAAGTGCATCGTCATATAGACGAAGGAAGGTTTGGCGGCAAGCGGCACGGCGAGCCCGCCTGCCCCTTCGACCAGCACAAGTTGATGCTTCGCTTTTAATCGCCGATACTGTTCCGCAATGCGCTGCGGTTCAATCGTCTGACCAGCCTGCTGTGCTGCCAGGTGAGGGGAAACGGCCGCTTCCAGGCAATACGTGCATAAATCGCCTTGATCATAGGGAAGCCGGGCAACGTCGCGGTAAAAGGCGACGTCCTCTGCGACCAGTTCTTCTCCCCGGCGGATGCTCCCGCTTTGAATCGGCTTGTATGGCACGGCGTCGATTCCCGCGCGGCGAAACAGGGCGGCCAGGTAAGCTGTCACCAGCGTTTTTCCCACACCGGTCCCCGTTCCCGTGATGAATACTCCCAGATGCTCCAACGCTTACCTGCCTCCTTTTGCACTCATGTACGGCAATCGGGGCAGCGCCTTTTGCAGACGGACAGCCAGAATCGCCGCGGCGAAACAGAGGATCACATCCCCCGTCACATTAAGCACAAACCCCGTCATGAAAACGTACCAAAAGCTTGCCGATTCCCCGACCCAGGTGTTCATCGACAGGTAGAGATATAGCACGCCGCAAGCGTAGACCGGGATCATCCCGGCGAAGTTGGCCAGCAAATAGTCCCGAAAGCGCAGGTTGCTCCGTTTCTCGATGAGCTTTCCAATCAAATAGCTGGCCAGCACGAAACCGATCAAATAGCCAAATGTCGGCTTCAGCACGTAGATGATGCCTCCGCCGGAGGTGAAGATGGGAAACCCGGCCAGTCCAACCCCGAGGTAGAGGAGCTGGCTTAAAGCTCCCCGCTTGCTGCCCAAAAGCGCCCCCGACAGAAAGACAAACAGGATCTGCAGGGTAAACGGATCGACTGTCAGCGGAATCTTGATGTACGCCCCGATCGCGGTAAGGGCCGCAAACAGCGCGACCAGGATCAGGGAAAAAGGCGAGCTGCCAGGCCGGCTCATATGCTCCTTCACTCCTTATTCCGAATATATGTAAACTTATTTAGTAAACAAGTTAACATATAATACGGATTTTAGTCAACCTTATAATAATTCAAGTTGACAATTACCTGTAAAAAGGACCCTGAAGGGCATTTTGCCCCAGGGTCCCGTTGATTAATGATGCAGGCGCAGTTACTCGTCCCGCTTATTCTTTTTGCTCTTTTGACTCGCTGCCCAGAAGGCTCCCATGCCGGTCAGGGGAAAATGCAGCCTACGTTAGTTTTCGGATCGACACCCGGTTGTCGTGAAGCGTGCTGCCCCAGCCCATATCGGTCAAGCGGTCGCTGGTCAGGACGTTGATGGAGTGGTTGTCAGGCGTGTGCTCTGTCCACCAGACGCCCTCTGCGACTGCGACGCCCAGCGGCACATCGTCCGTGAGCTGTGCCCAGAAGCGCACTGTACCTCGCTTGTTGTATACCTCGATCCACTCATCTGCCTCAATGCCCCGCTCTCTCGCCGATTCGGGATGGATTTTAAGCGTTGGCTTCCCCTCCTGTTCCCGCAGCTTTGCCACGGCTCCAAAGGATGTGTTCAAGGTGAAATGGGCGGGCGGCGTCAACAGGTGCAGTTCTCCTTCCTCTTCCGGCAGCTCCAGGTAGGCAGGCAGCGGCGGATGTCCGTCGCGTGCCATGCGCTCCGAGTAAAATTCCAGCTTGCCCGACGGAGTGGGAAACCCGCCGGAGAGCAGATCGTCCCAGTCCGTGAGCTCAATCGCTTTCCCGGAGAGAAACGCTGCGCGCTTTGCCTCATCCTGCTTCAAGGTCGGAAACAGATCCAGCGCCAACTCTTCATTCGGCCTGGTAAAGACCTCGTCGTCAAAACCCATTTTCTCCGCCAGCGCCTTGTAAAAGTCCCGATTGCTGCGCGCCTCGCCGAGCGGAGCGATTACCGGCTCCGCCTTTTGCAGATAGGTGTGGCCGTAGCTCTTGTACACGTCGAAGTTTTCAAACGACGTCGTCGCCGGCAGTACGATATCGGCGTATCTGGCTGTATCCGTCATAAATTGCTCGTGTACGACGGTGAACAGATCGTCACGCAGCAGACCCTGACGGACCAGATTGTTGTCCGGACAGGAAAGCGCCGGATTGCCCCCTGACACAAACAGACAGGTGATCGGCGGCTCTGCGACATGCAGCAGGTTATGGCCAAACCGTACCAGGTCGAGGATGCGCGTCTCCCCGGGCATGAGATCTGGGCGTGTCAGCACTTCCATCCTTCTCGGAAACGCTTTGCCGGTAAACATCAGCGCTCCGCCGCCCGGCTTGTGATACGCGCCAACCAGTCCCGGCAGGCAGGCGATCGTTCGGATGGACATGCCCCCCCGCCGGCTGCGGGACAGCCCGATGCCAAGCCGGATAAAAGGTGCGCGGGCCTGACCGTAGAGGCGGGCCAAACGGCGTATGTCTTCCGCCGGCACCCCGGTCGCGGCAGAGACGCGCTCCGGGGCATACTCCGGCAAAATCTGCAGCAGTTTATCGAAACCATGCGTGTATTTCTCGATGTACGGCCAATCGATCAGTCCCTCGCCGACGAGCACGTTCATCATCCCGAGGGCCAATGCGGCATCGGTGCCGGGGCGGATGGGAATGTACCAGTCTGCCTGTTTTGCCGTGCGGTTTTTGTACGGGTCGATCACGATCATCCTGGCGCCGTTCTTTTTTGCTTGCTTGAAAAAAGCCAGCATATGCATGTTGCTCGACGCCATGTTCATGCCCCAGACGATCAGCAGATCGGTATCGGCCACCGACTCCGGCCGGCTGCCGACCATGTCGCCCATGGTGTAGTTCCAACCTTCATCAGCGGCAGGAGAACAGAGATCGCCGCGGCTGCGGCTCGCACCGATTTTGTGAAAGAAAGGAACGTGGGCATTCATCTGGATCAAGCCCATATTGCCGCTGCCGGACAGGCAGTAGACGGTTTCGCCCCCGTGCTTTGCGACCGCCTGCTTGAGCCGGTCGGCTATTTCGTCAAGCGCCTGCTCCCAGCTGATCCGCTCGAACGAGCCGCTGCCTTTCGGGCCGCTCCGGCGCATCGGATAAAGCAATCGTTCAGGCGAGTGAACCCGCTCTGCATAGCGCAGCACCTTGGAGCACAAGGCCCCGCGCGTGAATGGATGTTCGGGGTCCCCCTTTGTCGATATCACATTGCCTTGGTCATCAACCGTTGCAATAATCGAACAGGTATCCGGACAATCGTGCGGACAAACGGTTTTTAGCTGCTTCACGAGACTATCCCCTTTCGGATGTCGACTTTCCGATGGAAATGAAGATCAAGACGTACGATAATATTAACATTTTTTAGGGGATCTATCCTACTCCAAACTTTCACAAAACGGTTGCCCCTGTCGGTTGAAGGTTTGCCAATCAAGAGTAAAAAACCGCAAACGGCCCATATTAAAAAAAGCTTCAATATGAAGCCTTTTCGAAGAAGTTGTCGAGTCCCTCTTGAGTGGAAGCTTTAACGAATCAAACGGCAATTTCCTGCTGGAGGTATCCACATGGCAGTCTTACATTCTTATTTAAAAGAGCGTGCTGCGCAAACACCCGATGCGGAAGCGCTCGTTTCCCCGCATCGACGTATTACCTATCGAGAATTTTATCAACGGACGATCCAGTTGTCCGCTTTTCTGGCGGATTTGGGCGTTGTCAAAGGGGACCGCGTCGGCATCCTCTGCAAAAACGATCATCCCTACCCGACGATTCTGTTGGCGGCGCTGCAGGCTGGCGCGGTTGCGATCCCGCTCAACTGGCGGTTGACAGCCTACGAACTGGAGGGCATCATGCAGGACGCACAGGCCAAGATGCTGTTTTACGACAAGGAATTCGAGGAGTCCCTCTCCCGGATCCAAGCGACGGGACTTGTCCCGATACGGGTACCTGTGGCAGAAGGGATGGAGCTGACGGACGAATTTGCCGCCATCTTCACCGATCGGAAGACCGCGATTCCGCCTGAAGTCGACCTGTCGGAGGACGATCTTGCATTCGTTCTGTACACCTCGGGAACGACCGGCATTCCCAAGGGATGCATGCTCTCCCACG
Source organism: Brevibacillus sp. B_LB10_24 (assembly GCF_046036945.1). NCBI lineage: Bacteria > Bacillati > Bacillota > Bacilli > Caryophanales > Paenibacillaceae > Brevibacillus > Brevibacillus sp. B_LB10_24. The sequence continues at coordinate 4,674 of NZ_JBJQOQ010000043.1, read as the reverse complement.
CCTGCTACGACAGGTACCTGCAGGAAAGCCGTCCGCGCTTCGACCGGCCTGTCCGCTTTCTGGCCGTTCACCCGCTGTTTCACATGAGCAGCACTTCGATGATTTTGTACAACATTTACAGCGGCAACACCATGGTATTCTTGACGGAAAGGGATCCCGCCTCGATCTTGGCTGCGATCGAAAAAGAAAACATCGAAACGATGTTTGCCTTCCCCTCGGTTTACGCCTACCTGCTGGAGGAATGGAAGCGGAAGAATCGGGAGATTTCCTCCCTGAAGTTCGTATCCACCGGCGGAACAAAAGCCTCTTCGGCACTGATTCGGCGGTATCTGGAACTGGGCATTCCCATGGCGCAGGGATACGGCAGCACGGAGGCGTCATTCGTCAGCGGTTGGCACCCGTTGATGGGCATGGACACCGTAGATTCTGTCGGCAAGCCTTTCAAACATGTACAGGTGAAGATCGTCCACCCTGACACAGGGCAGGAGATGCCAACCGGGCAGGTAGGAGAAGTGATCGTGAAGAGTCCTTACCTCTTTAAGGGCTATCTGAACAAACCTGAAGCGACAGCCAAAGTGTTGATCGACGGGTGGTTCCATACGGGAGATGCAGGCACCATCGACCGCGAGGGATATTTGTACATTTCCGGACGGTATAAGGAAATGATCCTGGTGGGCGGAGACAATGTTTACCCGGGCGAGGTGGAAGACGTCATCCAGAAAATCCCCGGTGTACTGGAAGTGGCTGTAGTCGGTGTCCCCCACGAAACATTGGGGGAAACACCGCTCGCCTACGTCGTCAAGCAAGAAGGCAGTACGTTGACAGATGCCGAGATCGTCGGCGAATGCCGGAAGCGGTTGGCTGCCTACAAGATACCCGATGTCGTATTCGTTCGCGACTTGCCGGTTAATGCGGTGGGGAAGGTTGTGAAGCAGGCGTTAACGACGTCATAGTTCCTGGTCCGCCGACGCCAACACCTCGCCGATCGACCGATGGATCACCAGGTCGGCGTACTTATCAACAGGCGTCGGATCGCGATTGACGATAACCAGCTTGGCGCCGCGCCGTTTGGCGATCAAGGGAAATTCATTTGCCGGGCTGACCAAGAGGGATGAGCCCAGCACGATAAATAGCCCTACCCCGTTCAGCAGTTCGTTGGCCAGCTCGATTTGCCGCTGTGACAGCATTTCGCCGAAAAGGACGACATTAGGGCGGACAAATCCGCCGCACCCTTCCGTCCGGCAGCTTGTTAGCAGCTGCGGAGCCAGGTAATCGGTGCAGGGATACTGTGTGCCGCATGTCATGCACCGCAGCGTGCCCAGGTCTCCGTGCAGTTTGGCAATCGTAGCTGTCCCTGCCTGTTCATGGTAGTTCTCGACGTTTTGGGTGATGATCCCTTTGATCACTCCCGCTCGTTCCCATTTTGCCAGAATCTTGTGTCCCTGATTGGGCTGATGTTTCAGCATTTCTTCAATCCGCCAGCGGTAAAACCTGACGAACTCGTCCCGATTCCCGTTCATCGCGTCAATATCCGCCAGCTCGACAGGGTTTCGGTTGTTCCACATCCCCCGGTCGGCAGAACGAAAGTCCTGAAGCCCGCTTTCGGTCGACATGCCAGCTCCTGAGAAGACGACTGTTGAGCGGGACGCTTGTAGAAATGAAGCAAGCATATGATCCATCCTCCTGCGAAAACGACATCCTTTTGCATATAGGCTGGATGTTCGAAGTCTCTTCAAAGTAAGTATACAAGACTTTGGAATGATGTGATGCATAAGTGGTGAAATCGCCCATACATCTCCTCCCCTTTAGGCATATGCTGCAGTGAGGCAACCTAAAAAGGAGGAAATTGAATGTCTAAAGGTATCTTTGGCTGCGAGGGCATCTTAGTCATCTTGGTGCTGTTTATTCTTCTCACCATCATCGGCGTTGAGAATTAATCAGAGGTTTCGGGCAGCCAGAGCGGCTGCCTTTTTCTTTCCCCGGCCAAATTAAATGGACGTAAGCACGAGTTGTGTTCCATTTCCCAGTCACTCCCTTCTTTAGTAGAATTGCCTGTAAAGGAGTGGGTCTTTGTGCTTGCGATTATTCTATTCATTCTCGCCGGGCTGGCAGAGATTGGCGGCGGGTATTTGGTTTGGCTGTGGCTGCGTGAATCCAAGCCCCTTTGGTACGGCATCGTTGGCGGTATCATTCTTCTTGTATACGGGATCGTCCCCACGCTCCAGAACTTCCCGACATTCGGCAGAGTGTATGCCGCTTATGGCGGTGTTTTTGTCGTTCTGGCAGTTCTTTGGGGCTGGTGGATCGATCGGAAAACGCCGGACATGTACGACTGGATCGGAGCTTTGGTATGTGTCGTCGGTGTAGCCATCATGTTATGGGCTCCACGCCATTAGCATCCACCGCTGTGTCCAACCGCTCTAAAAGGAATTTATTTACCCTTGTTTGGGAAAATTACCGTTGAAAGGGGTGTTTCAATGGCGAATCCCAAGGAAACCAAGGAGCAGGGTGACACAAAAGACCTGTTTCAAGCAGGTGCTGATTACATCGAGGCGTTAGAACAGTCAAGCCCTGCCGGAGCGAGTGACGAATATGGACCAGATACCGGAATTCCGTCTAATTACGAAGCCAATCAAGTTGGAATGAAAAAAAGTCTGACGGGATTTGAAGTAAGCAGAAATATTGGCAGGTTATAATCCTCGGGTGCGGGGATTTTTTTCTTTTTTCCCTGCCCTTTTGATTTAGCCTTTATATAAGAAACCTTTTGGTATGGTTAGTCATATTTTTTGCCTCTCTCTTTATGTGGGCCATTACGCTGACTGTTCGAAGCATCAATGTTAAGAAGGGCTAGTTATTTGTGTACCTTCCCCTCAGTAACATGAACTCATGGGGTGAATTTTCATGTCCGACCAACGGCAGCATTTCAACCAATAAAAAGGAAAGCTAGGTTATTAAAACGAGAGGCATTTGTACTCTTGGTATGCGAAGCTTTCCATTGTTGCAGGTCAACGATTTCGACGAGACAAAGTGAGGAGAGTCATTGACTCAAGAAGGCAGACAAACACCCATTTCGCAGGATTTCCGTATCTGTCGTATTCACCATAAGGAAGAAAATCATATCCTATCTGGAAAGTCGGACACTGGCCGGCCTGTACACACATGTGCTTGAAACTGCTTAGAAATGGAGTTGAGAAGTTGACAAGTTCAGCGAAAAGCACCTTCAACAGCTCTATCAAAATTGATGTCCTGATCCCAGCTATTGAGAAAGACCTTGGCACCCTTCCCTATGTCATTGACAGTATCCGTAAGCAAGTGAAGCATCCCGTCGGTAAGATCATGGTTGTATCGCCGCCAAGCAAGCGAATCCAAGACCTTTGCCGGCGTAAAAACTGCACCTTCATCAATGAAAAACGCGTTCTACCGATTACAAAAAAAGACATTCACTACCAAACCAAACGCACCAATCGCTCAGGCTGGCTGTTCCAACAATTGTTGAAGCTGGCGGGAGGAAACTTGACCAAGCAAAGGTATTATCTTGTGATTGACGCCGACACCATACTCATCCGCCCTCATGTCTTTCTCGTCAACGGAAAAACCGTTTTTTACTGCCGCAACTGGAGTCGTCCCGAGTATTTTCGCACCTATAAGAAATTACTGGGGACCAAGCCAACCGCCTCGCGCTCTTTCGTTGCCCACTATATGCTGTTCGACAAATCGAAGCTCTCCCGGCTGAAGTCTAAAATTGAGGCCAGGCATAAGACTAGGTGGTACTGGGCGATTATCAAGAAAACCAACAAACAGAGTTATGCCGGCTTCTCCGAGTTCGAAACTTACGGTAACTTCGTGAAAGCTCACTACCCCGGTCATCTGGTTGTAAGAAGTTCCCTTAACAAAAGCCTCTCTTCAAACCCGGCATCACTTTCTCGTGAACGAATCATCAGACTGGCCCAGAATTATAGGTCGATCTCCTTTCATAAACGCAGATGGTATATCCGGAAGATGGGCGTGAGAAAATGAAGAGCTGCCGAGCCCAACTGCTTGTGACGTAAGATAGTCTCCAAACCTTGGCTGTGTCTGCGGCAATCTTGGACTCGTTAATAACTGACATGTTCTACAATCCTCCGTGCCGCATTTATCCGCAAACGAAACAGCCTCTCAAAACAGCCAATATTCTTCCGTGCCGCTTCCATAACGCCGTTTCGATGCTCCAACGATCCCCAAATCCACTCCCGGCCTTTTTTCACGTCGAACCTGTTCCAGATATTATACTTCACCGCCCTGGTTAACATAATCGAGATTGTGTGCTCAGTATAATTGGTAAATAATTGTAATGGAAGAGATGGAATTTAGGACTTCTGGAGCAAGTACATTTTTCGAATTGTATACCCTCACCCGAACAAAAAAACCCTCCCTTCTCGCATTCTGGAGAGGGAGGGTCCAAACGGTGCGGTTCAAATCTTCAATTCCCCTAGCCGAACAAGTTCGACTACAGCTTGAGACCGTCCTTTCACGCCTAGTTTTTGCATCACATTCGAGATGTGATTGCGCACTGTCTTTTCGCTGATGAAGAGTTGTCCGGCAATCTCTTTAGTTGTCTTATCTTGGACCAAGAGTTCAAATACTTCTCTTTCACGATTCGTTAACAACGGCTTGGTTTGGTCGCTACCCTTCAAT
>NZ_JBJQOQ010000042.1:0-45031 GCF_046036945.1 Brevibacillus sp. B_LB10_24 | reverse complement strand
ACTCACTAAAACGCTTCGCTGTTCAGTTTTCAAAGAGCATTTTCGCCATCTTTCCGAACGTCTCGGTCCGGAACAGCGACTTTTTTAATATAACACGTTTTGCCCAGATGGTCAAGAGTTTTTTTATCTTTTCATTTCAGCCAAACCGGAAACCATCTGAGATGTAATCGCGTGTCTTAGAAGCGACGTTTGCTAATATAACATGTCCACGCATCTTTAGTCAATAGTATTTTTTGTTTTTATCCAGCCGGAAAATACCCCTTTTCCAGGACGTCACCATCCTGTCTAATGATGACTTCCCGAACCAACGATTTCTTTACCATTCGGTTCAGGAGAAGCCCCAGGTTTATATCCGTTACCTCGATCTCCGGATGCCGGCGCAGCTCTTCGAAAGACCAGGGCCGATTTTTTGATTGCAAAATTTCCTGCAAAAATAGAACGCATTTTTTCATTCGGGACATGACGTGAAGTTCGATTGGCAGCAGCAAAAGTTCTATGCGTTTTTCCAGGGGTTCGTGGCTGGCAATAAGCTCTTCGTATAATTTGTAGACAGATGGCTCAAGCCGTTTTACTTGAGTCCATAAGGCAGGATCAGGCGGCTCTCCTGCTTCACATGCGACCAGCTTTGCCCAGTGATCGAGGGCCTTGAGGACAGAGTGATAGGCATCCAGTTCCATGCGGTTCTGCCAAAAGTCTTTGGCATCCAAATAGTGCTCGAGCAGATGAGAGTACTCTTCACATACTCTCCGCTTCTGTGTCTGCTCGCTGTATCGGGCCAAGCGGTCTCTGATCCGGCCGATATACCCCCGCGTATCGTACAGGATATCGGCATCGCATATCCATGAAACCATTCGCTCATCTGTACCGTTGACAGCCCACTGTTCGACCTGCCATTGGCTGACCCGATGCTCCACAATTTTGCGGTCATCCAGAACAAAATGCTTGGTTTCCCAGCGCGGTTCCGGACGGTTGAGGATAATCACATACAATAGTTCGGCATCGCAGACTGCCATACTGGAATTCTCCCGCCGCGCAACAAGCAATACGGACAGCACGTGCTCTTGGCGAATCATTCGCTCATGGTAAAACCGCAGACTTGCGTCCATCGATGCTCCCCCTACCTACGTGATTACTGGTAAGGATTCTACGCGAGCCGCCAGTTTCCTGCCTGCAACATTGTCAAGCTCGTTTCACGAATGCCCAGTTGTGGTATACTGGGGTGTAGTCTTCTGAACGAAGGAGGAGCCAGCCCATGAAAAATACTGACCGAATCAGTAAAATAAAGCGATTGCGCACCTGGGGAAACTGGGGAATGGGAATCAGCCTGGTGTTGATGTTCGCCAGTTTGGCTGTCTTTTTGGGCTTCCGCGGCCAAATTTTCGCCCATATCCTGCTGACGATCGCGCTGTTGATCGGCTTTATCCTGATGATGGGAAGCACTGTTTTGTTTATGATCTCCGGAATGGTCTCGATGTCGACTCCCCAGGTGGAGTGCCCTACTTGCGGCAAAGTCACAAAGATGCTTGGCAAAGAAGACGCCTGCATGTTCTGCGGCCAACCGCTTTTATTGCCTGCCGAAGATCACCCCAGCAAAGCGTGAATATTCGCGTATACAAAACCCACCTGTCCTTATCCATAACAGGTGGGTTTTCACGTTAATGCCGCTGCAGATTTTTATCGATTTTGGACCACGTATCGTCCTTTTCAAGACCGCGGCGCCAGCCGGCCAATCCGGCGAGGTTATACCGGTGGATCAGCTCCATTCGCTTCAGCAGTGAATCCTCGCCTTCCAGCCACATTTTGTAAGTCGCCCCTTCTGTCTTATCGACGTACTGGACGAAATACTGACCTGTCTGTTCATCCAGCTGTGGAGTTAATTTCTTTTCGTTTATCCAGTTCTCTGCTCCTGACATGGAGAGTGCTTTTGACGTCACTTTTACCGAACCGTCAGCCTGCTTCGTTTCTTTCCACAGGCGAGTGTAAAACGGAACAGCGAGGATCACCTTGTCGGCAGGGACCTCTTCCAATACCCCTTGCAGCCCTTTTTCAGTCCAGGGGAAGGAAGCGACCGAGCCGGCAACCGGGCTTGACCCGCCATGCTCGTCATAAGCCATGATGACGATGTAATCGACGACACTTCCCAGGGCCTGCCGGTCGTAAAACATGGACCAGCGTTCACTGGTGGACTTCACTGTTACATCCATGGAAACAGTCAAGCCTTGCTCGTGGAGATACGGGGTCAGCTCGCGGACAAATTGAACCAGCGGCTCTTTTTCGTCAAGGTAGACATTCTCGAAATCCAGGTTGATACCGTCCAAATCGTACAGATTCGCATAGTGCAGGATCTGGACGATCAACTTCTCGCGCAGGCGAAAATCTGCCAAAAAGGCTTTTGTCATGTCGGGATTAAACCCGTTTGATACCAGTCCCCACACTTTGTATCCCCGTGCATGCGCCCATTTTACATAGGCCGGATCAGCCTTATTGGCCAGTGTGCCCTTCTCGTCAACCACTTCGAACCAGGTAGGCGAAACGACCTGCAAGCCTGGCATCGGTCCGATATTTGCCGCATTGGGCGTCTTGTTTACGACTTGTTCCCAGACCATCGAAATCTTTTTTCCCATTGGCCGCCACGCTGTATCAGCTGCGTTTTTCTCCAGTTGGGGCATGGCCACCTGATAGATCGAGGCAAGCGACACCTTTCCCTTGGGCATATAGCCTGTTAGTCCATCCTTGGTCTGCAGGCGGTACCAGTCCGCTTCCTCATCCAGAATGAATACTTCATCGCCGTTATTCACCTCGCCGACGATCGGCTGCTTCACTGACGGTCCGGTCCGCAATACCTCCGTCTGTTTTCCGCTGGAGATCTTCCCCTGCTGAATGGCATCTCCGGCCTTTTCAACCAGCAGGACATGATTTGATTCGATGTACTCCAAGCGGAAGGGGTACAGTTTTTCCAGCGGAGAGAACGGGATGTACCGAACTCCGTCTATCTCCGTCACTCCAACTCGCAAATCGACCGGCTTGCGGTTTAAAAACACCACAAGCTTGTCGCTCTCCATTCGCAGCACCTTGTCCTTTGTCGTAACGATCACCGACTGGGAAGGTTCGTCCCAGTAAAGATATTCATCCATATTCTCCCGGATAAAGTCAAACGGCAGCAGAATTTGTTCGTCAACCACTTGAAAAGGCTGCGAATAAGCCTTTCCGTGGTAGAGGATGACGTTTTCCCGCCCGTCGTACGGAGCGACTCGCTCAGTAGACGGAAGCTGCAGCCACACGAAAATACTGAAAATCACCAATCCAACAAATAGCAGGAGCATTCCAAAAGTCTTCAGCGGAGCTTTCCTTCGTCTCGGTCGGGTTCGTACATGCAACGGCACATTCATTGCTTATTCAATCCCTTTTGGCTTGCCGGGTCTTTTTTTAACAACAACATTCCTTCTACTCACCCTCGCTTTTCTTTCTCTCCTTACTAAGACGCACAAAAACAAAAAATGTAACTCCATACAATAAAATAACTCCGGGTTAACGCCGGAGCTATCTGCAGCTGCTTATTCTAATGAGACTTTTCCTTCTGGCACTTCTCGCAAACGCCGTACACTTCCATGCGGTGACCCGTCACTTTAAATCCTGCGGTCTGGGCAGCAGCATTCTCAACCTCATTCAGATAGGGGAAATGAAAATCGTGAATCGCGCCGCATTCCGAACAGATCACGTGATAGTGCTCTTCATGGGTGTTGGCATCAAAGCGGCTGGACGAATCGCCATAGGTCAATTCGCGGACCAATCCCGCTTCTTTAAAAACCCGCAAGTTGTTATAAATCGTAGCTACACTCATATTGGGAAACCTGCCCTCCAGCGCCTTGTAGATTTCATCGGCAGTAGGATGGCTCATTGATTCAAGCAGGTACGCTAATATGGCATGACGCTGCGGAGTCATACGAACTCCTGTATTTTTGAGAACTTCAACGGCTTTTTCGACCCGTTCCGTCACCTCGTCATGCACCTCACTTTCCATAGAAAATCCCTTACTTGGTAATTGAAGGATAAAATTCTTTGATAATAACGATCTTTTAATAAGAATTGTTATAAAAAGTGTACGCCGTTACAACCCATCGTGTCAATATCCCCCGCAACGAAAAATCACCTGGGAATATTATCCTTTTTGCGGAGCCTTTGTTTTTTTGACGGTTTTCTTCTGCTCTTTGGCCGCTGACCGGGCAAACTTGCAGTCTTCCCGGAGCGGGCACGAGCCGCACTGCGGGTTTCGCGCCGAACAGAGCCGACGTCCGTGCCAGATGAGCCAATGATGGGCGTCTGACCATTTTTCCCGGGGGATGCGCTTCATCAGCTGTCTTTCCGTCTCATCTACGTTGTCGCTGTTCGCCAGTCCCAGTCGGTTGGCGACCCTGAATACGTGTGTATCAACGGCAATGGCAGGTACGCCAAACGCGTTTGACAGCACCACGTTGGCCGTCTTCCTGCCGACACCGGGAAGGGCCTCCAGTTCGGAATGGGTCTGGGGCACCTCACCGTTGTATTTTTCATATAGGATCCGGCATGTCTCCAAGATGTTTTTACTTTTATTTTTATACAAACCAAGCCCCTTTATGAGCTCCTCCATCTCTTCCTGTGACAGGTGCAAAAAATGCTCAGGCTGATTGTACTTGGCAAAAAGCGGTTCCGTGATCTCATTGACCCGCTTGTCTGTGCACTGTGCAGAAAGAATCGTCGCAATCAAAAGCTCAAACGGAGTCGTGTAATTCAGCTCGCAATGGGCGTCAGGGTACAAATTGTGGAGCGTGTCGAGAATCTTGTCAACAGGCACCTTTCGCCGCCCGCCCGATACCTTTACTTGCGAATCCGACTGTTTCATTCTATACATCTCCCCCTTCATCCTAATATAACAAAAAACACGAGAGTCAGGCTAACCTCTCGTGCCGAGTTGATTTATTCATGCAAATGAAGTTCTGGTTTGCCCAGTTTATGGTTGACCCAGCGTGCGGCTACGAACAAGAAATCTGATAATCTGTTCAGGTATTTGATCACGATGCCATTCACCGGCTCTTCCTGGGTTATCTGAATCGAACGGCGTTCCGCACGGCGCACGACGGTACGGGCGACGTGCAGGGCCGAAGCGGCCGGATGACCTCCCGGCAGAATAAAATTGGTCAGCGTCTCGAGCTCTCCATCCATCTCGTCAATTTTTTGTTCCAGAAAGGCAACGTCTGCTTCCTCGATTGGCCAGCCTACCTTTTTTCCCTGCGGTGTGGCCAATTCGGCACCGATGTGGAACAGTTTCGTCTGAATCACGTGAAACGTCTGGCGAAACTGGCTCCATTCCCCGTCCTCCGGCAGGAAAGAGATGGCAAGGCCAATCGCAGAGTTGGCCTCGTCACACGTTCCGTAGGCTTCAACCCGGGCAGCGTATTTAGGCACTCTGACACCGTGGACAAGTGACGTTTCGCCTTTATCTCCTGACTTTGTGTAGATTCTCATGACACCGTTCCCCTTTTCAATTATTTTCCGGGAAATTACACAGCTTCCGCTACGATGATCAGCTCCGTACTCCCTCTGTCAAACGGAGCCTGGTCAAAAGAGCCGTATCGCTGTACGACCTTAAAGCCATTCAGCCTGAGCAAATGATGCAGTTCTGCCGGAAAGATATAGCGAAGGGTAAATCTGCTGACCAGTTTTTCCACAACCTGGCCATCCTGATTGATCCGTTCGTAGGTCCGCGTCACCTCAGACAGCTGCTGAAAGTGGTCATAGCGGGTAAAATCCCACATGGCGATCTGCTCGCCCGATTCGAGCGGAAACATCCCTCTGAGGGACATCTTTTCGCTTTCTTCGTACAGGTCAGAGATGCGCGGTACGAACACGTTCATGATAAACTTCCCGCCAGGCTGCAGATGGCGCCGAATGCAGCCAAGCGCCTTCATCTGCTCCTGAATATGCAGCAGGTGCAGAAAGGAGCGAAACGGGATGATGATCAAAGGAAATTGCCGATCCAGCTTAAACTGGCGCATATCTCCCTGCATAAAGTCGATACGGCCGGCAACTGACATCTGCTCGGCTTTCTGTTTTGCCCTCGCCAGCATCTCTTCGGACAGATCAAGGCCTGTCACCTTTACCCCAGCCTGGGCCAAAGGGATCGTCACCCGCCCGGTGCCGCAGGCCAATTCAAGCACTTCGCCGCCAGCCTGCTCGGCCATTTTGGTATAAAACGAAATATCACCGGTAACGCCCCGGTTCGTCACATCATAGTAGTCCGCCCAGCGGTAGGTGCTTACGCTCATGGATTTGCCCCCCTCACACGGCCAGCTCAGTGGACGCAAGATAGGCGAGCAGCAGTTTGGCCGTATTCTCGAAGGCATCCCAGTGTGTCCGCTCATGGGAATGGGAGGCATCTATCCCTGGTCCGATCAAGCCGTGGACGATGTCAAAACCGGCCCGCAGTGCTGCGCTGGCGTCAGAACCGTAAAACGGGTAAATGTCCACTTTGTAGTAGATGCCGTTTTCCTCCGCCAATTGGGTCAAACGCTTGCGGAAGCCGTAATGGTAAGGGCCGGATGAGTCTTTGGCGCAGATGGAGACGCAGTATTCGTCGGTAGCCTGCCCCTCCCCGATCGCTCCCATATCGACAGCCAGGTATTCCACAGTCTTCTCCGGTATGCTGGCGTTGCCGCCGTAGCCAATCTCTTCATTGTTGCTGATGAGAAAATGAGTGGTAAAGGGCAGCTCTATGCCTGCTTCGCGCAGATAGGCCAAAACGCCAAATACAATCGCTGCGCTCGCCTTGTCATCCAGATGGCGGGACTTGACAAAACCGCTGGACGTAATCGTCACCCGCGGATCGAAGGAGACGAAGTCCCCCACCTGGATGCCCAGCGCCAGCACATCCTCCCTGCTGTTCACCCGCTCATCAAGACGCACCTCCATCACTTCTTCGGTGCGCTCCATTTTGCCAGCCTCTCTGCTGTAGACGTGAACGGATGCCTTGGTCGTCAAAATCGTCCCGGTGTAGACGCGGCCATCTCCTGTCTCGATCTCGCAGTACTCCCCCTCAACGGCATTCCAGGCAAAGCCGCCAATCATCGTCATGCGCAAACGGCCGTTAGCCTTGATCTCCTTCACCATCGCTCCCAATGTGTCCACGTGAGCGGAGAGCAGACGCTGCCGCTCGTCGCACTTCCCAGGCAGGGTAGCGAGAATCGCCCCTTTATTGGTGACAGTGTAACCTATGCCCAATCGCTTCAGTTCTTGCTCTACCCATTTCATCACCTTACCCGTATTTCCTGAAGGACTGGGAATTCGGGCGAGCTTGGCAAACGTCTCGATCATGTAATCCACGGACAGGCTCATCGAATCATTCCTCCTCTGCCGACCCGGGTCTTAACCCAGATGCTCTTTGATGTACTGAAGTACTTCCTGAACGTGTTCCGCTACTTTCACCTTCGGCCAGACCTTGGCGATTTTTCCCTCTTTGTCGATCAGAAACGTGCTTCGTTCAATGCCCATGTATTCTTTTCCGTACATTTTTTTCAAAGTCCATACACCGTAATCCTCTGCCACCTTGTGTTCGGTATCGGCCAGCAGCACGAACGGCAAATCGTGTTTGGCAATGAATTTGTCATGGGATTTGAGGTCATCAGGGCTTACTCCCAATACGACGGTGTCCAATTTTTCAAATTCGGGATGGTAATCGCGGAAATCGCATGCTTCGGTGGTGCATCCAGGAGTCATGTCCTTCGGATAGAAATACAGCACGACGTTTTTCCCCCGCAGGGAATCAAGCGAGATCGTTTCGCCGTTGCTTGCCGGCAGCGAAAAAGCCGGTGCCTCTTGACCTACTGTAATCATGTATTATCCCTTCCTTCGCTAACGTTGTTGTCTTATTTTAACAAAAGTTTGTCTGTCCCGAAAGTAAACCGGATGTTTCCAACTTCTTCATTGCGCTTTACCCGGTTAAAAGGGTAAAATGAAAAATAAAAAAATGTAAACGAATTTTAAAAATAAGCACTCCTGATCAACTGTGCATAAAACGGATGGTGAATGAATAAGTGAAAGAGTTTTTATACGTGTCAGATCCTGAAGCCCTCAAGTCGCTGGCGATTCCGGAGCGTGTCAAGATCCTTGAGTTATTTGAAGATTTAGAACCGCGGACAGCCAAGCAAATTGCTACGGAGCTGGGGGAAAATGCCGCCAGGCTCCACTACCACGTCAAAGAATTACTGCGCGTCGGTCTGCTCGAACAGGTGGACACCAGGATAAAAGGATCGATTATTGAAAAGTATTACCAGCCAGTAGCGAAAGTCATACAGGTAAACCTGCGGGTCATGATCGAGGAGAACGCACAGCAGCTGGGTGATGTGATGCTCTCGCCGATCCGCACGACGGAAAAGGACCTGCTCAGAACGATCAATCGTTTCGTCGCAAGCGATGTCGACGTGCGCAAGGAGTATTCCGATACCTTTGCCTTCGACGTAGGCGAGCTATATTTGACCAAAGAAGAGCGCAACCAGATCATCGCTGAAATTGGCGGAATTTTGGACAAGTACAAGGAATTGAAGAACGGGGAAGGCAGGCGCAAATTCAAGTACCTGAACATCTTATTCCCGCTGACGGCAGCCGACCCGGCGGAAGAGAAGCTGTTTGCGGAAATGTCCCAGCTGAATAGAGCCATCAAGTAAAGCAGGTCACAAGATCAAAAGAAAGGGGAGCAGCCTGTCGCGGCTGCTCCCCTTTCTTTTATTTGGCCCGCAGGTGCGGCATGATCTTCATCAGGATCGGTGCGGCAATGAGCGCGATCACGATCCCTTTGATTACGTTAAACGGGGCAATCCCGTAGATGATCAGTGACCATAAGCTGCTCATGTGGAACATGGCAAGCAGGTCGGGTACCGACATGTTGTACAACACGGCATAAGCGGGAATCAGCAGGTAGTAGTTGACAGCCGACATGATGACGGTCATCAACAGGGTTCCCAGCGACAATCCAAGGGCAAACCCGGCCTTGCTGCTGCGCTTGCGATACACCCAGACCGCAGCCAGAATATAGCTGGATCCGGCAAGAAAGTTGGCCAGTTCCCCGATCAAGAGACCATCGGTATTTTTCAACAGAAGGTGCAGAACATTCTTGATCAACTCAATCGTCAATCCGGCCGCCGGTCCGAACACAAGTCCGCCCAACAAGCCGGGCAGCGTGCTGAGGTCCAGCTTCAGGAAGGTGGGAAACAACGGCACCTGAAACTCCAGGTACATCAAGACAAAAGCGACTGCAGACAGCAAGGATATGAAGACCAACCTCTTGGTCTGCATCATCTGCTGCGGGTAAAGATGTTGTTGCTGCATGCGACCATCTCCTCATTTTTTTCCTTCTGAGGAATGGCAACAGCATCGTTCAGACGGCCCGCCGTCGAATGCAAAAAGCCCTGAAGACAAAAATTCGTCTCCAGGGCACACACGACATCTCTTGACTGCGACTGCACGGCGAACCAAAGGTCTGCCTTTTCAGGCCAGCCCCACTGCCGCTCATGCCATTCGCACAAGCAAACAAGCACGTCAATAAACGCACTGTCGTCATCCTTCTCCCATCCAGACTGTACTGTCGGCCCTGGATTCGCACCAGATCCTGCACCCTGCCGCTTTTTTTGCGGACGAGGGGCTCGCGGGCTTACACCGAAGTGATCACCGCCGGTCGGGAATTTCACCCTGCCCCGAAGGAATGTTTAGTTATACGAAAATCATTATAAGGCTCCGCCGGGTTTTTGGCAAGGGAAGAGAGTGCTGCTGCCCTCTACGAACCTGCTCCCTGGTATTTTTTTACCCCCCAGTTCCACACCGACAAGCCGATCGCGAAGAAGACGATGCCAACAACAGGCGTCAGCATGGTGTAGGTGTACCACATTTCCTTGCGCAAAAAGTAAGCGGCCGGATAAGTTCCGACGAACGCAAAGGGCAAAATCCAGGTCAGCGTAATGCGAATCGCCTTGTTGTATACGTCGACCGGGTAACGGCCATAGTTTTGAATATTGAAGATCATCGGCGAGATGCCGGTCCGCGAATCAGAGAAGAAGCTGATCGCGGCGATGCCCGTGTACACCCCTGCATAGACGAGCGTGCTGCTGATGACCAGCAGGATAAACAGCAGGATGTCATACCAGGTGAACGACAAGTGCAGACGGATTGCGGCATAGCCCATGATCAACAGTCCGGTGATGATGCCGAAGATCCGGTCTGGCGCCATGGATTCCAGGCAGACCTGAGCCAGATTGTGCACCGGACGGGTAAGGATGCGGTCCATTTCCCCGCGGATAATGTAGCGTTCGTTAAAGTCCCAAAACCCGAAAAACATGGAGAAGAGCGCAAACGGGATCAGAAAATAACCGTAAATGAAGATGATTTCGTCCCGGCTCCAATCCTTCAGCAAAGAGACATGCTGGAAGACGACCACGATAAATACCAGATTGATTAACTCGGAGACCAGGTTCGAGAGAAAATCTCCGACAAAGTCGGCCCGATACGCCAGGCGTGTCTTGAAATACTGGCTGAGGTAATCGCTGAACAAACGGACGATCTGTTTCATCACTAACCTCCTTGCACCACGAGGTTGCGTCGTGCGCGGCGCCACAACAGGGTAATCGGCAGGTACAGGATCGCGATCCAGGCGAACTGCAGCCAGAGCACACCCGCCACATCACTCATCGCTATGGCTCCGGAAAAGATTTTGCTCGGATAGTAGTTGATTGCCTGAAACGGCAGGAAGCCCATCAAGGTCTGCGCCCAGACAGGGAAAAAACTGATCGGCAAAATCAGACCCGACAAAAGGTCGACAACCACCCGTTTAGCCCGCATCATGCCCTCGTTGCGAAACAGGAAAAAGGTCAGGATGCCGGTCAGCAGGTTGATCTGCGTATTGATGATAAAGGCCATCAGCAAGCTGAGCAAATAGACGCCCCAGTGCTGCAGTGTCGGCGGAAAGTGTATCGGCAGAATCAAGCCGGCCAGAATCATGCCCGGAACGGCAAAAAACAACATGCGAAACATCCCTTCGCCGAGGGCCTGGGCCAGTTTTACTGACAGGTAGTTGTAGGGGCGGATCAGCTCAATGGCCACTTTTCCTTCACGGACCTCCTGGGCGATTTCCTGGTCGATGTTGTTAAAGTAAAACGCCCGCGACATCCAGGCGATCGCGACATATACCGTCATCTGCTCCGCGGTCATGCCTCCGAGGCTCTGCTGATCGCCGTAGATGGCTCCCCACAAAAAGTAGTACGCCCCGATATTGATTCCGTAAATGATAATCCCGCTGTAGTAGTTCACCCGGTACGCCAACAGCGTCAAAAAGCGGATGCGAATCAGTTCTGCATACAATTTAACCATTGACCGCAACCCCGCTGTCGACCGAATAAATATTGCGGACGATGTCCTCCGTACTCGACTCCATCACCTTCACATCGCTTACCTCATAGGAGGCCATGACGGTGGACAGCACGAGCGGAAGCATTTCCCTGCTGCGCTGCAGCTTGACCCGGACCGCGTATTCGTTTTCCGCAAACAGCTCGCACGGATACTCGCCAAGCAGACTGCGAAGCTCCTCCAGAGGAATGCGGTGTTTGAATTGAAATGCGATCTCGGTTCCGTTGCCCCACTTTTCTTTTAAATCGCTCAGCATTCCATCAAAAATGAGTTTCCCCTGGTCCATCACGATCACGCGCTTGCACAAGGCCTCGATGTCGGACACGTCATGGGTGGTGAGCAGAATCGTCGTCCGCTCCGACTCGTTCAGGTTGCGCAAGAACTCCCGGATTTTCTGTTTCACCAGCACATCCAGTCCCACGGTCGGCTCGTCGAGAAACAGCAGTCTGGGCTTGTGGATCAAGGACGCAGCGATCTCGCAGCGCATCCGCTGGCCCAGGCTGAGCTTGCGGACAGGCTGGTTGATAAATCCGCCGATGTCCAGCTCTTCTACCAGGCGATCCAGCCAGCGCTTCCCGTCCTCCCCTTCAACTTTATACACGCGCTGAAGCAGGCGAAACGACTCTGTCGGCGAGAGGTCCCACCACAGTTGGGAGCGCTGGCCGAAGACCACTCCGATAGACTTGACGTAATCCTCACGCTGCTTATACGGGATGAAGCCGTTGATGGTGATTTCGCCATCGGTTGGCGTCAGGATCCCGGTCATCATCTTGATGGTCGTCGATTTACCCGCTCCATTCTCACCGATCAAGGCAAAAAATTCGCCTTCCTCCACCTGGAAGGAGACGCCGTCGACTGCTTTTACCGTTTTATATTGGCGATTGAACAAGTCGCGAAATGCTCCCGCTAACCCGGATCGCGCTTGATGAATGCGAAAAACTTTTTGCAGCTGACTGACTTTGATCATCACTGCACGTCCTTTTCATTGTGATTTTTTGTGAATCCATTAGCTAGTTTATATGAGTACGACCATTTCTGCAAAATTGAATGTGCAGGAAAAAAAGGAAAACAGCAAAGTGTGTTATGATAAGGAATGAATTTTTTGAAGGAAATGAGGAATGCATAATGAATCGAGACAGGTCTGCCCAGCTGCATGAACAGGCCCTCGAAGTGATCGTCGGCGGCGTGAACAGCCCGTCCCGCTCGTTTAAAGCAGTAGGCGGCGGCGCTCCGGTCGTGATGGAAAAGGCAAACGGCGCCTATTTCTGGGATGTGGACGGCAACCGCTACATAGATTACCTGGCCGCATACGGGCCGATCATCACGGGACACGCCCATCCGCACATCACCAAAGCGATCACGAAGGCGGCGGAAAACGGCACACTGTACGGCACACCTACCCCGTGGGAGATACAGTTTGCCCGGATGATCAGGGAAGCGATTCCCTCAATGGAGCGCATCCGCTTTAACAATTCTGGCACAGAAGCAGTAATGACCTGCATTCGTGTCGCCCGTGCCTACACCGGACGAACCAAGATCATGAAATTCGCCGGCTGTTACCACGGCCACTCTGACCTCGTCCTTGTTGCCGCCGGCTCCGGCCCGTCGACGCTGGGAATACCGGACAGCGCCGGCATCCCGCAGAGCATCGCCGACGAAGTGATCACCGTGCCGTTTAACGACGCAGAAGCTTTTGCCGATGCGGTCAAACGCTGGGGCAGCGAAACAGCAGCCGTGCTGGTGGAACCGATCGTCGGCAATTTTGGGATTGTCGCTCCCCGCCCCGGCTTTCTCGAGGCGGTAAACCGCATCGCCCACGAAGCCGGGATGCTGGTCGTCTACGATGAAGTCATCACCGGATTCCGCTTCTGCTACGGAGGGGCGCAAAACCTGCTGGGTGTAGAACCCGATCTGACCGCATTGGGGAAAATCATCGGCGGCGGGCTGCCGATCGGCGCCTATGGCGGACGGCGCGAAATTATGGAACAGGTGGCGCCGCTAGGGCCTGCTTACCAAGCGGGAACAATGGCCGGCAATCCAGCCTCGATCCAGGCCGGGATCGCTTGCCTGGAGGTCCTGGGGCAGCCTGGCGTCTATGAGGAGCTGGACCGGCTCGGCGGGCTGCTCGAGCAGGGGATCAGGGCTGCTGCCAAGCGGTACGGAACCCCGATTCAGCTTAATCGGATCAAAGGAGCGCTGGCGGTGTACTTCACCGATCAGCCTGTCATCGATTACGACGGGGCACAGAATGCCGACGGAGAGCTCTTTGGCCGCTTCTTCCGCCTGATGCTTGACGAAGGCATCTGCCTTGCCCCATCCAAATACGAAGCGTGGTTCATCACGACGGCCCATACCGAAGCGGACATCCAGGAGACGATCGCCGCCGTGGAGCGTTCGTTCCAAAAACTACAACTAGGGTAACAGCTGCTTGCGGCCATACTATCAATGACGCCGCATAAGCGCAAATACGTCGCGGGAGGTACCCCATGTCCAAAGGCGAAAAAACGTATCCGCAAGCACCTGAGAAGACCTTGGATTCGAAGATGAGCTCGAAAATGATGGAGGTCGTCGGGTTTCAAAACCCGCGCTTGACCGAGCAACACAAAACACAGCGGCACGACCGTTAGGATGCCTGCATGAAGAAACAGGAGCCCTTTCCCGATACGGGAGTGCTCCTGTTTTCCTTTTCACAATTTGAACAAAAAATCTTTCAAATAAGATGAAACTTATATGTTGTTTTCGCGTATTATTGATTGTGTGGGACTACCCCGCAGATCTTTTGTTTGCCATATAATCCTGGATACAAGATAGATTGAGGACGAGGAGTTGATTTTGTATGTTTTTCCACCCGATGGACTTTCTGATTCTCATTGCCTTTGGATTGTCGCTCTGGGCTCAGTTTCGGGTCAATTCGACGTTCAACCGGTTTGCCGAGGTTCCCGTATCGACCGGTTTGACCGGCGCTGAAGCGGCACGCAGGATGCTGGATGCAAATGGGCTCGGCAACATTCCGATCGAGCATATTCCCGGTACGCTGACTGACCACTACGATCCGATTTCCAAGACGGTTCGCCTGTCAGACCCGGTTTTCTCCGGCAGCTCCATTTCTGCCGTATCGGTCGCCTGCCACGAGGTGGGCCACGCGATCCAGCACAAAGTGGCGTACCCGATGCTGGTGGCCAGACACTACATCTTCCCCGTGGTCAATTTTGCCTCGGGAATGGCTCCCATCCTGTTGATCGCCGGATTTTTGATGAACTGGATGAATCTGGTACTGCTCGGCATTATCTTCTTCAGTGCCGCAGTCGCCTTCCAGCTCATCACCCTGCCGGTGGAATTTAACGCCAGCAGCCGGGCTCGGACGGTGATGGTACAGATGGGCTTTATCCGCAACGCCGAAGAAGAAAGCGTCGGCAAAGTGTTAAACGCCGCGGCGCTCACGTACGTGGCAGCAGCATTAATCTCTGTCTTGCAGCTGCTGAAGTTCGTAATGATTTTCGCCAACAACAGGGATTAATAACCATTTTGAAAGGTCTGGCCCGCTTACGGGAACAGGCCTTTCTTTTTTATGGAAGGCCTTGGCTTACATCGGACTGACGTCGCGGGGCAGCGGCTGCCGCCACAAACTGTATGCGACCCAGCCGGAGTTGATCAAAAGCAGCAGGCCCGTCATCAAAAACACGCCTTTCAAGCTCACATAACCGGCTAAAAGACCGCCAATCGTCGGTCCAAGCATGCTCCCGAAGGCGAGAAAGCTGTTGTTGAAGCCGTAAACGCGGCTGATCATATGGGTCGGCGTCGCCCTGCGCAAAAGCGAGTTGACGGACGGCAGCAGGCCCCCGATAAACATCCCCAGCAGGAAGCGCAGCACCACCAGCTGCCACACCTGTGTCACCATGGCCTGCGGGATGAAGATCAGCGCCGATGCGATCAGACAGAATAACAAAACTTTTTGCGAGCCAAAGCGATCCCCCAGTTTGCCCAGTTGAGGCGAAGCGATGACGTTGGCCACCCCCATCGCGGCCGTGACCAAACCGGCGTAAAACGCCACCCGATCGGGCGACCCGAGCAAGCTTTTTACGTACATCGGCAGCACCGGATTGACGCTTAAGAGCGCAAACTGAATCATCACGGTAACCAGGAACAGGGCTGGCAGCGGCCGAGTCGAAAAGATCAGCCTGGCATCCTCGCGCACACTGGTCTGCTCACGTGCCGGCGGCGGTGTAAAGTTTTCCTTGACGGTAACCGTCACCAAAATCGTCGAGAGCAGCACCAGGACACCGGTGATGACGAAAATCAGCCGGTAACCGATGATATCGGCCAAGAGCCCGCCAAAAAGCGGTCCCATAATCGTTCCCGCAACGGTACATGACTGCAGGACTCCCTGCGCCCAGCCTACCTTTTCTTTTGGCGTTGCCGAGGCGACCAAGGCCGTCCCGGCGGGAATAATCCCTCCGACAGTGCCGTTTAATAGGCGCAATCCCAAGAGATGCCAAACATTTCCGACCAATCCGGTCAGCGCAATGATTACCGACATGCAATAGCCGGAGCGCAAAATCATGATTTTGCGGCCGTACTTGTCAGCCAGATTGCCCCACAGCGGCGAGATCAATCCTGCCGTCAGAAAATTGGCTCCGAAGACGATGCCAGCCCAAGCGGTTACCTGATGCGGGTCCTCCACGCCGAGCTCCTCCTGGATAAACAAGGGCAGAAACGGCATCACCATGCTCATCGCGGACATGACAATAAACAGGGCAAACGATATGACAAATAAATTACGCTTCCATATTTCCATGCAGCATCCCTCCAAACCAAACAACCAAAATGCAAAAAGCTGCCGTCGCGATCTCAGCAGCCCAAGAGTGGCAAACAGTTCCGGGCATGCACCGGCTTAGATTCAGCCGGTACATGCCCAGTTCTTAGCAATGCTCGTATTCTTCCAACGGCGTTTCCTGTGCCGTCGTGTTAAAATCCTGTACACTCCACAGCGAATAGTATGCACCCTGCATCTCCAACAACTCTTCATGTGTTCCCATTTCCACAATTTGTCCTTCTTTCAAGACCACGATGGCATCTGCGTGGGTAATCGTCGACAACCGGTGGGCGACGATAATTGTCGTCCGCCCTTTGGCAAGATGAGACAGCGACTCCTGAATCATGTGCTCTGACTCCAGGTCAAGAGCGGATGTGGCTTCGTCGAGAATCAAGATTCCCGGGTTTTTCAAAAACACGCGGGCAATCGCGATCCGCTGCTTCTGGCCTCCGGAGAGTTTGACGCCGCGTTCTCCCAACTCGGTGTCGTAGCCGTCCGGCAAATCCGTAATGAAGTCATGAGCGTTGGCAGCCTTTGCCGCAGCAATCACGTCATCTTCGGAGGCGTCCGGCCGGCCCATCAGGATGTTGGCTCTGGCGGAATCGCTGAACAGGATGTTGTCTTGCAAAACCATACCGATATGGCTGCGCAGATTTTGCTGCTGTACATTGCGAACATCCACTCCGTCTATGAGAATCCGCCCCTCAGTCACGTCCCAAAAACGGGGCACCAGGCTGATCAGCGAGGACTTCCCGCCCCCTGACATGCCCACCAGCGCCACTGTCTGGCCGGGGTGGATGGTTAGATTGATGTCTTTTAGCACCATCTCGCCCTGGTCGCGGTAGCGGAATGAGACATCCTCAAAGCGGATTTCCCCGCGTATCCGGCCCGTATCCGGATCAACCGGCAGCGTTCCGGCATTTGGCCGATCCTGGATGTCGTACTCTTCATCGATGAACTCAAACATTCGATCCATCGACGCCGTTGCCTGCGTCAATGTCGTAGACGAGTTGACCAGTCTCCTGAGCGGTGTGTATAGGCGCTCCAGGTAGGCGTAAAACGCAATCAGCGTCCCTACAGACAGATCGCCGCCAATGACATGATAGCCGGCATAACCGATGACGAGCAGCGGAGTGATGTCAGTCACTGTATTGACTACTGAAAAGGTGTAAGCATTCCAACTTGTCTGCGCCATCGCCTTGTTCAGGTAATGTTTGTTCTGTTTGTCGAACTGTTTTTCTTCATGCTTCTCCAAAGCGAAGCTGCGGATGATGGAAATTCCGCTGACCCGCTCGTGCAAATGGCTCTGTACCTGGGCCAAAGCCGCCGAACGATCCCGTGTCAGCTGGCGCAGCCGCTTGTAGAAAAATTTCACGGCGATTGCATACAGCGGGAAGACGATCAGTGCGACAAGCGTCAGGGAGACGTCCATGGTCAGCATGATCACGACGGTCAAGCTGATCGTGATCAAGTCGAGCCAGATGTTCATCAACCCTGTTTCGATAAAACTCCGGGTCTGCTCGACATCGTTTATGACGCGGGAGATCACTTCCCCCACCTTATGGTTGTTGTAGTAGCGCAGCGACAAGCGCTGGATATGGGAGAACAATTGATTGCGGATATCGTAAAGGATACGGCTGGACACCCACTGAGCGTAGTACTGCCGCCAGTACTCCACGGGAGCCCTGACTACCGTAAACACGAAGATCGCAGCAGCCATCAACCAAAACAACTGTCGGAGCTTTTCATCCGTTGACAGATTGCCGGGAAGCAGGTCATCTATGACGTATTTCAGGATCAAAGGCATGAGCAGCGGTATTCCGAACTTCAGGATTCCGATCAAAATCGTCAGCAGAATCTTGCTGGAATACGGCTTTACAAAGGCCAGATAGCGCTTGATGCTCTTCATGCCATCCCCCCTCTATCAAAGCCTCGATTATTCGATTTTACACCTTTCCTCCCGCTTTGTCTCCCTGACATTAGAAAAAATCCTTCCCCCGGAATTCCGGGAGAAGGATTTATCCTTCGTCGACTCGCACGAGCAGGTACCGCTCGTACCACCGTTCGACGAACCCGTTTTGAAATGGACCGCGCCTCGCTTGAACCCAATCGATCACCTCTTGTACAGCCTGACGCACCCGCTCCGTCACTTGCGGCGGATAGTTCATCTTGCGGCTGTGAAGTGCAAACTCTTCTTCGTCGAGAATCGAGTAGGTCAAGTCAGGATACACTTTTACATCCAGGTCGTAATCGATGTAGCTGAGCAGATTTCCCTTTAAACTAAACGGGGAGCCGATGTTGCAATAGTAGTAAATGCCATCGTCGCGAATCATCGCGATCGTATTGAACCACTGCCCCCGGCCAAATGTACATATCGCCGGTTCGCGCGTTCGCCACTCACGCCCGTCCGACTCTGTTACCTTTACCCGGTCGTTGCCCCCGATAACCACCGCATCACTCGTATGGATCAAGGTAGTCTTATCCCAAGAACGATGCAAGGATTGATCGTGTTTATAGCTTTCAATGCGGATTGTTGTTCCAGGTGCTGGCGACATGACTCTCCCCTTTCTTCTCTTCTCTATCTATAGTGAGGAAACGCGCCAGTTTCTCACGAAGAGAGCTTTTTGGAAAGTGTAACATATTTTTGCATTTCGTAGCCAAGCGCGCGATAGAACGGCAGTACCTTATGGTTTTCTTGATTGACCATAATCAGAACCCTGTTTACCCCGCGCTGTTGGAACCGGGTCTCGATCGCCTGTACCAGTTGTCGCCCAATCCCCGATCCCTGCAGGTCCGGGCGGACGGCAAGCCTGTAAAAGTACGCGTGTGTCCCGTCGATCGTTCCGACAACGACTCCCACCACTTCTCCATCTTGCTCAGCAACCATCACAAGTTCGCTGTCCCAAGCGAGCTGTTTCGCAAGGGCATCAAACGTCTCCGACTCTGTCTCATTGAGGCCGGTTTCTTGCCAAATACGAGTTATTGCAGCGTAGTCACCGAGGCGAAATGAACGGATCTGCATCAGTAAGGCCTCCTTAGCTGGCTTCTCATTCTATTGTACACCACAAGAAACAGTTTGTCTTCTGCGCGGGCGAATCAATGCGTTCGCCGGTCTGACTGTTTTATTCTCCGGGTTACGTGTGAAAAGCGTCCGGCCATGTCCGCTCAGCCAAAGGCTGCTGCAATTGGGTTCTGCGGGAAAAATGCCTGTCTTCCTTCTTAGTTTAGCCTCTTCACGGACACAAAATAACAACGCTTTGCTATTTCTGTATGTACCGTATTTCTCTGCTGCCCCTGGACATGAATAGGCCAGGCATTCCTGAAAAAAAAAATAAGCTTTTGTTTTCAAAAATATCTTTACACAGGGAATTTTTTGCCATATGATATCTTATATATACTTTGAAGGGAGGAACGACATATGAACATGAATCGGCCAATCAGACCAATTTCATATGGCAGCACTTCCTCCGACCGGTGGGTATGCTTTTAACGCATTCCCATTTTAGATATACGTGTGAAACGTGATCAAACCGTAGGTGGCGTGTTGCTGCTTACGGTTTTTCTATACCCTTTTTTAGATGAAGGCCGTAGGATTATTCCATTCTGCGGTCTTTTTCTATCATACCCACCGTTGAGGCCCCCTCTTCAAGCGCCCAAGTGGCTAAGTGAAGATCAGTCGGTGACATCATCCTTTTGAAATACTGGCTTTGCTTAGCAGGTTCGTGAAGTGGAGCAAAAAAGCCTACCACTTTCGGACAAAATTTGGTAAAATAAAAAAAGAGGAGGGGAACAAATGTTCTATCGAAAGGAGGTGAAACCAAACCGGATGATCATGTACTAAACGTTACAAATCTGCATCTAATAAGGGCATCATGTATTTCTGCGAAAAGTAGTCCCAACCGCTTCGGCACATGGGATAGAGGGGTTGGACGGTAGTCAGTCCGTCAACGTGTCAACTCCACTGGTGTTACACATTCGGTAGAACGATTGATACACCAGAAACCCCCACTNGCTTCGGCACATGGGATAGAGGGGTTGGACGGTAGTCAGTCCGTCAACGTGTCAACTCCACTGGTGTTACACATTCGGTAGAACGATTGATACACCAGAAACCCCCACTTCAAACAGAGCCTCAGCGATGGTAAGTGGCGGGAGTATTCATGTACCTTTTGCACCTGAACAAAGAAGGAGGAATGCCGTATGAGACCAAAATACCGACGCCAACTGATGAGATTCACAGGAGTAAAATCGATCGACGGAACCTGACTGACTAGTGACTTATACATGAGAGGAGGCTTTCCATGCGAATCCCAATGATCTTTTTTACCATTGTTATTGAGCGCAAACGGAAAAGCTCTCAGGAAAAGCTGCAATCCTTTTTACAGGAGAAGGCGATCGCGGAGCTGGAAGCGAAGCGGTATCGCCAGGCTGCCGAATATCCTGGATACTGTACCAGACTGTAAGAAAAGCTTCTCGAGAAGCCTTCACTAAAAAACCGGCTCCCGCCAAACGGGGAGCCGGTTGCTATTAATCAGCTGTTTTTATCAGGGCTTGAATGATTTTACTATGGGCGACCGGAAAAGCGTAGGCCTGGAGCTCGTCCTGCGGAACGAACCTGGCGGAATCAGCGGTGACGGCGCCCGCTTCGTACTCGTACAGATACACGTCCAGCTCCCAGTGCAAATGGGAAAATGTATGCTGGACGCGGGTCAGCTCTCCGCCATAGGCAGCGGTGATCCCGTAGCGGTCCTGCAGCACCTCTTCCAGCAGGTCCGCCGGGTCCAGGCGGGGCTTGGCCTCCACCATCGGAAACTCCCACATTCCCGCGAGCAGGCCCTGCTCAGGCCGCCTGCTGATCAGCAATTCGTCTCCCCGGCGCACGACAGCCACCAGGTAGTGTACAGGCCGCGGCGGCTTCGCTTTTCCTTTGACCGGCAGCCTATCCTGAACGCCTTCCCTGCGGGCCAGGCAGTAGTCGAAGACCGGACAAGTGAGGCACTGGGGATTGCGAGGCACGCAGACTAACGCCCCCAACTCCATCAGCGCCTGGTTGAAGTCCCCAGCTCTATCGGCAGGAATCGTCTGGCGTACCAGCTCTTCGAAGATCACTCTGGTGGAAGGCTTGGCGATGTCGTCTTCCATGTACAAGAGGCGGGAAAAGACCCGCATGACATTGCCGTCGACAGCAGGCTCCGGTTTTCCGTAGGCAATGCTTAAAATAGCTCCGGCTGTATAGGGGCCGACTCCTTTTAACGTAGAAATCTCCTCGATCGTGTCAGGGACGTAACCGCCGTACTCCTCTTTCACCTGACGGGCGGCAGCCTGCAGGTTGCGGGCCCGCGAGTAGTAACCGAGCCCTTCCCAGGCCTTCAGCACCTGGTCTTCCGGCGCATCTGCGAGGGCTTCCACATTGGGGAATTGCTGCATAAAATTCTCGTAGTACGGTTTGACTGTCTCTACCCGCGTCTGCTGCAGCATGATTTCCGACACCCAGACCCGATAGGGATCGCTGTTGATCCGCCATGGCAGATCCCGCTTTTGTTGGTCGTACCAAGCGAGCAAATCTTGGTGAAACCCAAAAGCGTGAAATTCATCTGGCAGCTTCACTGCCGGTCTTCCTGTCGTTTTCCTAGCCATCGCCTCTTCGCTTCTCCTCCTGTTGTTTCACTTCTATCGGTTGAAAGGCCCAGACGTGGATTTTAGCGGATCCGCCTGCGATGCAGTCTTCCAGCGGTCCGCCCGCTGTCCGCCATTGCTTGATATCGCGATAGGCCGACTCGTCAGCCACCTCAAACATCTCGACAAACAAGCCGGGCTGGTCAAATCCTTCAAAAAAGCGGTAGTTCATGCCGCCCCGGCTTTGTATTTGCCGCTCCATCTCGGCTATCACTCCTATTGCCTCTTCCCTTTTCCCATCCGCTATTTTATACTCAATGAAAATCGTCAGCATGCCGCTCAACCTCCCAATTGACTCCCTTTCATCTTACCACCTCAACTTCACGCGGCAAGTACAGGTTTGCAAAAACCAGACAGGGGAAACGATTTTTTGCAAAGCAGCGGAATTCTCACCGCTGAATCGTTATAATAAGAAGTGAATCGGCAAAAATAATCGCCACATTACGTCCGGATGAAAGGAGAGACTCACCGCTTGGACACCGCCACACATTTTGCGATGGGATTCGGTCTGGCCGCTCTGGCTCATCTTGACCCCGTAGTCGCAGCCACACCCGGTTTGGCTGAAGCTGTCATGCTCGGAACCGTAATCGGGTCGCAGGCACCTGACCTCGACGGCCTAACACGCCTGCTCGGGAGTTCCGCCTACATTCGCAATCACCGAGGGGTATCCCACTCCATTCCCGCCCTGTTTCTTTGGACCACGGCCATCTTTCTTTTCATCCAATCCTTTATGACCCAAGCGTACTGGGGACATCTGTTGGCATGGATCTTTTTAGCCGTCTGTCTGCATGTATTCGTCGACCTGTTTAATGCATACGGCACACAAGGCCTTTCTCCTTTTAGCAAAAAATGGATAGCGCTAAATTGGATCTTCATATTTGATCCGTTCATCTTCGGCTCCCACCTGGTCGGCTTTATGCTATGGATGTCCGGCGCCCAACCCGGGCAAGTATTCATGTACATCTACCTGCTGATCGCCGGGTATTACTACCTCCGCTACCGCATGCACAAGCGGGCAACCGAAGCTGTGGTCCGTTCGCTCAAGGTCGAAGGTGAATACACCATCATCCCGACCATATCACTGAACCAGTGGACGTTTGTCGTCAAGACAGCCGCCCGTTGGTACGTCGGGGAAGTGCATGGAACCGAATCGATCGTCCTGGACACGTTTACGATCAAATCGGAAAATGAATGGATAAGGGCGGCCAAGGCAGATAAAAAAGTACAATCGTTTTTGTACTTTACCAGCCTCGCCCACGTAGAAGTGCGCGAACAAAGCTTCGGTTACGAGGTGAGGTGGTTCGACCTGCGCTACCGGGCCCGCAATCTGGGGCGGAGCCACTACATGTTGGTCGCTTGTGTTTACCTGGATAAGGAGGGGCAGATTCGCGACTCATTCACCGGCTGGATCCATCGCGGCGAAGAGCAGCTGGCGAAAAAGCTTGATCCGGAAAAGGAAATCCAACTCGGGTAAAACCCCTTTGGCAAAATGTGAAAAACCCGCCCTTGCAAATGCAGGAGCGGGTTTTGCCTGTTTATCTTCTATTAGCGGGCAGCTTCGTAACGCTTGCCTACTTCTTCCCAGTTAATGACATTCCAGAAAGCAGCGATGTAGTCAGGGCGCTTGTTTTGATACTTCAGGTAGTAAGCATGCTCCCATACGTCCAGACCCAGAACCGGCTTTTTGCCTTCCATCAGCGGGTTGTCTTGATTTGGCGTGGAAGTAATCGCCAGGTTGCCGTTGTCTACGATCAGCCAAGCCCAGCCGGAACCAAAACGGCCTGCAGCTGCTTTGGCAAACTCGGATTTGAAGTTGTCGAAGCTGCCAAATGCGCTGTTGATCGCGTCAGCCAGTGCGCCAGTCGGAGCACCGCCGCCATTCGGGCTGAGGATTTCCCAGAACATGGAGTGGTTGGCATGGCCTCCTCCGTTGTTGCGGACCGCTGTACGGATCGCCTCCGGTACTGCATCCATGTTGCTGATCAGATCTTCGATGGACTTGGACGCGAGGTCAGCATGTCCTTCGAGTGCTGCATTCAGGTTGTTTACGTAGGTTGCGTGGTGGCGATCATGGTGAATTTCCATGGTCTGTGCGTCAAAATGCGGTTCCAGTGCATTAAATGCATAAGGCAAAGCAGGAAGTTGGTATGCCATGATAAACTCCTCCTTGGTATGTAAGATTGGTTATTGCTTCCACGGACTATTATACCCCAACCCTGTGACTAACGCAACAAAAGAGTTTTGAAAGTATCGGAAAGAAGCACTTTGTTCTGGAAGTTCTTTACTCTTGCTTTTTTTTGAACATTCTCTTGAAAACAGGGTAAGGCGTGCTAGACTTAATAAAGTAAAATAAAATTCACTCTCATCAAACAAACTCGTACAAATCAGGTGATCATTCGTGGAATTAGACGTATCTACTGTACTGCTCCTGGCCTTATTCGGATTTATCGCTGCATTCATCGACAGTTGTGTTGGCGGCGGCGGACTGATCTCCCTGCCAGCACTGCTGGGACTCGGCATGCCGGCCTATCTGGCCCTCGGCACAAACAAGCTGGCCGGCACGATGTCGTCGGCAACCAGCTCCTTCACCTTTATCCGGCTTGGGAAGTTTGATAAAAAACTGATGCTGTACTTGTTTCCCGTCTCCTTTGCCGGGGCTTTTTTTGGCGCAAAAACAGTGCTTTTCGTGCCCCAGGATATTTTAAAAGGGCTTGTCCTCTTCATGATGGCGGTCATTTTTGTGTACACCCTGTTCAACAAAAAATTTGGCCGCAATCCGGAATTTAAGGGTCTCACCTCGTTTACCCTGAGCTGGGGAATCCCGCTGACGTTTCTCATCGGCTTTTACGATGGATTTTTCGGTCCCGGCACCGGTTCCTTCTTCGTTTTTATGATGGTCCTGTTGTTTGGATATGACTTTGTCGTCGCTGCCGGGAACGGCCGCATCCTCAACCTCGCCAGCAATATTGCCGCTTTGGGGGTTTTTCTTTTGCAGGGCAAAGTTGTCTGGCTGACCGGCCTGACGATGGGGGCCGCGATGCTGTTCGGGGCGACGCTCGGCGCCCGCATGGCGGTGAAAACCGGCGTTCGCTACGTCCGGCCGCTGTTCTTGATCGTCTCCCTGTCACTTATGGGCAAAATGGTATTCGAATTGATGTTCACCCACTGAAGCGATCGCTCCTTGCCTCCCGCTTTGAAAAAGCTTGCGGAACCCATTTTAGCTGAATTCTCACTTATACCGGCATGGGCAATACTCCTTTGGGGATGGAATGATTTAGCATTCTTCGGAGTGTTTACCAGCGTTCTTAGGAATACTAGATATGCTGCTTGCTTCGCATGTCAAAACGAGGAATAAGGTGAGGCCCGATGCTCGATGACGTTAAAATAAGTTTGCGTCAGTTTACCGTTCTGGCAGTACTGATTACTATAGGCGATTCCATCTTGGTGCTGCCCGCGGTTCCTGCTCTTGTAGCAAAACAGGACGCCTGGATTTCCGGTCTGGTCGGATTGGCCGCAGGCTTGGTTATTGTCTATCTCCTCTGCAAGGCCTGGGCCTTGCAGCCTCGTTTGACATTCATTGAATCCAGCCGAATCATCCTCGGAAAATGGCTCGGAGGAGCGGTATCCCTGCTGTTCCTGGGTTACCTTTTTCTCTCAGCAGCTGCCCACATCAGGGAGATCGGTGATTTTATGACCACTGAGATATTGACGAAAACACCGTATGCAGCAATCCACATTCTATTTCTCTACATTATCGTACTCGGTTCCTGGCTTGGCCTGGAAGCAATCGCCCGTACAGGGGAAATCTTTATCCCCTTACTCGTCAGTTTGTTCCTGATTCCGTTGGTGGCAATCCTCCCGCTGGCCCATGGGGAAAGGATTCTCCCGATCCTTGAAGAAGGGATGAAACCCATCATTCGCGGGTCCATTACTTTCACGGCTTTTCCGTTTATGGAGCTTGTCGTGTTTTTGATGGTGCTTCCTTATGTAGAACAAACGGATAAAGTAACAAAGAGGTTTTTATGCGGGGCAATGCTGGGAGGCGTTGTTTTGATCGTCGTTATGGTTTTAGCCATCATGGTTCTTGGCCCCGAGCTTACGGCACGCCATTTATACCCGACCTATGCCTTAGCCAAAAAGATCAGTATCGGCCATTTTTTTCAGCGGGTAGAAGCGATTCTCGCCTTCTTTTGGATTCTCACCACCTATTTTAAGATCGCGGTATACTTTTTGGCTTTCATTATCGGTCTGGCTCAGCTGCTGACACTCAAGGAATACCGTGCGCTCATTTTGCCTATGGGCATGATTTTGCTTGCGCTGGCGTCTATCATTTCCCCGAATATCAGTTACTACAATGAGGTAATTGCAAGTTATTGGCCGCTTTTTGATATGACTTACAGCGTCTTGTTCCCATTATGTCTGGTAGCGGTTGCTTTTCTGCGGAAAATAAGAAAACCTCTATCGAGGCCAATTCAATGATGAGCGACCGCGTTATAGCGGTAGGTTATTCTTGCTGAATCAGGAAAGCGAATCCTTGAAGTTTATACTTTCTGATTCAGTAAGAAAAGGCGGCTGACTTGCCGCCGACCGGCAAGTGCCCCCTTGAAAAGTGTCCGGGAAACGATCCGACCGTCCCGGCCGGACTGGTGTTTCACCGTCGCTGTCATTCATCTTTGCCTTTCCGCTGCTTGACTCGCAGGATCATTCCGTCAATCAAAAGTCCAATGCCCACCCCGTAAACAGGCAGGGCAAACCGCGTACCGGTTCCAACCGATGAGTTTTGCAGCATGTACATCAGCAGCACCCCGGCGATAAAACCGATCATGGTGTAACGCAACCGCGTAGATCCCACGCTTTGCACCCCTCTACCCCTTTATTTGGAAAACTTGGAGGGCATTTTTGCGTTCTTCATGTTTCGGCTCATCTGCTTCAACTGCTTCTGGTTCAAATTGACACCCATAGAGCGAGCCATCGCCTGAATTTGCTTCTCATCCATTTGCATCTTGCTGATTTGCTGCTTGAGGTAGTACGTGCCTCCAAAAAAGCCCCCCACCAAGCCGATGATTAAGGTAACAATCGGAATAATCCAATTCCATGCCATAGCTGTGCAACCATCCTTTTCTTCAATCTGTCCCGTTCATTTTACCATACCAGACCATGCTGTCCACGTCGTTTTTTCCCGAAGTAGGTACTTCCAACCATACATTTTCCTGCAGGCTTGCATACTGCTAAATCAGAGGTGATATAAATGAGTCCACTGCTTATCATCGACCCCGGCCACGGTGGCCTGGATCCCGGGGGCGGTTCCAACGCGAAGTTTAAGGAAAAGGATAAGACTTTGCAAATATCCTTATACCAAGCACGCCGCTTTCAGGAACTGAACATACCCGCGACCCTGACCAGGACGACAGATACTACACTCTCAAGCGACCAACGTACGGCCATTGTCCGAAACAGTGGAGCACGCTATTGCATCTCCAACCACATCAACTCCGGCGGCGGCCACGGAGCCGAAGCGATTTACTCCATATACTCGCAAGCCGCCCTCGCCAAACAGCTGATCGAGGAGCTGGAAATCGCCGGCATGCCTGCCCGCCGAGTCTATACCCGAACCTATCCGGGCAATCCCAAGCTCGATTACTACTTTATGCACCGTGAAACCGGAAGTGTCGAGACAGTCATTCTCGAGTACGGGTTCGCCGACAATCCCGTTGATGCCAGCTTGCTGGAGATTAATTGGGAAAAATTGGCTGAATCTGTCGTGCGAGGCTTCACGGAGTTCGTCGGCAAGGAGTATAAACCTCCCGTCGCCAATCTGCCGGCGGCCGACCCGGTTCCCGTTAATTGGAGCTCGCTTCCCGCATGGAAACGGGACGGGGTCGATTGGTTATACGCCGAGGGACTCTTAATCGATCAAACCTGGCGCAGCCGTATTGACGAGCCTTTGCCGCTGTGGGCAGAGGCGACTGTGCTCAAGCGTCTCTACGAGAAACTGTCGAACGGCAGTCATTCATGACTCACACATTCTCTTCCTGTTTATAGCGGGTAAGCGGCGTGTCGGCTAGTCCGGAGTAGTTCTCTTTCGCGGGAACGCCGACCAGCTCGTCTTCGGGGAACCGGTATGCCGTAAGCTGACCGCCAAAGACGCATCCTTGATCGATATTCAGGGTATTGTTTTTACGCTCTGGCTGCGGCCGCGGATCATGTCCCCAGACAATCAGTTCACTGGTGCGGTGCTGCCGAGTCCAATCAAGGCGAATCGGCCGGCCGTCGGCAGCGATCCCGGACACGTCTCCATATCGGCAAAAATTGGAAATTGCCGACCCTTCTTTTCCGATGTAATCGTCCCGAATTCCGGCGTGCACCACCACCGCCTGCACCTTGCCATTTCGCTTCAGCAGCAGATGCGACGGGGCGGCGAAGAGCAGACGACGGCTTGCCTCCCGCAGACTGTCGGCCTTCGCCGCCCCGTACTGTTGGGAATAGGCGCGAAATTCCGCTTCTACCTTTTCGTCGCCATGTGCCAGATTGACCCTTCTGCCGTCCAGCCAACGAGCAATTTTCCAGCCGTGGTTGCTGTCCACCATCTCCGCCAAGCCGGCCTCCACATGCCGGATAAAGAACTGAAGCATGCTGATCGAATCGGGCCCCCTGCTGGTAATGTCGCCGAGCGAGAGCAGCTTGCGTCCCTTTGGATGCCGATATGTATTCTCTTTTTCGTTGAATTGGTAGCCGAGCCGTTGGACCAACTCTATAAATTCCCCGTAACAGGCGTGCACGTCACCAATTACATCTACACCGTTGTCCGCATGCAGGATAAACGGACGCTTACGCGGGACTGCCTTCATCGAATCCCTCTCTCTATCGTGTTCCTATTAGGATTGCCGCAGTTCCAACTGAACATACGCCCGCCAAGGGCCGCATGCCGCTCCCGGCGAACAGGAGCAGGCCTTACTTCAGATTGTGCTGATGCACATAGATGGCCGCCTGCGTCCGATCCTCCACCCCGAGCTTGGCCAGAATGTTGCTGACATGCGTCTTTACCGTTTTAATGCCGATGATCAGCTGGTCTGCGATCTCCTGATTTGACTTCCCCTGACCGATCAAAAGCAGCACTTCCAATTCCCGCGGGGTCAGCTGCTCATGCGGCGCCTGTTCGTGTCCATGTCGAAACCGGGCCATGATCTTGCCGGCAACGCGTGATTCCAGGACAGGCTCGCCGGCCGCTGCCGCCCGGATGGCCCGGGCGATTTCGGAGGCGCGAGAGGTTTTCAGCAGGTAGCTGAAAGCGCCGGCCTCAATGACCGGATACACCTTTTCGTCATCAATAAAGCTGGTAACCACGATCACTTTGCAGGAGGGGCATGTCTCCCGGATCCTGCGGGTCGCTTCGACTCCGCCGATCCCCTCCATGACCAGATCCATGATGATGACATCAGGCATCAGCTCGTTTGCCATCCGCACCCCTTCCTCGCCGCTGGAAGCTTCGCCAACGACTTCGATTCCTTCCTCTGTAGACAGATAGGCTGCCAGTCCCATCCGAACCATCTCATGGTCGTCCACCAACAACACTCGAATCACAGCTGATCTCCCCCCTTCTGATTGATTTCCATCACCAGCGGTATCCGCACCTCTATCTGCGTCCCCGTCCCGGTTGACGAGATGATGTCCAGGCTGCCGCCGATCTCGTTTACCCGCTCGCGCATGGAGTGAAGGCCGTACGAGGTCAGCTTTTCATCATCCGGATCAAACCCGATCCCGTTGTCGCTGACCCGCAGGCGGACCTGCTCTCTTAAGGTAAACAGCTTCACTTCGATCTTGTCCGCCTGTGAATGGCGCAAGGTGTTGGACAAGGCCTCCTGCAGGATCCGGAACAGGTGGTCTTCAATTCCGCTCGGCAGGTCCTCAATCTCTTCCAGCTCCCAGGTGATATTGATCGGGTGCTTCTGGGTCAGCTCTTCCAGAAGGTCCGTTACGGCCTCGCGGAGCGGGCGGTCCTGCAGCGTTGCCGGGCGAAGGTGCAGCAGCAATGCCCTCATTTCCGCCTGCGCCGCTGCTGCCATCTCCTCTACCAATTCAATCTGCTGCATAGCCCGCTGCGGGTTCTGCTCCATCATACGTTTGATCGCCGCAGTCGTCATCGCGATGGCAAACAATTGCTGACTGACGGCATCGTGCAGTTCGCGGGCCAGACGCTGCCGCTCTTCCACTACAGCGGCATGCCTTACCTGTTCGCCCAATGCGGCGTTATGATTGGA
Organism: Brevibacillus sp. B_LB10_24; assembly: GCF_046036945.1. Classification (NCBI taxonomy): domain Bacteria; kingdom Bacillati; phylum Bacillota; class Bacilli; order Caryophanales; family Paenibacillaceae; genus Brevibacillus; species Brevibacillus sp. B_LB10_24. Next base: position 14,860 of record NZ_JBJQOQ010000042.1, on the reverse strand, counting down.
CAGGCGCTGCAGGGAAGCCACCTGATCCTCCCACTTCTCCGCGATCCGGTTAAACTGCCAGCCGATCTCCCCGATTTCATCCGTGCCCAGCTCCGGGAGCCGATAAGAGAGCAGGCCGCGTTCTAGGTTCATCGTCGCCTGACGCAGTGTATTTAAGCGCTTTTTCAGCAGGTTGCCGATCACGTAGCCGCCTGCAATCCCGACCACGGCCGCCGTCAACAGCGCGAGCAAAAAGAGGCCGGAGACCAGGCCCCAGTTGATCGACTCCGGCAGTTGTACGCCGAGATAATCGCTAACCAGCTGCGATAGCTGTGTGCTTGTCCGAAGGTAGTGGACAACGGCAAACAGCACGGCAAAGATCGCGGTGACAATCCCGGCGCTGAGCCAGACAAATTGCTTGACGAACTTCCACTGTATACTTCCAAGTCTGCTTTGACGAGCCATGTGAGACGCCCCCTTAGATGTATCTCACATCGACGTCGCCAACGATCAGCGAGACGATTATTTTCACTTTGCGCGCAGCATCGTCGTAGTGCTCGGCGGTCATGACCACTCGACGGTTCAATCCGCCCTGACGATGCCCGAATACTTCCAAATCCCCTACGGTCACCTCCGCAGATACGGCTGCGGGAAGATCGGCCGGTACGTAGATCGTCACGTCACCCACCCAGCCGTTTACAAACAAAAAGGCCTCTTCTTCGAGGATAATCGCCCGTGACAGGTCAATGACCACATCCCCGACACCGTGCCAAATATGAAGCTGCCGCAGTTCAAAGCGGCCTGATGTCAAGTGATAGTCGCCGATCAGCGAACTGCGGGTCTCTCTATGTGAAGACTCGCCCTCTTTTGCGAAGCCGGGATCGATTCTCATCCGCTGCCCGGAAGCGGGTTCCTTCTCCGCAGGCACCTGCCGGCGAGAGCGAATCAAACGCCATCCAAAGTTAATAAACGCGATCGCGATCGCAATCCCGATCACATCGCCGATGTCAATGTGAAACCACTGATCCAACAAGATGAGCAAGCCGATCCCGCCGACGATTCCGCCCAGCCACCGGCGTCCTCTCGTCCACCAGCGCATGCCGAGATAGACGATCAACAGCGGGAACAGGCTAAATAAGTTAAAATCAATCAGATTAAGCGCGTCAAGAAAAAGACCAAAACCAATAAATACGAGGATGATGCCAGCAATCAATTGATTTAATCGCGATAGTTTCACAGGGTCTTTCCCTCCAAACGCAGCCAGAAGCAATCCATTATTCCTGCAACCGGCAGGTGTACACAAAAGCAGGCGGAACATTGAAAGGCGTAAAGCTGATGCTCACCTTCTTAAATCGTTCTTCCAATTCTGCTTTCATCTGCAGCGAGTACTGAAATGTGACGAATACACCTTCCGGATCCAGCGTTTCCACCACATTGTCGAGAATTTTCGTCCGCACTTCGACTGGAAATACGGCAAACGGCAGCCCGGAAATAATCGCGTCCGCAGGCTGCAGGTTCATCTCTTTTACATAGCTGGCCAAATGAACCGCTTCCGATTGAATGAGTATTCCCGGAAAACGTTCTTTCAGCATCTGCTGAAACCGCGGGTCCTGTTCCACGACAAAAAAATTCGTCTCCGGACGCTTCAGCCGCAGGATCGCTTCCGTAAAAACACCCGTTCCCGGCCCCAATTCGACAATGGTTTTGGCAGAGACCCACGGAACGTTTTTCATCATTAGCCGGCATAAAAATTTCGAACTGGGAGCAACGCTTCCCACACGGGTAGGATTAGAGAAAAAACGTCGCAAGAAGACGAGAAAATCTGACACAGGGCAAACCTCCTAGGGGAAAAGCAGCCCGCTTTTTACGGGCTGCCGAGACTATCAAATCTTGCTATCGGGACAGGTGATCGCCTTGCTCTTCCTGTCTGGTTTCGTCTGTTTTTTTGTCGAACAGCCGCTCTTTGCGCAACGCCAGCTCCTGATCGATATCGTCTGCTTCTAACGCGTCGAGTGAAGAATGCAGACTGCGGCGGCCTTCGTTCCAATGTCCGGTGAGCTCTGCTTCCGCTTCCATCCGCATGACTTTTTCTTCCATACGGCTAAAGCCGCGGGTCGCGCTTTCACAGCCTATACCATTTATTACGTGATTCAGGTGCTTTTGGGTACGGGCTACTTGCGCCCTGGACATCAACGTGTATTTTTTCGCTCTCATCTTGTAGAACTCGTCTTTTAACTGCGCCAGTTTTTCTCGCATTTGCCCTGCTGCTTCTCGGGCCGAGTGGTACAGCGCTTCGTTTTCGGAAGCCCGGGTTTCAAAGTATTTTTTGTCAATCAGGGCGCGGCGGGCCAGTTCATCTTCCCCTTCGCCAAGCGCCAGGTTGATCTGCCGCTCCCGCTTCTCCACCATCCTCAAGGCTTCTTCCCACTGCTGGCGAAACTTCTTTTCCAGCGCGACTTGCCGGGCCACGGCTACTTCAGCTCGTCCAATCTCCGACTCCATGTCACGCATATACTGGGTCAGCATCACTGCCGGATCTTCCATCGAATCGATCACATCATTGACCGAAGCTACTGTTAAATCACGCAATCTCTTTATGATACCCATGTAAATTCCTCCTCATTTTATCATTACGGTATAGCGGGTCAAGATATTTTCCTTCTACATTTTTCAAGGACGGCGAGACCGCAGATCGTCTTCCCACGAATCCAGGGTGTCCTCCTTAAGTACGCTCCTCGCCCACTTGCGTTCATAGTACGAAACCTCTTCTGCAGACGGTTCCGGATGGCTCCTGATCAGGCGATACCCGAGATAGAGTATCCCGACGGCGATCAATGTGCTGAACAGCAGATGAACCTTGCCGGTCAGCATCAAGATGCCGAAGAAGACCAGGAATGCCCCCCAGATGCGGCCGCCTGTCGATTTGGCTGCGAGCAGCTTGCTCCCGCCCCAGAAGATGACAGCTCCCGAGATGAGAAAGCCCAGCAGTCCTTTGACAAACCCCAAGTGGCCAAGCAAGATGACTACTCCGAGGAACAGCAGCGCGGTTCCGAGAAGCAGCTTCCCCGACCGCTCACTCATCGAACATCCCTCCGTTTTCTTCTTTAACTCTTGCTCACAACTTTATTGTAGACGACCTGTTTTGCGAGTATAACGGACGGGCGATTGGTTTTTGCGTCCGTCCGAAGGCGGAGAAGCACGTCCTGCCAAAATCGGACAAGCCCGCCGAAAGCGTCAAGCGACGAAGAAACCTGCTGTGCGTTTCGGTAATATGACAGGAAATTGTGACGAAATTTTGAACGATTACGCAAAATAGAGGAAATCCTTGGACAACCTCGAATTATTTTGTTCATTGTGTAAAAAAAAATCGAAAAAAGCCGAATTCCATCATGGAAGCGGGGGAACCAATGTTTTGGGGTGAGTAGCTGTTTCGACAGTTTAGGGAATCCTTTCGCCCGAACCCTTCAGCTAACCTCGCAGGCTTAAGGAAGGAGCAGCTTCATTGCGTATGCGTAAGTTTGTTTGTTCATTGATTTTGGCTGGAGTGCTTGCCAGCGGAGCCGGTTCGGTGTTTGCAGCGGAAAACCCGCTTATGGGCACCATCGAAAACCTTTACGGCGTTCCGTATAAAACGGCAGGAACCACCACCAAAGGGTTTGACTGCTCCGGTTTTACACAATACGTCTTTCAAGCGTTAGACGTCGAGATTCCCCACTCTTCCGCATCACAGTACGAGTTAGGGACCGCTGTCTCCAAAGACGAATTGCAGCCAGGAGATCTGGTGTTCTTCAACACCAATGGCCACAGCATCTCCCATGTGGGAATCTACATCGGCGACAACATGTTCGCCCACTCCGAAACCGGTAAAGGGGTTACCAAGACTTCGCTGAACGATCCCTACTACTGGAGCAAGCGTTACGTCGGAGCAAAACGAGTAGCTATTCCGGCACTGGAAAAAGCACAAGAAGATAGCAAAGAGAAAACGGAAAACTAACTTTAGAAGTCAGAGGGTAAGCGCCTCTGGCTTTTTCTGACGAAATTTAGTACCAGATCCCAAGATAACCTCATAGGAATTCCCCTACAGACTGTTATTACCACTGTGTATTCTTTCGTTTCGTGATATGATGGGAATGAGAATGTGACTTTGCAGTTGGAGGGGATATAGATTGAAAGAAGAACACATTCTTGTGGTTGACGACAATCAGGAGATCACCGATCTTCTCCAAGATATATTCGAGAGCGAAGGTATGAAGGTATCGATTGCAAACAGCGGCGCCCAAGCGCTTTCCTTGTTGGAAAACGGACTGCATCCGGATCTCATCCTGCTCGATATCATGATGCCGGGCATCAGCGGATACGAGCTTTGCGCCCAAATTCGCCGCGAGTGGGAAATGCCCATCCTCTTTTTAAGCGCAAAAGGAAAGGCTGTCGACAAGGTGGTGGGCTTTGAAATCGGAGCCGACGATTATATTACCAAGCCCTTCGATACCGAGGAGCTGCTAGCAAGAGTTCGCGCCCACCTGCGACGGTTTGAACGGATTCGCCATATCGGGCAGCGCGAAAACACCAAGCAGGAAGCTGCAGCGGCGATGAGCCAGCTTTCCTTTAAGGGGCTCGAAATCAACAAAGAAACGTATACCGTCTACGTCAATGACGAAAAGGTAGACCTTTCGACAAAAGAATTTCAGCTATTGGCCTTTTTAGCCGAGAATCCGGGCATCGTCTTTACCCGCGAGGAAATCTACGACCGCGTCTGGGGATACGGATACGGCTCGCTCAACACGGTCACGGTACACATCAAAAACCTGCGCGAAAAGCTGGAAAAGGATCGGACATTTATCAAGACCCAATGGGGAACCGGCTACGTTTTCATAGGGGAGCGTATTTGAGATGAGAATCGGCACGAAGCTGTTCTTGTCTTTTTTTGCGATTATTTTGTTTCATCTGTTAACGTATCAACTCATCTTTAAAAACATCATCGTCGAGCAGATCAAAAATGACCGCTACGAGCAGTTTTTAAGCGAAAAAGTGGCGGCCCAGCGCGTGCAAATCAATCAGCTGATGCGGACGAACTCTTTCAAAGACCCGCTTGAAATGCATGAACTCAGCTCTGAGCTGCCAGAAGATCTGATGTACAAGGTTACGGTGGAAGACGCCAATGGGACGACCCTCTATACAAAGGTCTCCCAAGCCTACAGTCTGAAGGGGCCCAACAAAAAAGAAGTGGCAGAATACTACTTTCAGCATGACCCGGGCAGCCAGGAGCGCACCGTGATCACATTCTATACCGATGAATCAGACATCCTCGCCTCCAAAGGGGTTTCGATGTCGGTCTGGTACATCTACGGCAGCATCCTGCTCCTCGGACTGGTCTTCATGTTCATACTGGTTCGCTGGATCCTGCGCCCGGTCGGCGAGCTTTCGCTGGTCACACAGGAGATCAAGGACGGCAAACGGTACGTCTCCTTCTCCTACAAGGCGAATGACGAATTCGGCCAATTGTTTCAATACTTTACCGATATGGTGGAAGAATTGCGCAACGCCGAAGAGCGGCAGCAGGAACTGATCGCTGCCATCGCCCACGACTTTCGCACGCCGCTGACGACGATCAAAGGGTACGCCTCCTTCATCGGTTCTGGAAGGGTCACGGATATGGAACGGATTCAAAACCAGATGAAAAAGATCGGGGGAAAAGTAAACGATCTGGAAAAACTGCTGGATGAACTGCAGGATTTCAGCTACCAAAGCAGGCAGCTCCCGCTTGTGCTAAGCCGGATTCACCTGTGGCCTTTTGTCCAAAACATCGCCGAGGAATACGAGGCGAAGGCGCAGGAAGCCGGTTTGCGTTTTGGATGCAAGATCCGGGTGTCCAAAGAACTGCGCATTGAAGCAGATGAGACCAAGCTCCGCAGGGTTTTGGAAAATTTGCTAAATAACGCCATTTACTACAACAAGCCGGAGGGGGCCATCCTTTTGACCTGTGATCAGCGGGAACGTTACGTGCTGTTCTCTGTCATCGATAAGGGGGAAGGAATTGCCGAGGAGGACATCAACAAGGTATTTGCCAAGTTTTACCGCGCAGACAAGTCGCGCAATCGAAATACCGGCGGAACGGGGCTGGGGCTGGCCATTTGCCAAAGCATTGTGCAGCGGCACGGCGGCGAGCTGTCTGTCATCAGCCAGTTGGGGGAAGGCAGCTGCTTCTCCTTTACGCTTCCCTTCCACCAGTAAGAATGTGGCCTTGCACGCACGCGGCATCTCCGCAGCCGACCTGACGGAGATGCCGTTTTCTTTGTCTGGAGCAGCAGGCTCATTCGCTGAGGCGAACCAGCGACACCACGGTGTGGTCAATCAGATCGCGCAAATCGCCGATGTTGCCCTCATCGATCTTGCGGTGAAAGTCGAGCGTGATTTTGTTCTCATAGATGTCGGGAGGCCAACGCAACGGCCTATGCTCATCCAGCCTCGCCGAGATCCGTTGGGTGATGTGCGGGCGGTCTCCCCAAATCTCGTTTAAAATGCCGACGATCTCACTCGTCTCTCCCTCTACATCTTGAACATATGTATAAAAATGGATACAAACCGTGCAGCCGATATGTTCTGTCAGCGGCTGTTCCAGCAGCTCCCCGGCGATATCGGCCAGTGATGTTCGCAGTTGGAATTGCGCTGTCACCTCTCGTTTGCCGGCTGGTGCTCCCTCAGGCAGGCGAAAATCGATTTGAAACAGCCGCTGGTACACCGCTGTATCAATCAGATCGGCACGGGATGTGACGAGGATGTCACCGTCAAAATCGCGGTCGTATACCGCTCCCTCCAAAACAACTTTGATATTGTCAAACACAAGGGGGTGAAACATCTGCATTTTCCTCTCCTGACGAAGTGTGGTCTTTTTATCATGCCCGCTTTCACAGGCGCCGGCAAGCAAAAAAAATCCACTTCCCGGGTCCGGGTAAAGTGGTGTTTTGCGGCATTTCGCTTAGCGTCCGCGTACATTTTCTTTTTCCAAACGCTCTTCCTGGCAGTGAAAGCATTCCGGCATGTAGGATTCCGCTTGGTCCACCATCGGATTTCCGCAGACGACACAGCATTTTTTCGGCAACGTAGCGAAGAAAGTACGAACAGCCATCATGTTAAGGCCCCCTCAGTTGATCTTGATGTCATTGTATTATAACAACAGGGATTATTCAAAACCTTGTTATATTACATTACAGCCGTTTATCGCCGCAAAACGTGCAGAATCTTCGTTATTCTTTGCTGCACTCTGTATTGTAACTAAGTTAAGTTTTTTCTTTCTGTATTAATACAAAAAAGCGGAATACTGTAAAGTACTCCGCCCTACACTGCCTCGTATAACTCTTCGTAACGCTTGCTGATCTCCTCTTGGCTCAAACCCAGTTCACGCAGCCGGTTGATCATTGCTCCCGTCCAGATCCCGGTGCGCTCCTCCATTTTTTTGTACTTCTTCGCGTCCTTGGTGCGGCGCTTCGCCCGATCTTCGCTGTTCGCCTTCAGGTTATCGAGGATAAACAGCATCTTCAAGCCTTGTTCCTCATCGAGCTGCTGCCATCCATCATTCAAAAAGCTGACGACCTCTTTATAATAGCGGTCAAATTCCTCGAAAGAAATCTCGGTATCCATGTTCAGGAATTCTTTCATTTGGTCAAATAAAGCGTCTACCATCCAACCCATCCCTTTCATTTGCTCTGCAACCCATTATATTGAAAATGCCTCGGAAAGTCTATTCCGTTGTACTAGGAGAATCAGCCCAAGTTTCTGTATAATAATGAAGCAAATGGATGAAGGAGCGAACAGCCTGATGAACAAACGCCTACAAGAGACCGATGCCCCGCTGCGTCCGGGACAGCAGGTGACCTTAACCATAAAAAGCCTCGGCATTAATGGAGAAGGCATCGGCTATTACAAGAAAAAAATTGTATTCGTCCCCGCAGCTCTCCCCGGGGAAGTGGTATATGCGGAAATCACCAGCGTGCAGGAACGCTACGCCACGGCACGACTGGTCAAACTGAAAGAGCGCTCCACGGACCGCGTTCAGCCCCCCTGCCCGCTGTATGAAGCCTGCGGGGGCTGCAGCCTGCAGCATCTCGACTATCAGGCGCAGCTGGCGAGCAAGCAAGCCCTGGTTGTCGAAGCGCTGCAAAAGTACGCAAAGCTGAACGATCCTCCGGTGCGGCCGACAATCGGCATGACGGATCCCTGGAAGTACCGGAATAAAGCGCAATTACAAGTCGGGCAGCAAGCCGGGAGGCTGGTGGCCGGATTGTACAAAAGTGGCAGTCACGAGCTTGTCGACCTGGAGGGCTGTCTGATCCAGCACCCCGCCACCAACGAGATTACCGAGAAAGCCAAGCAGGTCATAACCGCACTCGGCATCCCCAGCTACGACGAGCGGAAGCGGACAGGCGTCATTCGCACGATCGTCTCCCGCGTCGCCTTCTCCACTGGTGAGACACAGCTCACGCTGGTCACGGCGACCGATGAGATTCCCCACCTGAAGGAGCTGATCCTGGAGCTGCGCTACCACTTGCCGTCGCTGGTCAGCATCGTGCAGAACGTCAATCCGAAAAAAACCTCGCTCGTCTTCGGAGAGACCACCAAAGTCCTGTGGGGGAAACCGTCGATTGCCGAAAAGCTGGGCGATTTGTCGTTCGACCTGTCGGCGCGGGCTTTTTTTCAGTTGAATCCGGAGCAGACAGCCAAGCTGTACAATGAAGTGAAGGAAGCTGCCGGACTTGGCGGCGAGGAGAACGTCTTGGACCTGTACTGCGGGACAGGGACGATTTCCCTGTGGCTGGCCCCCTATGCCCGGGAAGTCAGGGGGATCGAGATCATCCCCGAAGCGGTGGAAGACGCCCGCCGAAACGCCAAGAACAACGGCATCGGCAACGCTCATTTTTACGTGGGACGAGCAGAAGTCCTCATGCCCAAGTGGGCCAAACAAGGAGTGAAGCCGGATGTCGTGGTGGTTGATCCGCCGCGGACCGGTTTGGATGCCGCTCTGATCAACAGTCTGTTGGATGTTCGACCGGGGCGAATTGTTTACGTCTCTTGCAATCCTTCGACGCTGGCGAAGGATTTGAGCCGGCTGCTGGGGAGGTATGAGTTGAAGTATGTGCAGCCGGTTGATATGTTTCCGCATACGGCGCATGTGGAGTGTTGCTCACTGTTAGTCAGAAAGACTAATAGTTGAGGTGTATTGGCGTATACAGCAACGGAGCGGGAATTGTCCCGCTTCTTTTTTTGACCATAAGTTCAATTAGGGGCGGCTATTGATAGTCGTCCTTTGTTGTACCCTCACCTAGTCCTAACGAAATCGTTATTGCTTCTGAGCCGAAGGTAAGGCTTATCATACCCGCCTGACATTTTTGCAAATTTGAATATCAAGTTAGCACCGCTGCTAAACCTTTGCGGTCAGATCGCCGTAGGTGATGGTATCGGTAGAGATACAAGCAGTTAGCAAACGGTTAAACATCTGACCTCCAAACTGCCGACGATTGGTTCGAAAGCAGAATTCATTCAAATAGGATTGCAGATGCTTGGAATCTAATCCATGAAATGTGCCGCCAATAAAGGCTTTGGCGTTGGAAATCATCGTATGCAGCCACTTCAAGTGATCAGGATTATCCTTTACATTGAACTTGATTGGTTGGTGGTCAAATTCTTCAGCGAGTGCGTTATAAGACCGATATGCGTCGCTACTGATCGATGAACCTGGCTCGATGTGCAGTTTCGCAAACTCAACCAGCGTCTTACCTATCACATCTTGAATCACTTCACTTGTTCCTTACTAAATCTCGCCATGGGTGTCATCCTCTCAAACCATCCTTCTCTTATTGTAATAGGGTTTGAGAGTTTACACAGAATATTTTACAGTCCCAAATAGAACATTCCGAAACCTTCCAAGACCTAAATCGTAGTGATTTTTAAGGAAGGAGGTATTACGTTGAAAAAATACTTATTGTTTGCAGGGAGTTTTAGTATAGCTTTTTTAGTAGTCCAAATATTATCAGGAATATTATTAACGATGTTTTACACACCCAGCATGCCATGGGAAAAGGCATCAACTTTATCGTCCCAAGTTGAGTTTGGAACTACAAGTTCTATTCCGCCCCTTGTTATATCCTTAATCGCTTTGGGAATTGCTTTTGGTACTACCAAGTTAATCAACAAAAAGGCAGTATAATTAGTGAATGCTCCCACCGCCTGAAGAATCGGGGGCTTCTTGTTTCGACGATCGTTTCACATTGATTTGCGTCACATTCGTCCGGTCGAAAGGACGGTGTGCATGCATGCGGACAAAGCCGATTTTGGGCAGATAGACGAATCCGTCGCGNTTTCACGCCGATGTTGGCCATCCACCCGTCCGCATACCGTTTCACATTGATTTGCGTCACATTCGTCCGGTCGAAAGGACGGTGTGCATGCATGCGGACAAAGCCGATTTTGGGCAGATAGACGAATCCGTCGCGGGCGAATGTCTTGCTTACCGCACCAGGCTGCGGGTGCGTAAAGGAGAGGTACCGGTCAGTCGCCTTGTAACGGGGAAAGCCCGCCTCCCCGCGAAAGAAACGCTGATAAGCATCATCCAGACGCCGCAAGCAATCCTGGAGCACTTGCGAATGAACTTCCTTGTATGCGGGGAATTCCCTCTTGAAGGCGGGCAATTCATTCTGCTGCATGGCATAAGTGACGGTTTTGCCCTCTTGGTTGTAGGCGGTATCCCGTTGTTCCTTGACCCGATTGTACAACTTCCGGCACAAGTCCAACGTTCGAATCATGAGCTGTTCCTGTTCGGGAGTCGGATCGAGTCGAAACGGAAACGTGATCTGCACGAAGGATCACCACCTTAATAGGAACATACATTCCTATCATACCACAAAAACCTCCGTCAGTCGTCTCTCTCTTAGAAAATGAGACAGCTTTTTTGACGCTGGACGACTCAGGCAATAGACAAGTGCATGTAGGCTTCGCCTAACCGAGATTCATCCCCTACCTGCAGAGGAAGGGGATGAATCTCGGAAACATATTAAAAAAAGACCAGAATTCAATCCCTGGTCCTCAGATTTAGAACATCTTTTTCTATATTTACTAGTTGAACTACGGTTCTACCTTCGGCCTTGCAGCTGCCCAGGACAATCCGGAGGAAGGACAGCTACTGGCGAAGCCGGCGGGCCGCCGGGAAGAGGATCGACATCATGGCAGCAAGCTTCACTCCATTTGAAACTTGTATCCCTTTCCTATTATATTCACAATGATATCGACCCCCGCCGCTTTCTTTAGCTTGCGTCTTACATTGCTCAAATGCACGCGAATTGCGTTAGTGAAAGGATTTACCTGTTCCCCCCAGATATGTTCCAGCATATCTTCCAGCGAGACAATTTCGGGATGGCGATAAGACATATACTGCAAAACATCAAATTCCTTCGAGGTTAGTTCAATCTCTTGACCGTCGTAGGTGACTCGATGAGCGCCTGGATCAATTTCCAATGGGCCGATACGGATGACGGGACTCATTTTATTGAAGCTCCTTCTCAGTACCGCATACATGCGCGAGAGCAGTTCACGAAAATCAAATGGCTTGACTACGTAATCATCGGCGCCGATATCCAGGCCATTGATTCGATCCGACACTTTATCATTGGCCGTTAGCATGATGACTGCTGAATTAACCTCATGTGCCCTGATGCTTTTGCATACCTCCAGTCCTGTTTTGCCGGGAAGATTGATGTCCAGGATGATCAGATCGTATTCGTTGACCAGTGCTTTCTCCTCACCGTCGATCCCATCATAAGAGACATCGACGGCGAATTTTTGTTTTCTAAGCCCGAGAGCCAAAAGATCATTCAGTTCTTTCTCGTCTTCGATCACCAGAACGCGCATGTAATCTCCCCTCCTTTCATTCCACTTTTAAGGGAAGCAGTCGCCCGTTCTGAATCGTCCATATTTCATCGCAGCTTGCAGCTACCTCTTTGGAGTGAGTCACAATGATCACGCATTTCTTTTCCTCATGGGCTATTTTTTTCAACAAGTCGATAATCATCTCTTGATTTGCTTCGTCCAAATTCCCCGTAGGTTCATCGGCCAGTACCAGATCAGACTGGGATACCAAGGCTCTGGCAATCGCAACACGCTGCTGCTCTCCGCCGCTTAGATGAACGGAGCGTTTATGTGCCTTCTGCCTATCGATCCCTACTTGCTCCAAGATCTCGACAGATTTCTTGTTCATATCTCCTGGATATCCATTAACGGTAAGCCCTAACTGTACGTTCTCAATCGCAGTGTAATGGGCAATCAGATTATAGTGCTGGAAAATAATGCTGATCTTGCTGCTGCGGTATTCGTCGCGATCGATCTCGCGCAGATTCTTCTCTTTAAAATAGATGGCGCCCTCTGTCGGGTGATCCAATCCGGCAAGCAATGACAGCAAGGTCGTCTTCCCGGACCCCGATTGTCCGACGATCGCATAGGTCTTCCCTTGGACGAATTCGCCGGTTGCTTCTTGAATGACGTAGGATGCACCTTTGGATTGCGCATACCTGTATTTCACATGATTCAAAGTGATAACTTTATCCATTGCTGGTCCCCTCCTATTTGTCGCTCGCCAGGATTTTGATCGGCTCGTAACGCACAATCATATAACTTGCGGTAACGGTTCCGGCAGTGGTAATGAGCAAGCCCATTAACACGATGAGCAGATAAGTGCTGGCATCCAGTGACGAATCGACTGCCTGGAGCCCTTGAGCACTCCAATCAAAGCCCTGCATCGACGCCTGCAGCTGGTCATTGGCGGCAATCTCATGCTTCATGAGCTGCCCATTCACCGTTCCCGCGGCAGCATGCCCGACGCCCAAGCCAATCGCCAGCGCGAGTACGGTAATCACCAGCGATTCTGCGATTAGCTGACACACGATCGTTGGTTTCCTGAATCCTAATGAGCGTAAGACCCCGATCTCTTTCTTCCGCTCACGGGCCGCTACCGCCATGATCAAAATCATTATCGCTGCTCCTGCAATCAAAACCGATTTGATGGTCAGTTCGGCGAATGATTTCATGTTTTCAAGCGGCGCTAACAGGGGTTTGAGCATGATGTCATTCGAGACAAAGTAGTAATGGTCTGTACCCAGTTTTTCTTCTCCTTGTTTGATGAAGCGATCAATATAGTTGGCGTCCTTCAGATAAAAGGTGGCGTAAGCAATCGTCAAATCCTTTTGGCCGCTCTCTTCTTTTGCGTTCTTCAAAAAGCCGTAGGGCGCATAGAGCATGGCGAGAGGGTTTTGCGATGTTTCGGCATTTTGCCTGAAGATCCCCACCACCTTCACTTCCTTGACGGCGTCTATACTAATCAAATGGACCTTAAAAGTATCGCCTACCTTCAGCTTGGCGTGTTTTGCCATATTCTCGTCGATGACGACGACGGGCGAGCCTTTTTTCATCTCTTCCTCGTTATAGAAACGGCCGTCAACCACCTTCCAATTTCCGTTGGCGAAGTTCTCGATCCGGTCTGGTTTTTGGCTGGTTAATATACTGCCGTTGACCGGAAGCTCCTTCCCGTGCATGTTGACAGTAGCAAAAACAAAATCCTCCAGTCCGGGCAGATCAATCGAGACAGAATCCCCCATGAAAAAGTCGTAATCACCTACATCCTCCGTGAGGACACTTTTCGCTATCTCATCCGTCAGCTCATTCTTTTCAAAACTGGAATCGGGATAAAGTTGGACTTGATTCCCTGCTTCATTGCGAATTTTCCTGATGCTCTGTTCCGCTCCCTCTTTCACGGTAAAACCGATCACCGAGAGAATGACCACGATCGATAGCACCGCAATCATTAAAGCGCTGCGGCCGTATAATCTAAGCAGGTTTTTCATCGACCTGGATACCAAATTCATGTTTATCACACCCTTTTACTTTTCGCTCGCAAGAATTTTGATCGGTTCATAACGCACAATCATAGAACAGGACGTAAGTGTTCCCGCGCTTGTGATCAGCAAAGCCATCCATACGACCAGCAGGTAGGTGGAGATTCCGAGCGACGGGTAGACTGCTTCAATGACTTGCCCGCTGAGGTCGAAGCCTTGCATCGAATGCTGCATCTGTTCATTCACTTTCATCCCCTGGTTCAATAGCTGCTGGCTTGCGGCATCAGAGGCAACCTGCCCCACAGCCAAACCGATTACGAGCGCCATCAACTCAACTGCCAGTGCTTCTGTCACAAACTGGAGCATCACGGTCGATTTCTTGAATCCCAAAGAACGCAAGATCCCAATCTCTTTTTTCCGTTCACGCGTAATTATGGCCATGAGCAACATCATCACAGCCGCCCCGGCAATCAGAACCGCTTTTATGGCAAGATCAGCAAACGAACGTATATTCTCGAACGGAGCCAAAAGGCGTTTTAACATTACATCATTTGCCGTAAATTGAAATTTGGGGCCTGCTTTTTCTTTGCCTTGTTCGATAAAGCGATCGACAAACGAGACATCCTTCAGATAGAAAGTGGCACTGCCAATCGTGATTTGATTGATTCCGCTTTCTGTTAATACGTTTCTCAAAAAACGGTAAGGCGTGTACATATTGGTCAAAAGATTAAGGTTTACCTTTTCCGCATTTTTTCGATAAATGCCGATCACGGTCACTTCTTTTGTCGCATCCGCATCATAAAAATAGATGCCGAAGCGATCCCCTACTTTTAGCTGAAAGCGGTTCGCCATTTCTTCATCAATCACCACTACGGGGGCACCGCTTTTCTGCTCTGCTTCATTGTAGAAGCGGCCATCAATCACTTCCCACTTCCCGTTGGCAAAATTCTCGATACGTTCCGGCTTTTAAGCCCCGAAATTGGATTTGAGTCATACCCCCTTATCTT